>NZ_CP120361.1:4850000-5150000 GCF_029457495.1 Chelativorans sp. AA-79
CAGCGCGCGTCCCTTCCTGCTGCGCAACCCGGTGCCGAACGGCCGCTTCACATCCGGCTTCGGCATGCGCCGGCATCCCATCCTCGGCTATTCCCGCCTGCACACTGGTGTGGACTGGGCGGCGCCACGCGGTACTCCCATCATCGCGTCCGGCGATGGTGTCGTGGAAAAGGCCGGTTGGTCCGCCGGGTATGGCCGCCAGACCATCATCCGTCATGCCAACGGGTACGAGACCTCCTACAACCACCAAAGCGCGATCGCCAAAGGCGTCGTGTCCGGCGCCATCGTGCGCCAGGGCCAGGTGATCGGCTATGTGGGCGCTACCGGCCAGGCGACCGGCAATCACCTTCACTACGAGGTGATCGTCAACAACCGCAAGGTCGACCCGATGCGCGTGCGCCTGCCCGACAGCCGCACACTCGAAGGCGAGACGCTCGAGGCCTTCACCCGCGAGCGCGACCGCATCGAAGACCTTCTGCAGGATAATTTCACCAGCCCCGTTCCCGTGGCCGGCATCTCCGAGTGATCCCTGCAACTGAAAACGGGTTTACGGACCGCGAATATCGGTCCGGATACCGCGGCTGAAGTGAAGCATTCGCGTTAGTCGGCGAACTCCACCGTGACGCCCGGCTTGACCCGCTTGGCCAGTTCCTCCGCGTCCCAGTTGGTCAGGCGCACGCAGCCGTGGGAATAGGTCTTTCCGATCTTCGACGGATCGGGCGTCCCGTGGATGCCGTAGGTCGGCTTGGAGAGCGCGATCCAGACCGAGCCGACAGGGCCGTTCGGCCCGGGCGGTATCGTCAGGACCTTCTCGTTGTTGCCCTGCTTGAAGTTCTTTTTCGGATTGTACGTGTAATTGGGATTGAGGGCCACCCGTTCCACCTGATGGATGCCCGAAGGCGACGGCGTGTCGGATGAACCGATCGTCGCCGGATAGGCGCCGATCAGCCTGCCGCTCTCGTCATAGAGACGCACCTGCTTCCGGTTCTTGTCGGCAACGATGCGCGCCACGGCGCTCGTCTCCGGCTTACCGGGATTGGCAACCTTGATGATGGTGCCGGGCCGGTTGAAATTGGCGCCCGGGTTGAGGTCGATCAGGAATTTCTCGTCCATGTGGAAACGTTCCGCGAGCATCTCGCTCACCCGCGTATAACTCAGGCGTTCCAGCTGCGCTTTCGCGCTGTAGTCCTCCGGCACGGATGCGATGAACGGTCCGGCGGCATCTTCCGAGGTGATGGTATAATCGATGAAGGCCGGTCCGCCCGTCCTTTCGAGCTCCGCCTCGATCCATTCCTTGTCGTAGGTCTTCAGGCGCTCTCGCGTGACCTCGTAGTAGGCCTCTATCGCCTTGTTGACATTGTCGCCGATGTGCCCGTCGATCACGCCGGGCGAAACCCCCGCGCGGTCGAGAAGCACCTGATAGGACGCCACATCCTCGCTCGCGCGGCGCGAGCCGGGGACGTTGATGTCGGGCGAGCCGGGCAGCGTGGGCTGCGGCTGCCGGACGCCTGGTGCATCGGGCAACGTTCCCCCGTCCGATGGCGGAGCCGATGCGAAATCCCCGGTGCCCGGTGGTGGAGCGAGAGGCGCACGCTTGATGCCGTCGGCGCCCGGCGGAGCGCCGTAATCATAGTCCGGCTGGTCGGGCGGCAACTCCCGGTCCTCGTAAGGATACTCTTCCGCAGGCGGATAGGCAGGATCCCCGTAGCCCGGTTCGGGAGTCCAGCCTCGCGCGATCGCCGCCTCGCGGTCGCGGTGGAAACGCTCCACATCTCTCGGATCAGTGAAATCATAGTCACGTCGCCCGGCCCGATAGTCCCGGAACTCGGGTCTCGGCGCGATCGGCTGCGGCTGCGCCAGCGGAGGCCGGATCTCCACGACTCTCCCGGTGCGCGGATCAACGACGATCTCACGTCCGTATTGGTCGATATAGACATCGAAATCATAGGCCTGAGCGAGTTGCACGACCGGGTCGTCCTGCCTTTCTGCGCGCGCCTCGACATCCAGGGCCGGTGCCGCGGCCAACGCCGGCGCGGCAAGAAGGCCGGAAAGAAATGCCAGCGGATATCTCTTCAAGTGCTGCTCCCCGACTTACCCGTCCGCGAAGGCGCGATTCGCGCCAATTCCACCTTGCGCGATACAAGATGAACCCGACATGAAAATGGCTAACAAAGCCTGACCGCGACGTCCGATACTCTGATCCGGGAGCCCTCACTGAGCCTAGGTCAATCCCAGCTCGACGCGAAGCTTTTTGGGCAGACCGGCGGCGACGAGCCGGTAGCTCGACAGGAGGTAGTCTTTCAAAGCCGCATCATCCATGGCTTCGCCGGTCTGCCGCTGGATCCACGTCATGCCGCGGGATGCGAGGTATGGCGCTGGCCTCAGGCACGGCTGCTCCTTGAGGATATCGTATGCCGGTTCGGAGCATTTGAAGGTGACGGCCAGTCTCTCGCCATGGCTCCAACCGCCGATGGCGAAAACCTTGCCGCCCACTTTCCAGACATGGGCGCCGCCCCACTGCACCACATGAGTGGCGTGGGGCAGAGACGCACAGAAACCGTTATACTCGTCGAGCAGCATCTCGCCCTCCCGCAATAGCCCGGTACGGATCTCCGCACCGGGCTTTCGGAACTATCATGCCGCCTGGGCTTCCTCGGCGTTCTTGCGGGGGCGAAAGATCAGCCGGTCGGAACCGGCGGTGACCTTCACGGTAGAGCCGTCGAAAATCTCGCCCATCAGGATCTTTTCGGCGAGCGGATCCTGCAGCTCCTTCTGCATTACCCGCTTCAGGGGCCGCGCGCCGTAGGCGGGGTCGTAGCCCTTCTCCGCGAGCCAGTCGATCGCCTCCTCGTCCAGGTCGAGGGTGATCTTGCGGTCTTCGAGCAGGCGTTCGATCCGCTTGAGCTGGATGCGCACGATGTCGCCCATGTCCTCCCGGCGCAGCCGGTGGAACAGGATGACTTCGTCCACCCGGTTCAGGAACTCGGGGCGGAAGGAGGCCTGCACCACGGCCATCACCTCGCTCCGCACCTTGTCCACATCCTCGCCCTCGGCGAGATTGACCAGATACTCCGCCCCCAGGTTGGAGGTCATGATGATGAGCGTGTTGCGGAAGTCGACCGTGCGCCCCTGGCCGTCGGTCAGCCGCCCGTCGTCGAGCACCTGGAGCAGAACGTTGAACACATCCGGGTGCGCCTTTTCGATCTCGTCGAAGAGGATCACCTGATACGGCCTGCGCCGAACCGCCTCGGTCAGGACACCGCCTTCCTCATAGCCGACATAGCCGGGAGGCGCGCCGATCAGCCGGGCCACGGAATGCTTTTCCATGAATTCCGACATGTCGATCCGCACCATCGCCTGCTCGTCATCGAACAGGAAGGCCGCGAGCGCCTTGGTGAGCTCCGTCTTGCCCACGCCCGTGGGGCCGAGGAACATGAAGGAGCCGATCGGCCGGTTGGGGTCCTGCAGTCCCGCGCGGGCGCGCCGTACGGCCTTGGAGACGGCCTGCACCGCCTCGCCCTGGCCGACCACGCGCTTCGCCAGCTCGTCTTCCATGCGCAGCAGCTTCTCGCGCTCGCCCTGCAGCATCTTGTCGACCGGGATGCCCGTCCAGCGCGAAACGATATGCGCGACGTGGTCCGGCGTGACGGTCTCCTCGACCATGCTCCGCGCGCCCTCCGTCGTGGCCTCGGCGTCCGCGAGTTTCTTCTCCAACTCGGGGATGCGGCCATAGGCGAGTTCGCCCGCGCGCTGGAACTCGCCCTTGCGCTGGGCGATCGCGAGTTCATTGCGGGCCTCGTCGAGTTGGCGCTTCAGATCGGCGGCAAGGCCGAGCTTGTCCTTCTCCGCCTTCCAGGTGTTCGTCAGGCGGCTTGATTCCTCTTCGAGCCCAGCGAGTTCCTTCTCCAGCTTCTCGAGCCGATCCTTGGAAGCCTCGTCCTTCTCCGCCCGCAGCGCTTCACGCTCGATTTTGAGCTGCATGATGCGACGGTCCACCTCGTCCAACTCTTCCGGCTTGGAATCCACCTGCATGCGAAGCCGGGAGGCGGCCTCGTCCACGAGGTCGATCGCCTTGTCGGGCAGAAAGCGGTCGGTGATGTAGCGGT
Source organism: Chelativorans sp. AA-79 (assembly GCF_029457495.1). NCBI lineage: Bacteria > Pseudomonadati > Pseudomonadota > Alphaproteobacteria > Hyphomicrobiales > Phyllobacteriaceae > Chelativorans > Chelativorans sp. AA-79. The sequence goes on from NZ_CP120361.1 coordinate 4,854,107, forward strand.
TCGACAGATTGGCCGCCGCCACCAGCGCCGAGTCGGAGACGCGCACCTTGTGGTGCTGCTCGTATTTTTCCTTCAGGCCGCGCAGGATGGAGACGGTGTCCTCCACGGTCGGCTCATCCACGAACACCGGCTGGAACCGGCGGGCGAGCGCAGCGTCCTTCTCCACGTGCTTGCGGTACTCGTCGAGCGTCGTGGCGCCCACGCAGTGCAGCTCTCCGCGCGCCAGCGCCGGCTTCAGGAGGTTGGAAGCGTCCATCGCGCCATCGGCCTTGCCGGCGCCCACGAGCGTGTGCATCTCGTCGATGAAGAGGATGACGCCGCCGGCCGCGACCTGGATTTCCGAAAGCACGGCTTTCAGCCGCTCCTCGAATTCGCCGCGATATTTGGCGCCCGCAATCAGCGCGCCCATGTCGAGCGCCATCAGTTGCTTGTCCTTGAGCGATTCGGGCACATCGCCATTGACGATGCGAAGCGCGAGGCCCTCGGCGATAGCGGTCTTGCCCACGCCGGGCTCACCGATCAGAACCGGGTTGTTCTTGGTACGGCGCGAAAGCACCTGTATCGTGCGGCGGATCTCGTCGTCACGGCCGATCACCGGGTCGAGCTTGCCCGCCCGCGCCTCCGCGGTCAAATCCCGTGCATACTTCTTGAGCGCGTCATAGCCCTGCTCGGCGCTCGCCGAATCGGCGGTGCGGCCCTTGCGGATGTCGTTGATGACCTGGTTCAGCGCCGTGGGTGTCACGCCGGCATTGGCGAGGATCGTCGCGCTCTTGGCGGATTTCTCCATGGCGAGCGCCGTGAGCAGGCGCTCCACGGTGACGAAACTATCGCCGGCTTTCTTGGCGAGTTCCTCCGCCGTGGAAAAGACCTTGGCGAGCGGTTGCGCCATATAGAGCTGCCCGTTTCCACCCTCGACGCGCGGCAGGGCATCCAGCGCCGCCTCGACGCCGAGCTTCACGTCGCGCACGCGTCCGCCGGCGCGCTCGATGAGGCTCGCCGCAAGGCCCTCCTCATCGTCGACCAGCACCTTCAGAATGTGCTCGGGCGTGAACTGCTGGTTATTTCTGGACAGGGCAAGCGTTTGAGCGGACTGAATAAAGCCGCGCACGCGCTCGGAGTATTTCTCAATGTTCATTTCTCGCGTCTCCATCTCCACGCCGGACCCGCAACGCGGCGTCCAACAGGCTAATGTGACGGACCCCCAAGGGCGTTGATCAGGGTCAACGCCCGGCAACGGCAGGTCCAACCAATCGAGATATGGGAGCTTTCGGAAAGAGACACAAGATCACTGCACAAACACAAAACGGCGAGCAAATGCCCGCCGTTTTCAGTTTACTGGTTGCCGTGGCAACCGTCAGTTTTGTGCTGCTGCTTCCTCGGTAGGACCGGCGGCCTCGGCCTGCTGCGCTGCCTCGTCGGCTTTCTTGGCGCGTGGCTTGCGGATGCGCTTTGGCTTAGGCGTCGGCGCCTCTTCCGCGACGCTCTCGGGAGCGGCTTTCGCGGCAGCCGGCTCAGCCTCCTGTGCCTTCTCCGGTTTATCGGCTGCGGCCCGCTCGCCGGCGGCCGCCTGTCCGTTGGCCCCCGGATGCGCACCGTTTCCACCACGGTTGCGGCCGTTCGAGCGGCCATTGCCGTTCGAACCACCCGCCTCGCGATTGAGCGCCACCTCGGCGGGCATCCCGTCGATCACGGGCTGCGGTCCCGAGCCGTCATTGACGGCGGGCGCGGCTGGCTTGTTGTTGAAGTTCGGAAAACCGAACGCTTCCTGCTCCTCGCGCTCATCGAGATCGTCCGAATCATCGTCTCGGCTCTCGCGCATGTTCTGCTGCGGCTGCACCTGCGCCTGGGCGGCGGCGATGAGCCGGTTGTAATGTTCCGCGTGCTGCAGATAGTTTTCCGCGATCACCCGATCGCCGGAGCTCTGCGCATCGCGAGCAAGCGTGGTATATTTCTCGGCGATCTGCTGCGCTGTACCGCGGATCTTCACATCCGGGCCATTGCTTTCGTAGCTGCGAGTGAGCGGATTCGGGCCCTTTCGGTTATTCCCGCGTCCGCGCATGCGCCTGTTCTGCTGTTGTGGCCTCATTCCATTCTCTTTTTCGAGACGACTATAGATTTTTCGCGTGTTGATCGGCTGAGAAAACGAGCGCAGAGGTCGTTTCCGTTAAATTACCCCCTCGCGGTCTGCCGCATCCTAAAGGCGGCCGCAAAGCCACTCTATCCGCTTCGTATCCACTTGCCCGATGATCCCCGCACGAAGCATATGCGTCGAAAACGCGTTTAAGCAGTCTGTCCGCGGGAACCGAATCGAAAACGGCGCTGCCTGCTTCGTCTCATCGGCAGGCGCGAACCTAGCGGCATTCCGCCACTTTGCCAAGTGTTTTTTCGGCATGTGTTCTTTCGCGCACAGGTGCGAACAGAAGGGCCCGGTCTCGCCTGCCCAAGTCGCGCGCAGTCTTGAGAACCGCGTAGTCCTCGGCGGTGAAAATCCCGGCTACGGCTGCTTTCTGGTCGTAACCCGTTTCCACGGCTACAAAGCCTTCCCTCGTCAGGCGGTCATATGCTTCAGCGGCGATCACCCGATAGGGTGAAAGCCCGTCCGGGCCTCCATCGAGCGCCACCTTCGGATCGTGCTCGCGCACCTCGCGCGGCAAGGTCTCCAACTCGGCCGTGGGGATATAGGGCGGATTGGAGACGATCAAATCGAACTGGCCGTCAACACTTTCGAACCAGTCGGATCGCAGAGCGACAAAGCGCTCCGCCACACCATTCATGTCGGCATTGCGGTTTGCGGTTTCAAGGGCGTCGGCTGAAATATCGGTGCCGACGGCTTTTGCCTGAGGCACGGCGCTCAGAAGCGCGAGCGCGATGGCCCCGCTTCCGGTACCCAGATCGAGGATGCGGCATGTCCCCTTCGCCGCCGCGATCCGCCGTGCTTCCGGCAGTGCGAGGTCCACCAGCGTCTCCGTATCCGGCCTGGGCTCCAGCGTCCCGGGGGAAAGCGTAAGCTTCAACCCGTAAAATCCGCGATGGCCCAGAATCCGATGGACCGGCATGCCGGTGATCCGGCGATCCACCGCAGCCATCACCTGCTCCGCCGTCGCGCTTTCCACCTCGCAACCGGGATGCGTGATCGCCTGCGTCTGGGTCGTATCCGAAAAATGCTCGACGATCAGTCGCGCCTCGAGCGCCGGATCGTCCACGCCCGCATTCGCCAGCCGCTGCTTCGCCTCCCGCAACAGCCAGGCCAGCGTGACCGGGGGCATCTCAGGTCTCCGCGCCTTCTTCGGCGAGCAGTTTCGACTGGTGGTCGGCGACCAGCGCGTCGATGACCTCGTCCAGCTCACCCTCCATCACCCGGTCGAGCTTGTAGAGCGTGAGGTTGATCCGGTGATCGGTGACGCGGCCCTGTGGAAAATTGTATGTGCGGATGCGCTCGGAGCGATCTCCGGTGCCGACCTGCAGGCGCCGCGTCTCCGATCGCTCGCTGGCCGCTTTTGTGCGTTCGGCGTCGAAAAGCCTCGCACGCAGGATCTGCATGGCCCGGGCTCGGTTCTGATGCTGCGACTTCTCCGCCTGAACCACGACGATCCCGGTCGGAACATGCGTGATGCGGACCGCCGAATCAGTCGTGTTGACGTGCTGGCCGCCGGCACCGGATGCACGCATCGTGTCGATGCGGATGTCCTCGGGGCGGATATCCACATCGATCTCCTCCGCTTCGGGCAGCACGGCCACCGTGGCGGCCGAGGTATGGATGCGTCCCTGCGCTTCCGTAGCGGGCACGCGCTGGACCCGGTGCACGCCCGATTCGAATTTGAGCCGCGAAAACACCCCTCGCCCGGCCACCGTCGCGATGATCTCCTTGTAGCCGCCCGCCTCGCCCTCGCTGGCGGAAACCACCTCGACGCGCCAGCCGCGCTCACCGGCATAGCGTTCATACATGCGGAAAAGATCTCCTGCGAAGAGGGCCGCCTCGTCGCCGCCGGTTCCGGCACGGATCTCCAGGATCGCGTTCTTCTGGTCCGCCTCGTCCTTGGGCAGAAGCAGAAGCCGCAACTTTTCGCCGAGATCCTCTATCCGGCCTTCCACCGCCTCGCGGTCGGCTTCCGCAAGCTCACGCATCTCGCGGTCGATCGCTTTGTCGGCAAGCATGGCCTCGAGATCACCACGCTCGCCTTCGGCCTTCCTGAGCGCCCGGATGTTGCTCGCGATCTCCTGCAGTTCGGCATATTCGGAAGCGAGCTTGACATAGGCCTCCGGAGTGGGGCCGGCCGCCATCTGCGTCTCGATCAGCTCGAAACGCTTTAGAACCTGGTCCATCCGTTCGCGGGGCAGCTCGGCCATAAGTCGCCTTAAATCTCAGAGGGGAATTTCGTTTTCGCTGGCAAACTGCTTCAGCTCGGCGCGGATATCGGTCTTCGAACCGTGATTGGCAAGAGCCTCTTCCATCCGCTCACTCAAATCCTGCAAGGGCAGTTCACACAGCATGGCCTTGACCGGGCCGATAGAAGCCGGGTTCATCGAGATGGACCGATAGCCGATGCCCAGGAGCGCCATGGCCGAGATCGGCCGGCCCGCGAGCTCTCCGCACAGCGTCACCGGCGTATGCGTCGCCTGTCCTGCCTGGGCGATCTGCCTCAGCACACGCAGGAAGGGCACGCTGAGCGGGTCGAAGCGGTCGGAGATCAGCGTGTTGCCGCGGTCCGTGGCGGTCACGAACTGGAAAAGATCGTTGGAGCCGACCGAGACGAAATCCACTGCCTGCATGAACTCCTCGAGTTGCCACAGCAAGGCCGGCACTTCGATCATCGCGCCGAGCTTCAGGCTGGTGGGCAGGAGATAGGCGAAGCGAGAGAGATGCCGCACCTCGCGGTCGATGATGGCGCGCGCCCGCCGCACCTCGTCGATCTCCGTCACCATGGGCAGCATCAGCTTGAGCTCGCGTCCGCCGGCTGCCTTCAGCAATGCGCGGATCTGCGTGCGCAGGAGCCCCGGGCGGTCGAGGGTCAGCCTGATCGCGCGCCAGCCGAGTGCGGGGTTTTCCTCATGCTGGGCGCCCTTGAAATAAGGCAGAACCTTGTCGCCGCCAATATCGATGGTGCGGAAGGTGACGGGCTTGCCCTCCGCCGCGTCGAGCACCTCCCGGTAAAGCCGTTCCTGAGCTTCCACGCGCGGGAAGGTCGAGGCCACCATGAACTGCAGCTCGGTGCGGAAGAGGCCGATCCCGCCCGCACCGGATTGTGCAAGCTGCGGCAAGTCCACCGCGAGCCCCGCGTTCATCAGGAGCTGGATCGGAACGCCGTCCTTCGTCACCGACGGACGGTCGCGCAATTCGCGGTAGAGCTGTTGTCGCCGCGCCCGGAAGCGCACCTTTTCCGCATAGGCCGTCTCGATGTCGGTCTGAGGACGCAGATGCACCTGCCCGTCCTCACCGTCGACGATAATCGCGTCGCCATTCTCCGACATGGCGACGGCGCCCTTCACCTGACCCGCGGTGGGCAGACCGATCGCCCGTGCGACGATCACGATGTGGCTCGTGGGCGCGCCGTCCTCGAGCACAAGGCCGCGCAGGCGCTCACGCGGATAGTCGAGCAGTTCCGCCGCTCCCATGGAGCGGGCGACGAGGATCGCATCCTTCGGCACGATCTCCGACAGAGCGTCCGGCCCGCGCCCCATGAGCTGGCGCAAAAGCCGGTTGGCCAGATCGTCGAAATCGCTCATGCGCTCGCGCAGATACGGATCGGTCATATGCAACATGCGCGCGCGCATGTCGCTCTGCACCTTTTCCACCGCCGCTTCCGCGGTGAGGCCGTTGCCCACCGCCTCTTCCAGCCGTCGCACCCACCCGCGGTCGTTGGCGAACATGCGGTAGGCCTCGAGGACCGCCCTGTGCTCGCCCTCGAATGCGACGTCGCGCCGTGAGAGCATGTCGTCGATGGAAAGCCTGAGCGAGGAGAGCGCCACTTCGAGCCGCTCCAGCTCGCGTTCGCTGTCCTCGTTGAAGAGATTCGTGACCACCACGCGTGGCTCGTGCAGCACGACATGGCCGAGCCCCACGCCGTCATTGAGCGGCAGTCCCCTGAAGCTGACGGAGCGCCTGAGGTCGAGCTCGATGCCGGGCCGGGTGAGCCGCGCGAGATCGCCCGTGGCGATCATCTCCGCCACCACCATGGCGACGGTCTCCAGCGCCTCCAGTTCATCCTCGCGATAGTGCCGCATGGTTCGGTTCTGCACCACGAGCACGCCGAGCGTGCGCCCTGCCCTCAGCACGGGCACGCCGAGGAAGGAGTGATAGATCTCCTCACCCGTCTCGGGCAGATAGGCAAAGGCGGGATGTTTCTGCGCGTCGGAAAGGTTGAGGGGCCGCGCACTGGCGGCGATCGTGCCCACGAGCCCCTGGCCGAGGCGCAGTTGCGCCAGGTGGACGGCAGTCGGATTGAGGCCCTCCGTCGCATAGAGCTCGAGGACGGAGTCGGCGCGCAGGACGTAGAGCGAGCAGACTTCCGCAACCATATTCTGCGCGATCTCGCGCACAATGCGGTCGAGCCGCTCCTGGGGCTCGGCCACCTCCGCCATCAGTTCGCGCAGTCGCCTCAGCAGAACACGCGGGCCGCCGGCTGTATCGCGCATCGGACCTTCTCCAAAGCCTCACGGGCGCTGCCGGGCTGGCAGCGCCGACGACAAGGTTAAAGACATTTGTCCTTAATGCTTATCGAGACCGTAGACGGAATGCAAAGTCCGCACCGCCAATTCGGCATAAGGACCATCGATCAGAATAGAAATTTTGATCTCTGAAGTCGTTATGGCACGGATGTTGATGCCTTTTTCAGCAAGTGCCCTAAATGCAGTCGCCGCCACGCCCGCATGGCTGCGCATCCCGATGCCGATCACCGAAACCTTCACCAGGCCCGATTCGGACTGGACGGCGTCGAAGCCCACGCTCCCGCGCACCTTCTCGAGCACGCTGAGGGCTTTTTCCACGTCGCCCGTCGGCACCGTGAAGGTGATGTCGGTTTTCGAGCCGTCCTCGGAGATGTTCTGAACGATCATGTCGACATTGATGTTGGCCTCGGCGAGCGGCCCGAAGATGCCGGCGGAGACCCCCGGCCGGTCGGCCACCCGGCGCAGCGAGATCTGCGCTTCATCCTTGGCATAGGCGATGCCGGTGACGACTTGCTGTTCCACGATTTCTTCCTCGTCGCAAATGAGCGTGCCGGGCGGGTTGACGAAATCGCTCATGCCCGGCGCGTCGGGGTCCTCGAATGACGATCTTACGAAGGTTCTGACCTTGTGCACCATGGCAAGCTCGACCGAGCGCACCTGCAGCACCTTGGCGCCGAGCGAGGCCATCTCCAGCATCTCTTCGAAGGAGATCTTCGAGAGCCGCCGCGCTTTGGGCTCGATGCGCGGGTCGGTCGTGTAGACACCGTCCACGTCCGTGTAGATGTCGCAGCGGTCGGCATGAAGCGCGGCCGCGATCGCCACCGCGCTGGTGTCGGACCCGCCGCGCCCCAGCGTCGCGATGCGGTTGTCGGGCGCAAGGCCTTGGAAACCGGCCACGACGGCGGCTTGCCCGCGCTCCATGCGGTTGATGATCTCGCTGCCGTCGATTTCCTGGATGCGCGCCGCGCCATGGGCGTTGTCCGTGCGGATCGGGATCTGCCAGCCCTGCCAGGAACGCGCGTCGACGCCGATCGACTGCAGGGCGATCGCCAACAGGCCGCTCGTCACCTGTTCGCCGGACGCGACGATCGCATCGTATTCGCGTGCATCGTAGAAGGGCGAATTGGGCCCGCCGACTTTCGGCATGCCCTGCACCCAGCCGACGAGTTCGTTTGTCTTTCCCGCCATGGCCGAAACCACGACCGCGACCTGGTGTCCGGCATCCACCTCGCGTTTCACATGGCGCGCCACATTGTGGATGCGGTCGAGATCGGCGACCGAGGTCCCGCCGAATTTCATCACGATGCGCGCCATGGTCGTGAAAGATGCCTTTTTTTGCCGCAGGGGTTGACCCTGCCTGAACCGTCGGAATTCCAAGCTGCCGCCACGGCGGCGGGGTCTCAATATCCAAAGGAGCAGCGTTCTGCAAGCAAGCGAAGGCTTGACATGAAGCGCCTCTCAACCGACTTCATGCTGTCGCGAGAGGAGATGATGTGATGCCAGAAGCCCGACGAACGACCATTGACGCCGGCGAAGTGGAGCGCTTTTCCGCCCTCGCCCAGGAGTGGTGGAACCCGAATGGCAAATTCCGCCCGCTGCACAAGTTCAACCCGGTCCGGCTTGCCTATATCCGCGACAATGTCGCCGCCCAGTTCGGGCGCGATCCGCGGGCGGCGAAGCCTTTCGAAGGTCTGCGCATCCTCGACATCGGCTGCGGTGGCGGCCTGCTCTGCGAGCCGATGGCGCGTCTCGGCGCCGAGGTGGTGGGCGCCGACGCCTCCGCAACCAATATCGAGGTGGCGAAGCTGCATGCCGCCGAAAGCGGTGTGAAGATCGATTATCGCGCCGAGACGGCTGAAGCCCTGGCCGACCAGGGGGAGATGTTCGACATCATCCTCAATATGGAAGTGGTCGAGCACGTGGCCGACATGGAGTTCTTCATCGGCAAGTGCGCGGAGATGCTCAAACCGGGCGGCATCATGTTCGTGGCGACGATCAACCGCACGCTGAAAGCGCTGGGCCTTGCGATCATCGGCGCGGAATACGTGCTGCGCTGGCTGCCGCGCGGTACCCACCAGTACGGCAAGCTGGTTCGGCCGGAGGAGCTCGACCGCGCGCTGTTCAATGCCGGCCTGGTGACGAAGGACCGCACGGGCGTCGCCTACAACCCGCTTACGGACCGCTGGAACCGTTCGCGCGACATGGACGTCAACTACATGGTCCTGGCCGAGAAGCCCAAGGCCGACGCGATGATATGAGCCTCTTGCCCCTACCGGGACGGGGGCGAAGGGTATTCAGTTCCGGTCTTCGGGGAATACGGGCAGCGGCATGAAATCCACGCCGTCATCGGCGAGCGACTTTACGTCCTCCGGCGAGGCTTCGCCATAGATGCCGCGCGGCTCCACTTCGCCGAAATGGATCTTCCGCGCCTCATCCGCGAACTTCTCGCCAACATAATCGGCGTTCTCGCGGATCTTCTCCGAGATCGCCTTGAGTTGGGCGAGCGCCTTTTTCTGCTCCTCGCTCATGGCGAGCGCCACCTGCGCTTGTCTGCCGCTGGTGGAGACGGCCGGCGCCATCAGCGCCTTCTGCACCTCCTGCGAGCCGCAGGCGGGACAGGAAACGAGCTTGCGGCTCTTCTGCGTCTCGAAATCCTCGCCGCTGCGGAACCACGCCTCGAACTCGTGCTCGTTGTCGCAGATGAGGCCGAAGCGGATCATGCCGTGGCCTCCCCGAAGGCAGCCTGCCGGACGGCAAAGTCGCGCGCGTTTGCAAGATTGGGGATCTTGCGCCTTGCGGCGGCCGAAGCGACCGGATCGATATCGGCCACCACCACCGCCGGCTCGTCATGGTCGGCCTCGGCCGCCACGCGGCCCCACGGGTCGACGATCAGCGAATGCCCGTAGGTCTCGCGCCCGTCCTCGTGCAGGCCCCCTTGCGCCGCGGCGATCAACCAGGCGCCGTTTTCGATGGCGCGTGCGCGTGCGAGCACATGCCAGTGCGCCTCGCCCGTCTGCCGGGTGAATGCGGCAGGCACGGTCAGCACTTCGGCGCCCGCCAGCGCCTGCGCCCGGAAGAGCTGCGGAAAGCGCAGGTCGTAGCAGACGGCAAGACCCACGCGGGCAAAGGGCAGGGCAGCCACGACCGTCTGCTCGCCGGGCGCATAGGTGGCGGATTCCCGCCAGCTCTCTCCCTTGTCGAGATCGACGTCGAACATATGGATCTTGTCATAGGTCGCAATCAGCGTGCCGTCGGGGCCGAACAGGAAAGCCCGGTTCGCCACCTTGCCACCGTCGAGGGAAATCGCGGTCGAGCCGATATGGATGAAGATCGAGAGCTCCTTTGCCAGGTCCGCCCCGCGGCGTACCAGCGGGTTCTCTCCCGCCGGCCGGACACGCTCCAGGAGAGCCTCCCGGCTGCGCACCAGCGCCCCGGTCATCTCCGGGCTCTGCACGTATTTCGCGCCCTGCCCCGCCGCCTGGCGCACCAGGTCTTCAAAGGCCGCGAGGTTTGCATCCGGGTCTGTACCGGAGCGCATCTGAAGCGCGGCGACGCGCACGGCGCTGCTCATTGGCGCGCTCCCGCCGAAACGCCCTGCTGTTCCAGAAGAGGATCCAGCCTGCCCTCGCGCTCAAGCGCGTGAAGTTCATCCGACCCGCCCACATGGACATCGCCGATGAAGATCTGCGGAAAGGTGGAGCGCCCGTTCGCGCGGCTCACCATTTCGCGGCGCAGGTCCGTCGAGAAGCTTGCATCGTGCTCCGTATAGGGAATGCCCTTGCGCTCCAGGAGCCGCTTTGCGGCTGCGCAATAACCGCAGGCCATGCGGGTATAGATCGTCACGTCTGCCATGGTTTCATCCGTAAGCCTTTGCCGCCTATATAGTTATGGCATCATCGGACGCAAAGTCTTCCTTCAGCGCGCGGGCGAAAGTGAGCACATCCACCTCCCGCGCGCCGGCGCGTTTCAGCGCCCGCGTGGCGGCTGCCGCCGTGGCTCCTGTCGTGAAGACGTCATCGACGAGGATGACTCGCTTTCCTCTCAAGACCCTTTCCCCATCCGGCGGAACGACAAAGGCGCCACGCACATTCTGCTCGCGCTCGCGCACACCCAGGCCCACCTGCTGGCGGGTGAGGCGCCGGCGCACCAGGGCCGATGGCTGGTAGTCCAGCCCGGCGAGCCGCGAAAACGCGCGTGCAAGTTCGGCCGACTGGTTGAAGCGCCGCGAGAAGAATCGCCGTCGATGCAGCGGCACGGGAACGACGACATCCGCGTCCGGGACGAGTTCGCTGGCCGCCCGCAGCATCCATCGCGCCATCCAAGGCGCGAGATCGGTGCGGTCGGAGAATTTCAGCGCCTGCGCCCATGCGGCCGGCCACCCCGCGATAGGCCACCGCCGAGCGCGCCCGCGCGAAAGGCGGAGGATTGGCGATCGCTTCACCGGAGAGGAAGCCTTCGCCCATCTCGTACGGAAAAGGTGTGCCCATCACCGGGCACCACGGCCGTTCGAGGAACCGTATATTCGGCCAGCACTCGGCACAGAGCGTGCCGGGCGCGGTGACGAGATTGCGGCAGCCGAGACAGACCGGCGGAAAAAGCAGCCGCGCCGGCCACTCCCGCATCATCACCCCCGCCCGCCGGAAAAACCCCATCCCTTGCCCGCGCAAAGAAACCACCCACCTTTGCCAGAATAGCAGTTTTGTGCGATTGCGCACCTGCGACGAAAGAAGGCCCATGGAACCGATCTTCGACCTGAACCTTGCGCTCGCCCGCAAGCTGCGCGCCCTGTCCGCCAGCGACGAAGGCGCGGACTTCCTGATGCGCCGCGCCGCGGAGGATCTTTCCGACCGCCTGGCGACGGTCGAGCGCCGGTTTCCCCGCGCCGCGGCGATCTTCTGCCTAACGAAGAATGCTGCTGATGCGATCGCCGGGAGCGGCAAGGCGGATTACATCCTGCGCGTCGAAACCGATCGGCCTCTGCTTTCGGGCCGATATGAGGGTGTGGTCGCGGAGCCCGAGACGATCCCGCTCGATCCCGAAAGCCTGGACCTCGCGGTTTCGCTTCTTACCCTGCACGAAATGAACGATCTTCCCGGCGTCCTGGTGCAGATTCGCCGCGCTTTAAAACCTGACGGCCTTTTCCTCGCCGCCATGGCGGGCGCCGGTACACTGCAGGAGCTGCGGCAAAGCCTGCTTCAGGCCGAGGCTGAGTTGAGCGGCGGCGCAACACCCCGCGTCAGCCCGTTCGCCGACGTGCGTGATGCCGGCGCGCTTTTGCAGCGCGCGGGCTTCGCCCTTCCCGTGGCCGATCTCGAAACGGTGACGGTCCGCTATGATACCATGTTCGATCTCATGCGGGACCTGCGCGCCATGGGTGCCGCCAACACGCTCGTGGAGCGTAGCCGCCGGCCCGCAGCGCGCGGGCTCTTCCTGCGGGCTGCGAAAATCTATCAGGAGCAGTTCTCCGATCCGGACGGCCGCATCCGGGCGACCTTCAATGTCGTCTGGCTCTCCGGCTGGGCCCCGCATGAATCCCAGCAAAAACCGCTCAAGCCGGGCAGTGCCAAGGTCTCGCTTACGAATGTGCTATCGCCGGAGGACAAGGATGGCTGAGCCGGCCGGACCGGCAATCGGAAGCGCGGATTGCCGCTGAGGCTTCTCTCAATTTCCCGCTTCAGCGAGATCCTCGGCCACATTCCCGTAGGTCTGGCCGACCACCCGGCTGAGCTCGGCCATACCGGCCACGATCGCCAGCACGAGAATTCCGGCGATCAGGGCATATTCGATCGCCGTCGCACCGTCTCTGCTGCGCAGGAATTGCTTCACCATGGGTGGCCTCGTGTCCGCTTTAGCCATGGTGGCTGAGAACCGTTAAGAATTCTTGGCGGGATGAGCGCTCAGCACGTGCCGCTCCGCCTCCCGTCCTCATGGATGATGCAGATGGCGTCCGGCGTCGCCTGGAGCACGCTGCGCCGCTCGACGAAAACGCGGCCAGGCACGGAACCCGTCGCGATCGGATCCAGCCCATGGGCTGCCATGTCGCGCGTGCGACGATCGAGAACAGGCGTCAGAATCAAGGCGAAGGCGATGGCTGCCGACCCGAAGAGCAGCGCGACCCGCACTGCGCCCATGCCGAGACGCACAAGGGTCTTCTTCCCGACTGAGCCTCCGTCGAACTCTATACGCATCTTCCGTCCGGCCTCGCTGGTACGATGTCCCCGGCGCAAATTGTCAGCTTTGGCTAAAGGAAGATTTAACGATCAGAGGAGATCGATCAGGAAAGGGATGAGCGGCTCGTCGGCAGGCGGCATGGGATAGTCGCGCAGGCGCTGCGGGCGCACCCATTTGAGCGCCTGCCCCTCGCGGGAATGCGGTGTGCCCTCGTACCGCCGGCAGACATAGAGCGGCATCAAGAGGTGGAAGTGCTCATAGGAGTGGCTTGCGAAGGTCAACGGCGCGAGACACGCAACCTTCGTCTCGATGCCAAGCTCCTCGTGCAGTTCACGAATGAGCGTCTCCTCCGGCGTCTCGCCGGGCTCGACCTTTCCGCCGGGGAACTCCCACAATCCGGCCATCGGTTTGCCCTCCGGCCGTTGCGCAAGCAGGATCCGCCCGTCGGCATCGATGAGAGCGCAGGCGGCAACCAGCAGAATAGGCTTTGCGCGCGCCTCCATCGTTCAGCCTTCCTGCCCCGGCCGTCTGTAGTGATAGCTGTAGATTTCCTCGAAACCGAGCGCACGATAGAGCGCCAGCCCCGCCTCGTTGTTTTCCTCCACTTGCAGCCATGCAATCCGCGCCCCGCGCGTGAAGGCCCATTTCAGCGCCGAGAGAAGCATGCGCTTGCCGAAGCCCTTGCCACGGTGCTCCCGAGCCGTCGCCACCTCGAAAAGCCCGGCCAGCGCGCCGTCGTGCACGCAGATCGCAGTGGAGACGGAGACGTCGTTCTGCTCGAGGACGAAGAGTCCCGTATCCGCCTTGATGGAACTCACCACCTCGGTGAAGCCGGGGCGCAGTTCGGCCTCGTAGCCGTGCACTTCGAAGGCCGCGGACACGAAGCGGTTGAGGTCCTTGAGCGGGATCTGGTCGACAGCGCTTGCGAGGGCCGCTTCGCTCAGCACCAGCCGCATCACCTTCGAACGACCGAATGCCGTCCAGCCCTCGGCGTCCAGATGGGCCGGAATCGCCGGCGCTGCGAGCGGCGATATGCGGAAGGTGAGCGGCCGGCCATAAGCCTTGAAGCGCCGCGCCGCGAGCGCTATGCGCTCACCAAGGCGTCGGTCGTCACTGGGATCGAGCGGGTTGATGGAATTCAGCCGTTTGGCGGGGTGGCTTGCCGTCAGCCGCACCGCCCAGGTGCCGTCATATTGCACCGAAGTGGCCGGCCAGGCGCGGAATCCCGCCGCCTCGAAACGCCGGATGATCGCCAGCCGCTCGACCGCTTCGTTCTCCACGCCCCGCTCAGCTCCTGTAGTCGCCATTGATGGCGACATACTCCTTGGTGAGGTCGCAGGTCCAGACCGTTGCCTTGCCCCGGCCCATCCCGAGATCGACGCGGATGTCGATCTCGTCGCGCTTCATATAGGTCGAGACTTCGTCCTCCGAATAATCGGGATCCCGCTCGCCCTCATGGGCGACACGGACGTCACCGAACCAGATGGAAAGGAGGTCTCGTTCAGCCGGCTCGCCCGCCTTGCCCACGGCCATCACGACGCGGCCCCAATTTGCGTCCTCGCCGGCGATCGCCGTCTTCACCAGAGGCGAATTGGCGATGGAAAGGGCGATGCGTTTTGCCGAACGCGCGGATTTCGCGCCGGTCACCGTCACCTCCACCTGCTTGCGCGCGCCCTCTCCGTCCCGCACCACCTGCAATGCAAGTGTCTTCAGGAGCTTGCCTAGCGCGCGGCGGAAGCCCGCAAGCCGAGGGTCAGAGGGTTCGGTGATCAGGGGTGCGCCGCGCCCGGCGGCCTTTCCGGTGGCGAAGAGCATGAGCGTGTCGCTCGTCGAGGTGTCGCTGTCGACCGTCACGGCGTTGAAGGTCTTCGCCGTCGCCTTGGAAAGCAGGTCCTGCAGCACCGGTGCGGCGATCGGCGCGTCGGTGGCGACGAAGGAGAGCATCGTCGCCATATCCGGTGCGATCATGCCGGCGCCCTTTGCGATGCCGTTGATCACCACATCCGCCTCGCCCAGCTTCGCCGTCGCCGTCACGAATTTCGGATAGGTGTCCGTCGTCATGATGGCGCGCGCGGCCTCCTCCCAGGAGCCAGCCTCGGCCTGCTTCACGAGATCGCCAAGCAGGTGCGAGAACTTGCCGGCATCGAGCGGCTCGCCGATCACGCCGGTGGACGCCAGGAAGACCTCGTCCTCGCCGGCTCTGGCCGCCGCAGCGGCGGCCTCGGCCGTCATGGCGGTCGATTCCCGTCCCTTCCGGCCGGTGAACGCATTGGCATTGCCCGAATTGACGACCAGGATGCGCGCCTTGCCGCGGGGCAGATTCCTGCGACAGAACTCGACCGGGGCCGAGGGGCATTGGGAGCGCGTGAAAACGCCCGCCGCCGTCGTCCCCTCGTCGAAGACCATGACCATCAGGTCCTTGCGGTTCCTGTACTTGATGCCCGCCTCGGTGGCGGCGATGCGCACACCTTCGACCTCGGGCATCTTAGGATAACGTTTCGGCGCAAGCGGCGAGACGGCAGACGACATGGGCTATTCCGGAAAGAAGCGGGACTCGGTGCATCTCCGTGTGCCCCATGCCGCCCTCTGACGCAAGCCGAAACCGTTCGGCCGGCCCGCGCATGCCTTCGCCGGCGGGGTGAGGAAGCCGCGGAAGCGACGGGCTTCCGCGGCTCTTCCCTCGAGGGCAAGACTACTGCGCGGGGGTCTCGGGTTGCTCCGCGTCCGCCGGCGCCTGCTGACCGGCCGCCGCCGGATCATCCTGGCCGAGCTGCTGGCGCAGCATGCCGTCCACGGCATTCTTGAGATCGGCGTTGGGGATCTCGACCTCGGCGCCTTCCCTGAGCGAGGCGAGCGTGTCCATATATTTATCGCGGACGACGAGGGAGCGGATCTGGTCCTGCACCTGCTCGAAGGCCGGCGGCTCCTGCATGCGCTTGTCTTCCACCTTGATGACGTGCCAGCCGAACTGGGTCTTCACCGGTTCCTTGGAATAGGAGCCCGGCTCCATGGCGAAGGCCGCCTGGCTGAACTCCGGAACCATGGCGTCCGCCGTGAAGTAGCCGAGGTCGCCGCCATTGGCGGCCGCGCCGTCCTTCGACTTCTCCTTGGCGATCGCGGCGAAGTCGCCGCCCTCGTCGAGCTGCTCGATGATCGCCTTGGCCTCGTCCTCGGTGGGCACGAGGATGTGGCGGGCGTGCACCTCCTCCTGTGCCGGGATCTTGGCGATCTCTTCCTGGTAGCGCGCGCGGAGCTCCTCCTCGGAAATCGGCTTCACGACGTTCTCGTCGATATAGGCGCTGTGGAGCGCGCGCCGCCGCAGGAACTCGGCCCGGCGCTGGAAATCCTCGCTTTGGTCGATGCCTTCCTTTTCCGCCTCGGCGGCAAACAGCCGCACGTCGATGACGGCCGAAAGAGCGGCAGCGCGGCGCTGGTCTTCGGGCATCTGGCCGAATTGCGGTCCCAGCTCGGTTTCCGCGAGCGCGAGGTCCGCCTCGGTGATCTGCTCGCCATTCACCGTTGCCACGACCGGGCTTTCCTGCGCCAGGGCCGGCGCACAGCTCAGCGCGGCCAGGATCGCAGCCGCGCCTGCCCGCGCGATCAGATGGCGACGTAGGGAATGATGCATGGATTGTTCTCCGGTCGAATGTTCTTTGGGTTGGCCAACAGCATTGGCCCTCACATGATCCAGTAACCACAAGATGTGGCGGATTTGTGCGGCCGGATATGGCCTCCACGCGAAGTTGACATCGCAGGTAGCCCCTCTTATCTCTCCTTCGATCCAGCGTCCAGAAGCATTTCGGATGCCTCGGAACTGCTGCCTGCCCGAAATGGCCGACTGGCGGGAATGCCGGCGAGAAGTCGGCGCATCGCGAATTGAAAGGACCGGAGGATGGTCAATCTCGGCGGCCTTGCCCGCAAGATTTTCGGATCGTCTAACGAGCGCCGCGTGAAGGGGCTCAAGCCTCGCGTCGAAGCGATCGGAGCGCTCGAAGAGGAGATGAAGGCGCTTTCCGACGAAGCGCTGCGCGGGAAGACCGACGAGTTCCGCCAGAAGCTCGCCGAAGGCGCGAGCCTCGACGATCTGCTCGTCCCCGCCTTCGCCGTGGTGCGCGAAGCCGCGCACCGCGTGCTGGGCCTGCGCCCCTTCGATGTGCAGCTCATCGGCGGCATGGTGCTGCACGAGGGCTCCATCGCCGAGATGAAGACCGGCGAAGGCAAGACGCTCGTGGCCACCCTCCCCGTCTATCTGAACGCCCTCGCCGGCAAGGGCGTGCATGTCGTCACGGTCAACGACTATCTCGCTAAGCGCGATGCCGAATGGATGGGCCGGGTCTACGGTTTCCTGGGCCTCACCACCGGCGTCATCGTGCACGGCCTGTCCGACGAGGAGCGCCGTGCCGCCTATGCCTGCGACGTGACCTACGCCACCAACAACGAGCTCGGCTTCGACTATCTGCGCGACAACATGAAGTATGAACGCGCGCAGATGGTGCAGCGCGGCCATAATTTCGCGATCGTCGACGAGGTGGACTCGATCCTGATCGACGAGGCGCGCACGCCGCTCATCATCTCCGGCCCGCTGGACGACCGGTCCGAGCTCTACAACACAATCGACGCCTTCATCCCCAAGCTGGAGGAAGCGGACTACGAGGTGGACGAGAAGCAGCGGACCGCGACCTTCACCGAGGAGGGCACCGAGAAGGTCGAGAACCTTCTGCGCGAGGCGGACCTCTTCAAGGGCGATTCGCTCTATGACGTGGAAAACGTCGCCATCGTCCATCACCTCAACAATGCGCTGAAGGCGCACAGGCTGTTCCAGCGCGACAAGGATTACATCGTCCGCAACGACGAGGTGATCATCATCGACGAGTTCACCGGCCGCATGATGCCGGGCCGGCGCTACTCGGACGGGCTGCACCAGGCGCTCGAGGCCAAAGAGCACGTCAAGATCCAGCCGGAGAACCAGACGCTCGCCTCGATCACCTTCCAGAACTATTTCCGCATGTATGACAAGCTCGCCGGCATGACGGGCACGGCCTCGACCGAGGCGGAGGAGTTCGGCAATATCTACGGCCTCGACGTGGTCGAGATCCCCACCAACCTTCCGGTGAGCCGCATCGACGAGGACGACGAGGTCTATCGCTCGGTCGAGGAGAAGTTCCGGGCCATCGTTCGCGAGATCAAGGCGGCCCGCGACAAGGGCCAGCCGATCCTTGTCGGCACCACCTCGATCGAGAAATCCGAATATCTGGCGGACCGGCTGCGCAAGGAAGGGGTCAAGGATTTCGAGATCCTGAACGCCCGCCATCACGAGCGCGAGGCCTATATCGTCTCCCAGGCCGGCAAGCCGGGCGCCATCACCATCGCCACCAACATGGCCGGCCGCGGAACGGACATCCAGCTCGGCGGCAACGCGGATATGCGCATCGCCCAGGAACTCGAGGACATGCCGGAAGGCCCGGAGCGCGAGACGAAGGAGAAGGCCATCCGCGAGGATGTGCAGCGGCTGAAGGAAAAGGCGCTCGCCGCCGGGGGCCTCTATGTGCTCGCCACGGAACGCCATGAAAGCCGCCGCATCGACAACCAGTTGCGCGGCCGTTCCGGCCGCCAGGGCGATCCCGGCCGCTCGAAGTTCTACCTGTCGCTCCAGGACGACCTGATGCGCATCTTCGGCTCCGACCGCATGGACGGCATGCTGCAGAAGCTGGGGTTGAAGGAGGACGAGGCGATCGTCCACCCCTGGATCAACAAGGCGCTGGAGAAGGCGCAGAAGAAGGTCGAGGCGCGCAACTTCGACATCCGCAAGAACCTGCTCAAATATGACGACGTCATGAACGACCAGCGCAAGGTGGTCTTCGAGCAGCGCATCGAGCTGATGGACGGAGAAAACCTCTCCGAAACCGTGGCCGAGATGCGCCAGGACGTCATCGACGAGCTGGTGGACAGCCATATCCCCGAGAATGTCTATGCGGAGCAGTGGGACGCGGCGGGCCTCAGGGAAGGCGTGCGCAACTATCTCAACCTGGACCTGCCCATCGAGGACTGGGTGAAGGAAGAGGGCATCGCCGAGGACGACATCCGCACCCGCATCACCGAGGCGGCGAACAAGGCGGCGGCCGACCGCGCCGAGCGGTTCGGCCCGGACATCATGACCTATGTGGAGAAGTCGATCCTGCTCCAGACGCTCGATCATCTGTGGCGCGAACATCTGGTCAATCTCGACCATCTGCGCTCCGTCGTCGGGTTCCGCGGCTATGCCCAACGCGATCCGCTCAACGAGTACAAGACCGAGGCCTTCGAGCTCTTCCAGGCCATGCTCGGCAATCTGCGCCAGGTCGTCACCTCGCAGCTCATGCGCGTGGAGCTGGTGCGCGAAGCGGCCGAGGCCCCGCCGCCGCCCCCGCCTGCCGCCATGCAGACCCACCACGTCGATGCGACCACGGGCGAGGACGAGTTCGCGAACGGCGACACGATGACGCTCACGCGCGCCGACTCCCGCGCGGTGCCTTCCGAGGAGCGCGACCCGAACGACCCCGCGACCTGGGGCAAGGTCGGCCGCAACGAGCCCTGCCCCTGCGGCTCCGGCAAGAAATACAAGCACTGTCACGGGGCTTTCGCGTAGCCGCCGGCCCGGGCTCGCCAAGCGGGGGGAGATGCCCGGCAGCCCAGAGGGGGTGCGAAGGGTCGTCGTTTCCGTGATCCGGGTTTCAAGCCGTGCCTCACCATTGCCACGCCCGCTTTCGCGTCTGGCCATTGCAGAGAATTTGGGAAGCGGGGCGCACCGTTCACGCCACAAAATTAAAAAGGCGCTCCCTTTGGCCCTCCGCTTTCGCTCCGGGCGTTCGTTCGCTCGAAAAGCCAAATCGTTGGCTTTTCGTCCGCTGCGCGGACCGCTCCTCACCCCCGCCGGAGTCTGTCCCGACCTCGGCCGATCACTCGGACCCTTCTCCTTCCCGGCTGCACCCAATGAAGGGGGTGGTCTCTGCCGGGCCGAAGGAGAGCCCTGGCGGCTTCTCCGCGGTTTCCGCGATGCCGTCTCTCACCCAGCATCCGTTTTTCCGGAAACGGCGTCTGTCACCCACCGCCCCGGCACCGCCGGCCTGTCGCGGGCCCTCGGATCCCCAGGTTCCGATCCTGGGGAGGGAGGTTTCCGCCGCCCTCCCGAACACCCGGTGCGCATCCGGTTCCCGCGAGAGCGATGGGGAAAGAATAAGGGAGGCCGGCGAGGTGGAGAGAAAAAGAGTGCAATGAGCGAGTGATGAAACAGCGAATAGCGAGTGGGAACAGAGGGTTGGCGTCGCAAAAAGATTCTGGAGGTGCGGATTCTATCCCCGTTTTGAGCGGGATGCAGGCTCAATGCCGGTGCTCCTCATCCTCAATGCCTGCGACGTGGGAGATTGGTCAGGCATGAATCCTCCGGGTCAAGTCCGAGGATGACGGGGAGGAGAGGTTCTCGGCAAAACTCCATCGTTGCGATTGGCAAAAGCTGCGGTGAAGGTGTCGATCTCCGCTTGTGGGGAGATGGGCGACGGTCATGTAGACACAGCCGGTGACGGACGCAGCTAAATAGTCGAGTCTTGAAGACAAGCCCCATTGCGGGGCAAGGTTTGCCTCTTCACAACGGCCACGCCTCACAACAAGTGCCTTTCTTCCTTTGCAACGAGCTTTTAAAGACTTTGGCCTAACAAAAAGGCCAGTTTTCAAGAAGCGGGGGTATTCCGAGTGCGCTTTTCGGCGGCGGAAGCAGCTGAACGTCTTCTGCCGGGCAGGTTCGCCGCGCTTGCGCGCCCGTGGGCCAGCCGGTTCGACGCGCTCGTCTCCGCGCCGGACGCGCGGGGGCAGGCGGGGCGCATGTCGCTCATCGCCTTCGGCATGCGCATCGTCAACGCCGTCATCGCCTTTGTGAGCCAGGTGCTGCTCGCCCGCTATATGGGCGGGTTCGAATACGGCATTTTCGTGCTGGTCTGGGTGACCATGATCATCCTGGGCAACACGGCCTGCCTGGGCTTCCAAACGAGCGTGATCCGCTTCGTGCCCGAATACGAGGCCAAGGACCGACCGGCCGAGCTGCGCGGCATCCTCGTGGCGAGCCAGCGCATCGTGTTCCTTTCCGCGACGGCTCTCGCCCTTGCCGGCGCCCTCGGCATCTGGCTCTTCGAGGAGGAGATCCAGAGCTACTACGTCCTCCCCTTCTATCTCGGGCTCATCTGCCTGCCCATGATCGCGCTCGGCGACCTGCTGCAGGGGACGGCGCGCGCGCATGGCTGGCCGCTCTGGTCCATGACGCCGAGCTTCTTCATCCGGCCCATGCTCATCCTCGTCTTCCTTTGGACCCTGCACATGGCTGGAAGCCAGCCTGACGCGGCAGCCGCGGTGCTGGCGGCCATCTTCGCCACCTACCTCACCACGCTCCTGCAAATCGCCTATGTGGCCAGAGGCACGGAAAGCCCCCATCGGCCGGTCAAGCCGGCCTTCCGTCTGCGCGAATGGCTCATCGTGTCGCTTCCCATCTTCCTTTCCAACGGCTTCTACTACCTGCTCACCAATGCCGACGTGCTGCTGGTCGGCCGCTTCATGCAGCCGACGGACGTGGCCGTCTATTTCGCCACGACGAAGGCGCTGGCGCTCGTCCATTTTGTCTACTACGCGGTGCGGACCGGGGTCATTCAGCGCTATTCCGCCTATCTGCACAGCGGCGACAGGGCAGCGCTTGCGCGCTTCGCGCGCGAGACGACCTACTGGACCTTCATTCCCGCCACGATCATGGGGCTTGCCGTCCTTGCGCTCGGCAAGCCGATCCTGATGCTGTTCGGCCCCGGCTTCGACGCAGGTTACCCGCTTCTCTTCCTGCTCGTGGCGGCGGTGATCTTCCGCGCCACGGTGGGTCCGGCGGAAAGCCTGCTGACCATGAGCGGCCACGAGAACAGCAGTGTCGTGGTCTACGCCATCACGCTGGCCGTCAATATCGGGCTCAGCGTCTTTCTCATCCCGAGGCTCGGGCTCTGGGGCGTCGCGATCGGCATGTCGACGGCTCTCGTCGTCGAGGCTGTGCTGCTCGCCTTCACGGTCCGGCGCAAGCTCGGCATCGTCATGGTGGCGTTTCTTCCGTCGCCCAAGGAGACAGTCTGATGGTGGCCACGCCTCTTCTGGAAGAGACCGGCGGCAGCGCCGCCGGCGCACTGATCAGTGATATCGCCGGCCTCTCCGAGGGACCCGAACGCGCCGACATGGAGCTCATTTCCGCCAGGCGCCCGTTGCGACGCATGGCGATCTACGCCGCATCGGCCGGGTTCGATCTGGTCGAGGAGCTCGACTATCTGGCCGCCCGCGCCATCGAGCCCAACGTCTTCTTCAATCCCCGTTTCCTGGCGCCGGCCATGCCGCGGCTGGAGGACCGCGAGGTGCGCCTCGCCGTCATACGCGACGGCACGGAGGAGAAGAACAGGCTGCGCCTGCTCGTGCCCTTCTCGGTCGAGAAGCCGCCGCTTCCCCTGGGCGCCACTGTGCTGCGGGCCTGGGCGCACCCCTTCGGCCCGCTCGGCACGCCGCTGGTCGACGGCGACGACCCCGTCGGCGTGATCGAGGATTTCTTCGCCATGCTGGCACGGCCGCATCTGAAACTGCCGAAGATCTTCGTCTTCCCGGAAACGAGATTTGACGGCCCGTTCGCTGCGGCGCTGCGCGCGGTGGCGGAGGCGCGCAACCTGCCGCTGATCGCGGCGGGCGAGGCGGAACGCCCTTTCCTCGACAGCAGCCTCGACGGCGAGGCCTATCTGAAGCAGAGCCTGCGTTCGCACCATTACCGCGAGTTCCGGCGCCTCAAGCGGCGCCTTGCTGATCTCGGCCGGCTGGAACACCGCATCGCCCGCCAGCCCGACGAGATCCGCGCGGCGATCGAGACCTTCCTCACGCTGGAAGCTTCCGGCTGGAAGGGGCGCGAGCGGACGGCGATGGTGATCGACCGCTACCGCGCGGCGTTTGCGCGGGAGGCCGTGTACAGGCTCGCCGAGCGGGACCTCTGCCGCATCCATACACTGGTGCTCAACAACCATGCGCTGGCGAGCCTCGTGGTCTTCGTGGAAGCGGGCATGGCCTATACGTGGAAGACGGCCTATGACGAGAACTACGCCGCCTTCTCCCCCGGCACGCTGCTGATGATCGAGGTGACGAAAGCCCATCTCGAGGACCCCAACATCACAGCGACCGATTCTTGCGCGGTGCCGGACCATCCGGTGATGAGCCGGCTATGGTCGGAGCGGCGCGCCATCGGCACCTTCGTGGTCGGCCTCGTCCCCGGCACGGAGCGGCTCGCCCACCAGGCGGCCGGCCAGATCCATTTCCACCGCGAGACGCGCAATGCGCTGCGCCTGCTGCGCAACCGCATCCGCAGGCTGGTGCGGCACCGCTGACCCTTGGCGGGACGCGCGCTCTTTACAGGAAGCCCGCCAGGGGCGATCTTCCCGCGAGCGGGAATCAAGGGGGCCACAATGCCGCGCAAGAAGACGGAACGGAAGCCGCAGACAGAAAAGGCGAAGGCCGGCGGCGGGATACACATTCACTGGGTGTGGGTGGCCCTGATCGCCGGCCTCGTCTTCGGCGCCGCCTCGGGCTATTTCGTCGGCCTCCAGGCATCCGCCGGCACCAGCGGCTACACCGATGTCTATGGCCGCAGCCCCGGCCATCCGCATTACAGGCACAATCATCCTTGAGAGCGTACCGCCCGGCGGGTGGAAGGGTTCACGCCGAATGTCCGACCCGCTGGTGATGGTGATGTTCAGGCTTGGATCCTCGGGGCAAGCCCGAGGATGACGAAGCAGAGGACTCCGGCACCTCCAAACATTTCGATCGGAGGAAGCATCCTCGGGCTTGCCCCGAGGATCCATGCCTGAACGGTCCACAACGGCCAAAGCAACGGCCACCGGAATAAGGCCTCATTAACCCGTTCCGTGGAGAATTGCCGCGTTCAGGCATCTCTATTTCTTCAGGGGAATACTTTCATGTTCATCACACGATTGACGAAGACGGCCTTTGTAGCGGCCATCGCCTTCTTTGCCTCGCTGGTCTCGTTTGGAAACATCACGGATTACGGCACCAATTACGCATTCGTTCAGCATGTGCTCATGATGGACACGATCTTCCCCGACGCGACGATCAAATATCGCGCGATCACCAGTCCGACGCTGCATCACGCGGCCTACAACTTCATCATCGCCATGGAGACGCTGACGGCAATCCTGTGCTGGATCGGCGCCTTCAGCATGCTGGGCCGGCTGAGGAGCGGCGCATCGGCCTTCAACCACGCCAAGAAATGGGCGATCGCTGGCCTCGCGCTGGGCTTTCTCGTCTGGCAGGTCGGCTTCATGTCGATCGGCGGCGAGTGGTTCGGCATGTGGATGTCGCAGACCTGGAACGGAATCGAATCCGCGTTCCGGTTCTTCATCACCATCATCGCGGTGCTGATCTTCGTCGTGCTGCCCGACCAGGAACTGACCGACTGACGGACAGCCGAGGCTCAGCCGTTGAGATGGCAGGCGGAACGATGGCCGGGGGCCACGGCGCGCATGGCGGGCGCCTCCCGGCTGCATCTCGGCTGCGCGAGCGGACACCGGGGATGGAAATGGCAGCCGCCGGGCGGCGCGAGCGGGCTCGGCAGTTCCCCCTTTATGGCCTCGAAACGCTGTTTCTTCGGTTCGATCCTCGGAATGCCCGATAGAAGCGCCTGGGTATAGGGATGGTTCGGCCGGCGGAAGATCTCCTCGACCGGCGCCTCCTCCACGATCCGCCCGAGATACATGATGGCCACCCGGTCGGAAATGTGCTCGACCACGCCGAGATCGTGGCTGATGAAGACATAAGTCAGGTCGAGCTCTTCGCGCAGATCCATGAAGAGGTTCAGGATCTGCGCCTGGATCGAGACGTCCAGGGCGGCAACGCTTTCGTCGCAGACGAGGAATTCCGGCTGCACCGCAAGGGCGCGCGCGATGTTGATCCGCTGACGCTGGCCGCCGGAGAACTGGTGCGGGAAGCGCTTCTTCATCGAAGGATCGAAGCCGACCATCCGTAGATATTCGTCCACATAGGCCCCGGTCTTGCCGGAGATGAGACGGTGGACGCGCGGCGCCTCCGAGATGATCCTGTCGACGGTCGTGCGCGGGTTGAGCGCAGCCATGGGGTTCTGGAAGATCATCTGCACGGCGAGGCCCATCCGCTTCCGCTCCGGGCCGCTCATCTCCGTGCTCCTGCGCCCTTTCCAGACGAGGTCGCCCGACGAGGCCGGCGATATGGCGGCCATGATGCGCCCGAGCGTGGACTTGCCGCACCCGCTTTCGCCCACGACGCCCAGCACCTCTCCCTTGCGTACGGAGAGGCTGACGCCATCGAGCGCGCGGACGGTGGGCGGCGGCTTTGCCGCGCCCAGGCGGATGGAGATCCGCGCCGCCAGGTCCGGCTCCGGCCCGAAGACGCGCGAGACGTCGCGCACCTCCAGGACCGGGGTCTCTTCGTTCTGCACCGGGTTCATCGTACAGACCCTTCCTCCAGCGGGTGAAAGCAGCGGAAGCCGTGCCCCTCAGGGCCCTCCCCCAACTTCGGCATCTGCAGGCACATGCCGTCCGCATGCGTGCAGCGGCTGCGGAAGCTGCAGCCCTCGGGCAGGTTTGCCAGGCTGGGCGTCATGCCGGGGATCTGGAGCAGCCGTTTGCGGCGTTCGTTCTGGCTCGGCACCGAGTTCATGAGCCCGCGCGTATAGGGGTGGCGCGGCGTGCCGAGGACCGCCGACACGCTCCCCTTCTCGACGATGCGTCCGGCATACATCACGGCGATATCGTCGGCCAGCCGCGAAACGATGGCGAGGTCATGCGTGATCCAGATGACGGCCGTGTTGTTCTCCTCGGCGAGGCGCTGGAACTCGGAGATGATCTGCGCCTGGATGGTGACGTCGAGGGCGGTGGTCGGCTCGTCCGCAATGATGAGGTCCGGGCTGTTCAGGAGCGCGATGGCGATGACGACGCGCTGCCGCATGCCGCCGGAGAACTGGTGCGGATAAGCCGAGAGCCTCTCCTCCGGGCTGGGTATGCCGACCTTGCCGAGCGCATCACGGGCATGCGCGCGCGCCTCCGCGTGGGACATGCTGCGATGCGCGAGCACGGTTTCGACCATCTGCGTCTCGATGCGCAGGACCGGGTTCAGCGTCATCATCGGGTCCTGGAACACCATGGCGATACGCGAGCCGCGCCAGCGGCGCATCTCCTCCGGTGACAGCCGCGCAAGGTCCGTGCCGTCGAAGAGGATCTGCCCCGAGGCCACGCGGCCGGGGCGCTCGACGAGGCCCATGATGGTAAAGCCGGTGACGGACTTGCCGGAGCCGCTCTCGCCGACGAGGCCGAGCACCCGGCCGCGGGAAAGCGAGAACGAGACGTCGTTGACGGCGCGCAGGGGGTGCCCGCCGCGCCCGTGCGGGAACTCGGTCACGAGATTGCGGACATCGAGGAGCGGTGCCATGTCAGGTGCTCCTGGGATTGAGGACATCGCGAAGACCGTCGCCGACGAGGTTGATCGCCACGATGGTCACGAACAAAGCGATTCCGGGAAAGAAGCTGATCCAGTAGAGGCCGGAAAGCAGGTACTGGTATCCGTTCGAGATGAGCATCCCCAGCGAAGGCTCCGTCACCGAGGCGCCGAGCCCGAGGAAGGACAGCGTCGCCTCCAGGCTGATCGCGCGGGCCACCTGCATGGTGGCGATGACGATGACCGGGGCAAGGCAGTTCGGCAGAAGATGATGGAGCAGGACGCGCCAGCCGGGAAGGCACAGGCTGCGGGCGGCTTCGATATATTCCTTCTCCCGCTCCACGAGCGCTGCGCCGCGCGTCGTGCGGGCATAGGTGGCCCACTCGGCGACGATGAGCGCGAGCACCACATTGACCACGCCCTTGCCGAGCACGGCCAGCATCATCAGGGCCATCAGGATGGTCGGGAAGGAAAGCTGGAGGTCGACGAGCCGCATGATCAGGCTTTCGGTCCGCCCGCCCGCATAGGCCGCGAATAGGCCGAGCATGGTTCCGATGATGGCGGCGGCGAATGCGGAAACGACTCCCACCAGGAGCGATGTGCGCAGCCCGTAAAGGATTCCGGAGAGGATGTCCCGGCCCTGCGCATCGGTTCCCAGGAGATAGGGCACGCCGTCGAAGGATTCCGAGCCCGGCGGCAGCCGGCTGTCGAGGATGTCGATCTGGTTGAGATCATAAGGGTTCTGCGGCGATATCCAGGGGGCGAACACCGCAAGCAGGATGATGATGACGAGCGCGGCAAGCGCAATCATCGCTCCCGGCTTCTCCAGGAGCCTGAAGAGGCGGTGCCGTTCCGCCTCGCCCTTGGCCGCCTCGTTTTCGGAGACCGGCACCTCTTCCGCTTCGACCATGCCGGACATGGGCCTACCCCTTCGCATCCAGCCGGACGCGCGGGTCCAGCAGCGTGTAACAGACATCGATGATGAAGTTCAGCGTCACGAAAAGGAGCACCATCATCATCAGGTACGCGACGACGACAGGCCGATCGAGCAGATTGATACTGTCGATGATGAGCTTGCCGACACCGGGCCAGGCGAAGATGCTCTCCGTGACGACGGAGAAGGCGATGAGGGAGCCGAACTCCAGTCCGATGATCGTGACGACGGGGATCATCAGGTTCTTCAGCACATGCACGAGGACGATGCGGCTCTCCGGCAGCCCCTTGGCGCGGGCGAACTTGACGTAGTCCTGCGGCAGCACCTCCTGCACGCCCGCCCGCGTCAGCCGCAGGACGAGCGAGGTCTTGAACAGGGCGAGGTTGAGGGCAGGCAGGAACAGGTGCTTCAGGCCGTCGCTCGTGAGAAACGACCACTGGATGCCCAGCACCTCGACCGTTTCGCCCCGCCCATTGGTCGGCAGCCAGCCCATCTGCACCGAAAAGACCAGAATCAGCATCAGGCCGACCCAGAAGGTAGGAAGGGAGAAGCCGAGGATGGAGCCGGTCATGATGACCCGCGCGGCGATGGAATTGGCGTAAAGGCCGGCATAGAGGCCGAGCGGAAGCCCGACGACGATCGCGATCACGAGCGCGGCGACGGCGAGCTCCAGCGTCGCCGGCAGCCGCTCGAAGATGACGTCCAAGGCGGGGCGATTGTAGACGAAGCTGTTGCCCAGATCCCCGTGCAGGAGCCCGCCGAGGAAGTCGAGATACTGCTTCCACAGGGGCTGGTCGAGACCGAACTGGGCTATGACGCGGGCCCGCTCCGCCTGGTTCGCATCCGGATTGATGAGGATATCCACCGGGTTGCCGATGACGTTCACGCCCAGGAACACGATCAGCGTCATCGCGAAGATGACGAAAAGGGCCTGAATTGTCCGGCGGATCAATGCAGTTGTCATCGCGTGTTCCTCCGCGAAATCATCAGGGCACCGAGATGGCCATGCCGTCGCGCTGCGGATCCGCCGCGCCCTTGGACACGCCATCCTCTATGCGAATGGCATGAAGCGCGGCGAAGGCATAGGTCTGCGGCGATCGTGCGACCTCGTAGCCTTCCGCAAGCAGGTCCGCCTCGACGGAACGCCGGACGCGGTTGCAGATGTCGATCGTGTCGGAGACACCCACGATGCGCGGTGCGGCGATCGCGTCGAGAACCGGCATGTCGAAATCGATCATGTTCATGATGCCCTGCGCCACCGTCGGTGCGATATAGCTGCCGCCGGGCGCGCCGATGACGATGTAGGGATCATCGCCGCGGAACACGACCGTGGGCGCCGCCGAACTCGCCCGCCGCTTGCCCGGCGCGATCGATCCGGCGTGGCCAGGCCGGGGATCGAAACGGCTCATGGTGCCGTTATACATGAATCCGAGGCCGTCCGTGATGGCGCCGGACGGACTGCCGAGGGTATGGGTGAGCGCCACGGCGTTGCCTTCCTTGTCGATCACCGAGATATGCGTGGTGTCGCGCTGGGAGAGATCGAGCCGTTCCACATGAGCGCGCTCGCCGCGGCGGATGCTTTCGGCATGGACGAGCGTGTTCTCCTTCGACAGCAGGCGTTCGACCGGCACCTCGACATAGGCGGGATCCCCCATATGGAGGTCTTTGTCCACGGTCATGCGCTTCATGGCCTCGAAAAGCGTGCGGACATGCTCCACGCTGCCATGCTTCATTTGGCCGATATCGAAATGCTGGAGGATCTGCAGCAGCTCCAGCATGAAGACGCCCGATGCCGGGGGCGGGCTGACGGCGATGCGGTGGCCGCGATATTCCCCCCACACCGGCTCGGTCCGCGTGATGCTGTAGGCCGCAAGGTCCTCTTCGCCGATAAGGCCGCCATTCGCCTGGAAGTCGGCGGCGATCCGACTGCCGATCTCGCCCTTGTAGAAGATGTCAGAACCGCCGCTGCGGGCGATCCGCTCCAGCGTATCGCCAAGTTCGGGATTGCGCAGGATATCGCCCACCCCCTTCACCTGCCCGTCCGGATGGAAGTAGACGCTCCGGCCCGTGCGCGAGTAACGCAGCTTGTCGACCGTGTTGACCTGTCCATCCCCGCTCTGGTCCTTCGTCCAGTACCAGTGCATGTGGGAGCGGACCATGAAACCGTTCCTGGCATAGGCGATTGCCGGAGCGATGACATCCGCCCAGTCGAACGTGCCGAAGCTCTTCAGCGCCGCCTCGTAGCCCTTCAGAGAACCTGGCGTGCAGCAGGCGAGATAGCCGATCTCCGATATATTGTCCTTGAGGATGTAGCCGAAACCGTCCCGGCTCTGGCCGAGAAGCTTGTCCACCCACATGTCCGGCGTGGCCGCAAGCGGCGCAAGCGCGTAGAATTCGAGGATCTCATGATTGCCGCGTTTCGGCATGTAGACCTGCATGGAGCCGAAGCCTCCGATGCCGGCCATCTGAGGATCGACGACGCCCTGCACGAAGGCGCAGGTGATCGCCGCATCGACGGCGTTGCCGCCGCGTTCGAGAACCTGGGCGCCCGCTTCGACGGCTTCGGGCTGGGGAGCGACAATGGTGGCGTTCTTCATCGGGCGCGCATCTCGGCAAGGGTTTTCGTCAGGAAGGCTTTGACCTTGTGCAGGACCTTCATGCGGTCGTGCGACACGCCGGGCACCTCGTCAAAGGTGACGTTCACGCCCGCTTGCTCGAAGGAGCCTGCGAGGCTGGCGAGCCTTTCGGGCCGCGTGCGACCGGCATCGTTGGCCCCCTCCATCCAGTATCGCGAGCCCGGCTCGTGCGTGATCTCCCAGGTCTCCAGGTCGAGTGCGCCGACGACCATGTGCACGGGCACACGGGCAAGGGCGGCGGGATCGAAGGGCCGGCCGAACTTCTCCGCCACGTCTCGAATGCCCACCCACCAGTCGCGGGCGGGATCGAGCAGGGTGACCGAGCCCGGTGCGCCGATGCTCGCGGCCCACAGCCGCTCCGGGTGGAGGATGGCGAAGCGATGGGCGAAGTGCCCGCCGCCGGAAAAGCCGAAAATGGCGAATTTCGACCAGTCCTGCCCGTATTTCCGCGCCATCTCCTCGACCATCGAGAGCACGACATGATCGTAGCGGATGTCGCCTTCGACCATGTATTTGTAGCCCGAGCGCTGCCCGTCCCCGCGCACATTGACCGGGAAGATGGGGCACAGGACCGCGCAATCATTGTAGAGCCCGAACTCGGCGAAACCGTCACGGAACTCGATCGCGGAGGTGCGGCTGGTGCCGTGCACGGCGACGAGGAGGTCCACCTTCCTGCCTTCCATCACCGCCGGCGGCACATAGAGCAGCATATGGAAACGAGGATCGGCAGTGGCGGCGAAGATCGCCGTCTCGCCATAGTCATAGACCGCCTGCGCACGGGCGATGGCGCCCGAACCAAGTTCGTGCATTTTGTTCTCCTGGAGAGGCAATGAAAGGGTGCGGCCGATCACAGACCGGCCGCACTCCCGGGAAAAGACCGGTCAGTCGGCCGGCTTTATCTCGTAGACAAGCGTATACTGATCGCCGCGCGGCTTCATCTGGATCTCCTTGCTCGCACCGAGCACCACGCTCTCATAGTGCATCGGAATGAGCAGGGTCTGGTTGAAAGTGAGCTCGGAGACCTTGCGCAGCAGCTCCTCGCGGGTCCCCTCATCAAGGGTGGCGGAAGCCTTGTCGAGAAGGCTGTTGATCTCGGGATCGTCGATCCCGCCGCCATTGTAGCGGCCGGTGCCCTTCTCCTCTTCGCGGGCCGCCACGAGGGCGATCGCCGGGTTGGAGACCTCGCCCGTGTTCACGCCCCAGGACCCGAGGAACAGGCTGAACTCGCCTTCCGAATAGCGGCCGGAATACATGGACCAGGGCATGACCTCGACCGCAGTCTCGATGCCGATGCGGGAGAGCATCTGGCCGACGGCCTGCAGAACGTCGCTGTCATTGGTGTAGCGCCCGGACGGCCCATGGATGGTCATGCGAAAACCGTCCGGATAGCCGGCTTCCTCCAGAAGCTTCCTGGCGCCTTCGGGATCGTACTCCACCTTCTCGACGTTCTCGGAATGCCCGAAATAGTCTTCCGCGACGAACTGGTGGGCGACCGTTCCGCTGCCCTGCATGATCCGCTCGACGATGGCCGGGCGGTTGATGGACATCAGGATGGCCTTGCGCACGCGCGCGTCCTTCAACGGGTTCCCGTCGAGGGGCGCCCCGTCCTTGCCGGAAATGAAAGGCGAATTGTCCCGCGAGAGATCCATGCCGAGATAGACGATGCGCGTGGACTGGCCGCGAATGACCTGCAGACTGTCTGAGCTCTCGACGCGCTCGCGCCCTTCCGCCGGCAGCTTCTCGATCACGTCGAGCTCGCCCGAAAGCAGGGAAGCGAGCCGCGCCCCGGCATCCGGGATCATGCGCAGCGTCACCTCGCTCCAGGCGGCGGGGCCGGCGAAATAATCGTCGTTGCGGGCGAGCACCAGGCGGTCGCCCGGCGTGTAGGAGACGAATTTGAAGGGGCCGGTGCCGACCGCCGCCGCCCCGCTGTCGAATGCCGCGACATCGTCTTCGGCGTGATCGGCGCTGATGATGCGGATCCGGCTCAGCGAATTGAGGATCAACGGATCGGGCACGGTTGTCTCAACCACGACCGTGTGCGGGTCGGGGGTGGTCACATCGGCGATGTTGCGGGTGTAGGCAGCGAAGGACTGGGTCGGCTTGTCACGGGCGCGCAGGAGCGACGCGATGACGTCCTCGGCGTCGAAATCGGTCCCGTCGTGGAACTTGACGTCCTCGCGCAGCTTGAATTCCCAATGGGTGTCGTCGATCGCGCGCCATTCGGTGGCGAGCTGCGGCAGGTTCTCCGCGTTGGGGCCGCGATTGATCAGACTGTCGAAGATGTGCCGGCTGGCAGCGTTGTTTGGCGAGTTGGAGTCTTCGTGAGGGTCCAGCGTGGTGAAGACCGACGCCATGCCCACCGCCAGGCTCTTCTCCTGGGCTGCGACCGCCGCGGGCGCCAGCGAGAATGCCGCAAAGGCAAAAAGGGCGGAGAAAGCCTGCCGCCGGCTCAGGGAAAACGTCATCTGAATACCTCCTATTTGGGCCGGACCAACCCCCTGGCTATCCTTGTCCTTATGTCAGACTGCGTGTCCAGCGCGTCATAATGACGTCACATGCGGACAAAGCTTGTCAACGGATTTAAGCTAGTGTTTCTTTCAGAGAAACGAGATTCTCCGCGCGCCGGCAACACTGCCGGAGGAGTGCGGCAAAGGACCTCTCGAACGAGGGAGCGGCGATGCCAAAAAGCCAAAAAAGGTATATAATAGAATCTGTTGACAAGGCATTCCAAGTTCTGATGCTGGTTGCGAAATATCCCGGCACCGGGGTCTCTGAACTGGCACGTAACACGGCCAGCAGCAAGACAACGATCTTCCGAATGTTACGCACACTGGAACATCATCAGATGGTGCGGCAGGCCAAGGACGGCACTTATTGGCTGGGAAACGCCATGCTGGTGCTCAGCACGGCCGCTTCCTCGCAGATCGACCTGGTGAAGTTCGCCAGCCCCATTCTCGAGGAGTTGACGCTCAAGGTGAACGAAACCGTTCAGATGCGCGTGCGCGACAAGATGGAAGCCTTGTGCATTGCCAAATTCGAACCCTCGCGGGATCTCCGCGTGCACGCGGTGGTCGGCCGCCGGCGGCCGCTCTATGCCGGCTCCAGCAAGGTGCTTCTGGCCTATATGCCGGCAGAGGACCAGGACGAGATCATCGCCAGCAAGCGCCCTGCCCTCACGCCCAGAACGATCACGGACGCCGGACGGCTGCGCCTGATGCTGCAAAGAATCAAGGAACAGGGTTATTGCATCAGCCGCGGCGAGGTGAGCGAGCAGCTCGTTTCCGTGTCCGTCCCGGTCTTCGCGGTCGACGGCTCGGTGGTCGCCGCCATCAACATCGCGGCTCCCGCCTTCCGCACGCAGGACACGGAGATCGTACGGTTCACCAAGCTTCTGGCCGCCGCTGCAGGCCGCATCTCCGAGCGCCTCGGCTGGGAGCCCAGGACGCGGATCCGCTAGGGAAAATTCCGGATGAGCGGACCGGCGGCACCTGGATACGCGATGTCAGCGCACGGCTTCGGGCAGTTCCGCGAGATGCGCAGCTTGCACCAGGCCGGCTCGGCAGCGGTTGCCGGCCGCCAGGGCGAGCAGGGCAAAACCCGTCGCCGCCGACCGTGCCCCGGCCGATGGCAACGGCCGCCAAGCTGTGCGGGAACTGCTCTGGCTCCTGGAGATGAACTCAACCTTCCCCCTTGGCGTGGCGAACCGGGAGATCAGATTGCGGTGACCGTCTCGCTTAAGTAATGTGGACACCATACGTTCGGCGGACGCTCGATGGTCTGCAGGCGGGGACTATTCAACCCCCGCCTTTGCAGCCACCTGGGCCCACATGTCGACTTCCTTGGCAACCTGCGCACCGAGTTCCTGCGGCGTACTGCCGACGATCTCGCCCTGAGCCTCGACCGTCGCGACGACGCGTGGATTCTTCAGTGCCTCCAGGATCGCCGCGTTGAGCGTGCCGATGATGTCCTCCGGCGTGCCTGCGGGTGCGGCGAACGCGAACCAGGCCGCCAGTTCCAGATCCTCGACGTCCTGTTCCTTGAAGGTGGGAATGTCCTTGTTGAAGGCCTGCCTGTTGGCCGTGCCCACGGCGAGCGGTTTGACGTCGCCGCCATCAACCGCACCCTTCAGCCCGAGATAGGTGTCCATCATGAAGTCGATCTCGCCGGCGCGGGTGGCGGTAAGAACCGCCGAACTGCCGCCATAGGGTACATGCAGGAGATCGATACCGACTTGCTGCTTGAAGAGTTCGGCCGCGAGATGGGTCGAGGTGCCGGTGCCGGGAGAGCCATGGTTGAGCTCACCGGGATGCGCCTTGGCGTATTCGATAAAACCTTTGAGATCGTTGGCGGGAAGATTGTTGCTGATGGCGATCACATAGGGCGCACGGGCGGCAAGGGTGATCGGAGCAAAATCCGTGCGATAGTCGAAATCAAGGTCTGGCTGCGTGGTTGGATAGACAGAGACGGTGGCGGTGTGAAACAGCAGCGTGTAGCCGTCAGGGCCCGACCGCGCGACAAACTCCGCACCGACCGCGCCGCCGGCGCCCGGTCGGTTCTCGATGACCACCGGCTGACCCAACGCCTCGCTCAGCGGCGCGGCGATCACGCGTGCCAGCGTGTCCGTCGCCCCGCCCGCCGTATAGGGCACGACCACGGTCACCGGTCGCGAGGGAAAGTCCTGGGCAGACCCTGCCCCGGCGAACATCGCCAAGACCCCGGCGGTCACGGCCGTTGTGATGAAATCGCGTCTATTCATGAGTTTTCCTCCCTTGATGGATGGCATCAGCGCGCCGCCTTCGGACGCTTCTCTCTCTCGCGCCGAAGCGCGCCGGACACAGTCGGCCAGCACGACCAGGCGAGCGAAGCCAGAGACAGGATCATGCAGGCGGCGGTGATGGGACTGTCGATAAAGGTCGTCGGATCGCCCCGCGACAGGAGCAGGGCACGGCGCATGTTTTCCTCGATCATCGGGCCCAGGATGAAACCCAGGAGCAGCGGTGCTGCGGGAAAGCGCGCCAGCAGCATGAAGGTGCCGATCACCCCGAAGATCAGCATGATGAAGATGTCGAAGACGCTGTTGCGGATGGTGAAGACGCCGATGCAGATGAAGAACAGCATGGCGATGTAGAGCGCATCGTAAGGAATGCGCAGGATCTGAACGAAGAGTCCGATCAGCGGCAGGTTGAGCGCCAACAGGATCAGGTTCCCAACCCAGAAGCTGGCGATCAGGCCCCAGAAAAGCTGTGGCTGTTCGAGCACCAGCGTCGGCCCCGGCACGATGCCGTGAAGGATCAGGGCCCCAAGCAGAACCGCCATGACCGAATCGCCGGGAATGCCGAGACTGAGCGTCGGAATGAAGGCCGATTGGACGGAAGCGTTGTTCGCCGCCTCCGGCGCGGCGATGCCCTGCACCACACCCGTTCCGAAACGCTCCGGATGCCGCGAGGCGCGTTTTTCGGCAGCATAGGCCATGAAGGATGCGATCGTGGGCCCTGCGCCCGGCAGGATTCCGCAGAGACAGCCGATCAGCATCCCGCGGATCGTGGACGGCGTGGCGTCCTTGACGTCTTGCCGCGTCGGCATGAGACTGCGATAGGTCACCTTGTCGATGGTGAACGGCTCGCCGGAGTGGCGCAGCAGATTGCTGAGGATTTCCGCGACGCCGAACAGGCCCATCGCCAGCGCTACGATGCCGAGTCCGTCCGACAGTTCCAGAATATGGAAATTGAGCCGTTGGACGCCGGAATTGACGTCCATTCCCACCAGCCCGAGCAGCACGCCCAGCACCACCATCGCAAGACCCTTGAGGGCGGAGCCACGCGAGAGGGTGGAAGCAGCGATGAGGCCAAAGACGGCGATGGTGAAATATTCCGCCGCGCCGAATTGCAGGGCGAAGCGGGCTATGAAGGGCGCCAGGAAGATCAGCACCAGGATGGAGAACGAACCGCCAATGAAGGAGGTCAACGTGGTGACGGCCAGCGCCACGCCCGCGCGGCCGTTCTTGGCCATGGGATGGCCGTCGAGACAGGTCACTGCATTCGTGGAGGTACCGGGGATGTTGAGCAGGATGGACGCCGTCGATCCGCCATACTGCGCCCCGTAGAAGACGCCCGCCAGCATGATGATCGCGGTCGTGGGATCCATATAGAAGGTGATCGGCAGCAGCATCGAGATGGTGGAGAGCGCCCCGATGCCGGGCAGCAGCCCGATGACGGTGCCCAGCGTGACGCCGATGAAGCAGAACAGAAGATTCTCCGGCGCAAAGGCCACCGCGAAGCCGGACTGCATGTTGAGGAGAATATCCATCGCGGGGCGGCCTCGCTGCTACCAGGCAAACGCTTCGACGGGCAGGCCGAGGCCTTCGATGAACAACGCCCAGCCCAGGATCGGCAGGGCGAGCGCGGTGATCGCCACCCGCTGAAGATTGGGGCTGGGATGGGCGAATGCCGCGATGGCGACGAGTGCGACCGTGGCCGGCACGAGCCCGAACGGCTCGACGAGTGCGCCCCAGGCCAGGATGCTGCCGAAGACGGAGCCGAACACACGAAGCCGAAGCCGCGTCGCTTCGCCTTCCACGTCATCGGTAAACAGGAAGATGAGGATGCCGAGGACAGTGAGCAGCAGTCCGGCGATCAGCGGAAAGTAGCCCGGCCCCATCCGTGTAATCCCGCCGATCGGATACGCCATGGATTGGACCACCACCAGCAGGCCGACGCCGGCCAGCAAAAGCCCGCCGACGATGTCGTAAGGACTTCTCGATCTGAAAATCGCCATGAAATCTCCTCACCCCGGCGCTGCGCCTTCCGTTAGGCCGAAAGCCGCCTGATGCCTAAAAAGCCACCCCTCCGCGCTGCGCGTGGGGGATTATTCGCAGCTTGATCCGATGCGATAAACGGACAAAACCCGACAACGATCTTTGCATGGCGTGAAACGCCGCTTTCCGTTTTGGCCCTCTCTTCGGACAACTTGCGGCTCTGCTAGACAGGGGCGGAGGAGACGCTCATGCAGGACAGTCCGGATCCGGCAAAATTGAAGGCGCAGGTGATCGAGGCGCGAGGGTACTGGCATCCATTCCATGAAGGGCTTCTGGAGTTGGCGCCGGACTATCTCGCCGCCTATCTCGCCTTCCAAGATGCGCCGGCGCGCTCCGGCCGTCTGGAGCCCAAGATACGCGAGTTCATCTACATCGCTGCCGACGGCGCGGTGAGCCATCTCTATTCGTCCGGTCTGCAGCGCCACATCGGCATGGCACTGGAAAAGGGCGCGACACCGCGGGAAGTGCTGGAAGTCATCGAACTCACCATGCTGACCGCGCACGCTCCACACGAGATGGGCCTGCGCATTCTGGCGGAGGAAATGGCGGCGGCGGGCAGCCAGCAGGACGAGATGACCCGCCCGCTCAGCGCGGACGAGGAACGCCGCAAGAAGCGCCACATCGAGGCGACCGGGCGCTGGCCAGCCTGCGGGGACATCTTGTTCCGCCTCGCGCCGGACTTCGTCGACGCGTTTCTGGCCTATGAAGCCATCCCCTATGCCAAGGGCACGCTGGCGCCCAAGGTCAAGGACATGATCCTGATCGCCGTCAGCGCCGCGCCGACCATGCTCGATGCCACGGCCACGCGCCGTCATATCCGCGCGGCACTCGGTAATGGGGCGACCGGCGAGGAAATCGCCGAGATCCTGCAACTGACGAGCGCGATTTCCATCCACACGTGCACAGCCGCGGTGCCGGCGCTGATGGATGCGATCCGCGCCGGCGCCTGAGTTTTTACGTTCGATGAAAAGCTGCTTGTCGCGACCGCCGCTCCACAAACACGAGGCCCCGGCGGTAAACGGTCTGCCGGGCATGCGGATATATCGGGAGGAAAAGAGATGACGTTGCCACGGCTGGAAACCGTCAAAGCCACGATCGAGGACGGCATCGCCGTGGTGACCTGCGACCGGCCTCCGGTCAACGCGCAGAACCGACGGATGCGTGAGGAGTTCATTGCGCTGTTCGACGCGCTGAGCGATCTCGACGAGGTCCGGGTGGTCGTCCTGACTGCTGCCGGAAAATATTTCTCCGCCGGGGCGGACATCAAGGAACGGGCCGATTTCGAGGAAACACCTGGATACTATATCGGCCACAATCGCCTTACCCGTGAATTCTTCTATGCGGTCTCCGACTGCTCCAAGCCGGTCATTGCGGCGGTCAACGGGCCCGCCTTCGGCGCCGGCTTCGCGCTGATGCTCGCCTGTGACATCATGTTCGCGGTGGAGGATGCCTATTTCGTCATGCCTGAAATCGATGTCGGGCTCGCAGGAGGGCTCAAGTTCGTTGCCGATCATTTCGGCAAGTCGCGAACCAACGCCATGTATCTGACGGGCCGCCGCTATCCTGCTGCCGAGCTCTACCGGCTTGGCATCATCGAAGCGGCGCTTCCGGCCGAAGAGATGTGGCGGGAGGTGATGAAGATGGCGCGTGAGATCGCCTCGAAGAGCCCCGTCGCCGTCCGGAAGATCAAGCGCGCAATGCAGGTGATCGAGGAGATGCCGACGCGCGAGGCCTATCGGTACGAGCAGACGGTGACGGTCGACCTCTCGCATACCGAGGACGCGCGGGAGGCACAAAGGGCCTTCGTGGAGAAGCGCCAGCCGCAATTCAAGGGCCGATAAGGCGCCAGGCGGACCAAGAAGCGCGACGGGAGATTTCATGCAGGTTTACGGCGAGTTCGACTATATCGTCGCTGGCGGCGGTTCGGCGGGCTGTGTGCTCGCCAATCGGCTGTCGGCCGACCCCAGGAACCGTGTTCTCCTGCTTGAGCGCGGGGGCAAGGACAACTGGATCTGGTTCCATATTCCCGTCGGCTACCTTTTTGCCATCGGCAATCCTCGGGCGGACTGGATGTTCAAGACCCAGCCCGAGGACGGGCTGAACGGACGCACGCTTGCCTATCCGCGCGGCAAGGTGCTCGGCGGCTCCTCGGCCATCAACGCGATGATCTATATGCGCGGGCAGGCCGCCGACTATGACGCATGGCGCCAGCAGGGCCTGCCCGGCTGGGGCTGGGACGACGTGCTTCCCTACTTTCTCAAGCACGAAGACCATGTGGACGGTGCCGGCGCGTTCCACGCCGAAGGCGGGGAATGGCGCGTGGAACATCCCCGCGTGCGGTGGAAGATCCTCGATGCGATCCGCGACGCCGCCGAGACCGCGGGCATTTCCAAGATCGACGATTTCAATTGCGGCGACAACGAGGGTTCGTCCTACTTCCAGGTCAACCAGAAGGCGGGACGCCGCTGGAGCGCGGCAAGGGGATTTCTCAAGCCGGTGCTCGGCCGCCCCAATCTTCAGGTTCTGACGGATGTGCATGTCGAGCGCGTCGAATTCGACGGAAAGCGCGCGGCGGCCATCGTCTTCAATCGCGGCGGCAAGGCAATGCGTGCGCAGGCGCGCGCAGAAATCATCCTCTCCACGGGTGCAGTCGGCTCTCCGATGGTCCTGGAAGCTTCTGGCATCGGCAATGCTGAAAGATTGAAGAACGAGGGCATCGCCGTGGTGAAGCATCTACCCGGCGTCGGCGAAAATCTGCAGGATCACCTGCAGATCCGGCCGATCTACAAGGTGACCGGTGTGCCGACCCTCAACACCCTTTACGCCAACCTGTTCCGGCGAGCGATGATGGGCCTTGAGTATATCATCCGCCGTTCCGGTCCATTGACGATGGCGCCCTCGCAACTCGGTGCCTTCGCCCGCTCGTCGAGCGCCTTCGAAACGGCAAATCTCGAGTTCCATTTCCAGCCGCTCTCCCTCGATGACTGGGGCAAGGGGCTGCACCCGTTCGACGCGTTTACGGCCAGCGTGTGCAATCTGCGCCCGACGAGCCGTGGCAGCATCCATCTCGCCCGCAAACCGGACGGCAGCGTCATGCCGGATATTCGCCCCCGCTATCTCTCGACCGAGATGGACCGGCAGGTGACGGTCGAAGCGTTGAGATATGCCCGCAGGATCGTCGCCCAACCGGCGCTTGCGCCCTTTCGCCCGGTCGAGTTCCGCCCCGGCCCGCAGGTCGAGAGCGATGCCGATCTGGCCAAGGCAGCGGGCGATCTCGGCACCACGATCTTTCATCCCGTCGGCACGGCGAAGATGGGACGCGACGGCGACGCGATGGCGGTGCTCGATGGGCGGCTTCGCGTGCGTGGCGTCGAAGGACTACGGGTGGTCGATGCCTCGGCAATGCCCATGATTACCTCCGGCAATACCAATTCGCCAACGCTGATGATCGCGGAGAAGGGGGCGGCAATGATACTGGAGGACGCCCGCCGACTTGTCCCCGCACGCGAGTTTGCAGAAATGTAAAAGATGATTGGCGGTTTTTTCAAATTGAGTTGGATTTCACGCCTGATCTAAGTTCGCCTCACCAAAAGCGGAGGAAACCAATGAACAGGCGAACACTCATTTCCGTCGCGCTTGCTGCCATGGCGGCGGCGCCGATGGGCCCCGGCGGTGCGCTAGCGCAGGATGCGCAATCCTATCCTGAACGGCCGGTCACCATCGTCGTGCCCTACAGCCCCGGCGGATCGACCGACGCGGTGGCGCGTTTCATCGTGCCGATCCTGTCTGAAAAGCTTGGCCAACCCTTCACGGTGGAAAACAAGCCGGGCGCCGCCGGAACGATCGGCACGGACCTCGTGGCCAAGGCCGATCCCGACGGCTACACGCTTCTGGTGCACACATCCGTCATCGGCATCCATCCGGCGTTCAAATCGAATCTGACTTATGACACCAAGGCCGACCTTGCACCGGTAAGCATCGTGGCGACGGGACCGTTCGTGCTGAATGCCAATCCCCAACTGCCGGTCGACAATGTCGATGAACTGGTCGCCTATGCCAAGGAGCATCCCGGCGAGCTCAATTTCGGTTCCGCGGGCGCGGGGTCGTCCGGTCATCTCATCACCGAGTTGTTCATGGAATCGACCGGCACCGAGATGGTCCATATTCCCTACGCCGGCGGGGGTCCCTCGCAGGTCGGCCTGATGGGCAACGAGGTGCAGATCGTCTTCGATACCCTCACATCCGTCCCCTTCATCGAGGAAGGCCGCCTCAAGGCACTTGCGGTGACGTCCGATGAGCGCTGGGCGGGCCTGCCCGACGTGCCGACGATGGAGGAGCAGGGTTATGGAGATGCCGCGGCGGCGATCTGGATTGGGGCGTTCGCCCCGGCGGGCACCCCGGACGAGATCGTGCAGAAGGTCTCCGATGCCATTGCGGAAGCGGTCAAGTCGGAGACCGTGATCGAGCAATTGTTCAATGTCGGGCTTGTGCCGGTCGGCAGCACGCCGGCGGAAGCAAAGGAACGTCTCGATCAGGACATCGACCGCTGGCAGGCACTGGCGGACTCCGGCGTCACGCTCGAATAAGCGTCTCGTACGCACGGGTGGTGGGGCGGCAGCGCGCGCGCCCCACGCCTTTGGCTTTCTCATGCAACGAGCCCAAGAATGGCGGATAGCAGAACCATCGTCGTGGCCGGTCCGATCGCGGATGCGAGGCAGCATGCATATGAGTTCGCCATGCGCGAAGTCGGAATGAAATGCCACTTCGCTTCCTATGACGAGGCCCCTGCTCTCTTCGAGGGCGCCAAAGTGGCGGCCGGGCTGATCACACTGCCTGCATCTACCGCCGGCACTCCTTTCGATTCACTGGAGCCGGCGGACTTCGAGGCAGGATTGCATGCCGATCTTCACGGGCGGTTTGCGACCGCACAGGCATGTGTTCGCGCCAGCGGGCAGGATGGTTGCTCGATTGTCCATCTGGTCGAGGCGGATGGCCTGATCGGCGGACAGGAAAAAGGCCTCTGCGGGATCGGGACCATGGCCGCGGTCGGGCTTTCACGCTCCATCGCGCTTGACAATCGCGGCAAGCCGATGCGTTCGAACGTCGTCGCGTTGACCGGCGCGGAGCGGCCCGCGGAACTTGCCGCCTTCCTTCGCTTCCTGATGTTCGAAGGGGGCTGCACTTTCACCGGCCAGGTCTTCGCGCTCGGCGACGCCACGGTTTACATTTGCGGGCAACCACGGCCGTTGCGCGTCGCGCACCGCGACGGGGGCTGGTCGCAAGCCGACCTCTCCGCGCTTATGGACCAGGCATGGGAAAGCGCCCTCGTATCGACCAAGGAAACAGCCGCCAAGGTCTTTTCCCTATGAGCAGCGAGTCCAGGTTCCTTGCGGGCAAGACGGCAATCGTCACCGGCGGAGGCGGAGGCATAGGCCGGGCCATCGCGCTCGGGCTTTCGCGAGCCGGCGCCCGCATTCTCGTCAATGATCTGGGCGTGTCGGTATCCGGTGATCGAGAAGAGAAGAACCCGGCCGACACGGTCGTCGAGGAGATCCTTGCCGAGGGCGGAGAAGCGGCCGCCAATCACAACAGCGTCGCCGATCGCGATGCCGCGCAGGCTATGGTCAAACAGGCGATCGACCGCTTCGGATCGGTCGATATCGTCATCAACAATGCCGGCATCATCCGCATGGGCGCGTTCGCTGAAATGAGCGAAGCCGACTGGCAATCGGTGCTGCGCGTCAATCTATACGGAAGCTTCTATCTCAGCCGGGCCGCAGCGCGTCATTTCAAGGCGCAACGCAGCGGTGCCTACTTGCATCTGACCTCGGCAAGCGGCCTGATCGGCAGCACCAGCCAAGCCAATTATGCAGCCTCCAAGCTGGCGCTGGTTGGCTTATCGAGAGCGATCGCGCTTGATCTCGGCCCCTTCGGCGTGCGGTCCAACTGTCTTGCACCTTCAAGCACCAGCCGGATGACCGAGCTTACCGACAGCGCGCGCAAGCACATGATGAGCCCGGAGAAATATGCCGCGCTGAAGCGCATGCGCGCGGCGTCCGCGCCGGAGCGCATCGTGCCCCTGGTCGCCTTCCTCGTCAGCGATGCGGCTACCGCTGTCAACGGCCAGGTGTTCGGCGCGCGGGGCAACGAGGTCTATCTTTACAGTCAGCATCGTCCCGTGCGGATGGTGCACGCCGCCGGAGGCTGGACGCCGGAATTGATGCAGGAGCGCCTGGCCGAAGCTCTTTCGCCGTTCCTGACACCGGAGGAGGTGATCACCGACGTGTTCACCTGGCCACCGGCCTGAGCTTTGTCAAAACTGCAAAGATCGTCTGCCGTTTCCTGCCGTTAAGCCACCGCCTCCCCGGTGCTAGGAGCACCTGAAAGTCCAACGAAGGCAGAAAGGAACTGCGATGGCTATCGGAGGAGTGGTAACGGATCTGGATGTCGGAGACATCCTCGGCCCGGTGGAATACACGCTGAGCCCGTTCGTGGTGCGCGAATATTGCCATGCCGTGGAGATGCATCAGGACTGCTTCCAAAGCGCCGACGATCTCATCATGCCACCGACGCTCATTCATCTCGACAAGCTGCGCCTCTACAACCATGCCTGCCCCGGCGGCACCGGCCCGACCGCGCGAATCCACTACGAATACGACGCGGAAGTGTTCGCACCGGTGCGTGTCGGAGACCGGCTCTCCGTCTCCGGCGAGGTAAAGGAGCGCTACACCAAGAAGGGGCGCGAATACGTGCTTATGGAGATGCAGCTCAAGCGCATCGAGACCGGCGAGCTGCTGGTCCGCTATCTCGATCAAGTGATCCTTGCCTACAAGGCGAAGGAAGAAAAGGCCGCGTGAGGACAAACCGATGGCGAAAGAACCGATGACACCGATCACGCTGCAGCCGGGAACCGAACTGCGCACCCGCCCGCGCGCCATGACCCGTGAACGCATGCGCTGGTATGTGGACGCACAGCCTACGATTGCGGCGGACGATGGGCGTATCCACACGCAGCCGCCGACGATCCACGATGACGACGACTACGCGCGCGCGCAGGGCCTGCCGGGCATCATCGCCGACGGCATGATCTCGACGAACTGGATACAGGGTCTGCTCGTCGATGTTTTCGGCCCGCAATTCGCCTGCCGCAGCCGGCTCAAGACCAAGTACATAGCGCCGATTTACGAGAACCAGGTGGTGACCGCCTGTGCCCGGGTGCAGACGGTAACGCAAAACGAGAATGGTGATACCGTCTATACGCTAGAGGTCTGGTGCGAGGACGACTCAGAGAAGAAGCTGACTGTCGGTTCTGCGATGGTTCAGCTTCCTGCCTGAGACAGGACATATCTTTGCCGAGCGGAACCGTTTCCGCCCGGCAAAGCGGTCACCGTCTCAACGGAGACTGTCGAGGAGCGCGTCGACATCGCCGCGCCGGAAGCCGAACCCGGTCGCGGCTTCCGCCTTCTCGACCATCTGCCAGACATCCTGGCGCGGCATTCGGGCCGCCAGGTAAATCGGCCCGCCTCTATATTTGGAAAAGCCGTAACCATTGACCAGCACCAGGTCGATCTCCGCCGCAGAACGGGCGATGCCTTCTTCCAAAATCAGTGCAGCCTCGTTGACGATGGCTCCCAGCACGCGGTGCTGCATATCCTTTTCGCTTGGAGGGGTGACAATTCCGCGTCTTTGAGATTCTGCTCTCACCATCTCTGCGACGATCGGG
This sequence comes from Chelativorans sp. AA-79, assembly GCF_029457495.1. Lineage (NCBI taxonomy): Bacteria > Pseudomonadati > Pseudomonadota > Alphaproteobacteria > Hyphomicrobiales > Phyllobacteriaceae > Chelativorans > Chelativorans sp. AA-79. The sequence goes on from NZ_CP120361.1 coordinate 4,898,563, forward strand.
TCCGGCACACCGGCCTTCGCGCCTTCCGGATAGAGATACCAGCCGGCGCCCGTCTTGCGGCCGAGCCGCCCCATCTCGCAAATCTTGTCGGGGATGACGACGTAGCGCTCTCGCGGATCCCGATCCGTCGCCTTGCGCCGGCGATTGCGCCAGGCGATGTCGAGTCCCGAAAGATCGCTCACGGCAAAGGGGCCCATGGCAAAGCCGAGCGCCTGCATGGCTGCATCTATGGTTTCGGGCAGTCCGCCCTCCTCCAGCATGTATTCGCATTGTGCGCGGTATTTGGCGTAGATGCGATTGCCGATGAACCCTTCGCACGGCCCCGACAGGATCGGCAGCTTTCCGATCTCCTTGCTGAGAGCAATGCCCGTGCACAGGGTGTCGGGCGAAGTGCGGCGGCAGCGCACGACCTCGACAAGCCGCATGCGTGGAACCGGCGCGAAGAAATGCAGCCCGAAGAAGCGCTCCGGCCGCCCGGATGCGTCTGCAAGCTGCTCGACGTCGAGATAGGACGTGTTGGTGGCGATAATGGCATCCGCCCGGGCGATGCCGCCGAGGGCCTGCATCACGTCCATCTTGATTGCCATGTCCTCGAACACAGCCTCGATGATGAGATCCGCATTGGCCGCCGCAGCCAGATCGTTCATGAAAGACAGGCTGGCCTGCGCAGAAGCAAGCGGGATTTTCAGCTTCCCGAACCTTTCCAGCTCCGCGAGCGCGGACTCGATCTGTCCTCCGGCGCGCGCGAGCGCATCGGAATTCGTGTCGACGACCGTGACCGCATGTCCTGCCGCCGCAAATACACTGGCGATGCCGGCGCCCATCGTTCCGGCACCGATCACCGCGAGACGACCGATCTTCGCCGGCGACCCACCGATTTCATCGACTTTGGCAGCCTTGCGCTCCGCGAAGAAATTGTAGCGCAGCGCGGCTGCTTCCTCGCTTTGGCGCAGGGTCTGGAACGTCTCGCGTTCGCGTTCGAGAGCGGTTTCGATCGGCACCGTCCGGGCCAGCAGGACGGTCTCTATCGCGCTGCGGACATTCGGGCGCGCCCGGCCGCCTTTCTCGGCCTTCACGATCGCCTTTTCGATGGCATCTTCGGGCTCGGGCGGAAGGGGTTGGCGCGAGGCAAGCCGCTTTGAGCCGGTTTTCGAACGGGCGAAGGCTATGGCAAATTCCAGGAGATCGCCCTCGGCGGTGGCATCGATCATCCCGGCTTCAAGAGCCTCGACGGCGGGAACGCGACGTCCGGAGGTGATGACCTCGATAGCGCTGGCAATGCCGGCCAGCCTGGGAAGCCGTTGCGTACCGCCCGCTCCGGGGATCATGCCGAGCCCGATTTCCGGCAGGCCGACAACGGCTGCGCGGTCCGCCACCCGCCAATCGCAGGCAAGCGCCAGTTCATATCCGCCGCCAAGAGCCGCGCCATGGATTGCCGCCACCACCGGGACCGGACAGCTCTCGATGGCGGTGAGGACGACGGGCCACTGAGGATCCTCCAGCGGGCGGCCGAACTCCTTCAAATCGGAGCCGGCGACGAAGGTTCGGCCGGCTGCGGCCAACACCGCCGCACGCACATCTTTGTCACGGCCGATCGCCTGGACTGCGGAAAGAACACCCGCCCTGACCGAACGGGAGCCCGCGTTGACCGGCGGATTGTCGATCGTGATCACCGCAACGTCCCCTTGCCGCGTCAGAAACACGGTCTCGCTGGCGGCTGCCGGGAAGTCTGTCATTAGAAGCCTCCTTTGTTGGTGCGGCTACAATAAGGGGAGGAAAGCGCTTTGAATTTTCGCATCCTGCACAGGTGCTTTCGACCGTTCCTAAACCGCTCATCGCGATCTGCGATAATCTTCCGCTCAGGCAGCTTTGCAGTTTTTGAAAAGAATGTTGTTAGGTTTTTGCACTTTTTGGGTGAAAGTCATCGTTTCAGTGTGATTGGAAACGCAGTTTCGCGGCTGAGGGTACTCGCCCGGCCTGGAGAACAAGACAGGGAGGAAAAACATGCCGTCGTTCAGCAGGAGTCCGGCCGACACGATCGGCGGCGGGCTGATCATGCTTTTTGCCCTTGGCGTTATCGTCGAAGGTGCCCGCTATCCCATCGGTACGCTGAACCGGATGGGGCCGGGCTTTCTGCCGATCGTCATGGGTGTGGTCCTTGCGATGCTGGGCGTTGCGATCATCTTCGCCGGCGACGGCGGCGCGGCGCAGGCACCGAAGAACATGCGCGCGCCGGCGTTCGTTTTTGCCGGCCTGATCGCCTGGGGGCTGCTCCTGGAGCGCGTGGGGCTTATCATCGCGACAATGGTGCTGATCGGCCTGGCCGCCTTCGCACATCCCAAACCGAATCCACGCCGCGTCCTCATCACGCTCGTCGTTCTGCCTCTCGCCTCCACCGCCCTGTTTATCTACGGGCTGCGCTTGCCCATTAAACCCGTGATCTTCTTCTAAGGGCGGGAGCCTTCGCGCATGGATTTTCTCAGCAACTTTCAAGCGGGCCTCGCTGTGGCCCTGCAATTCGACAATCTGATGTACTGCTTCGCGGGCGTGGCGCTCGGCACGGTCATCGGCCTGCTGCCCGGCATCGGTGCCCTTTCGACGATCTCGATGCTGCTGCCGATCACCTTCTACATAGAACCGACGGGCGCGATCATCATGCTCGCGGGGATTTTCTACGGTGCCCAGTATGGCGGATCGACGGCCTCCATCCTGATGAACATCCCCGGTACCGCGACCAACGCGGTTACCTGCCTCGATGGGCATCCGATGGCCAAGAAAGGCCGAGCCGGGGTGGCGCTCGGCATCACCACCATCGTTTCCTTCATCGGTGGTTCGTTCTCCATCATTCTCCTGATGTTCCTTGCGCCCATGATCGCCGACGTCGCCATCTCCTTCGGCGCGCCCGAATATTTTGCCGTGATCCTTTTCGGCTTGATTGCGGCATCCACCATGGCGTCAGGATCGGTGGTCAAAGGCCTCGCCATGGTGGCGGTCGGCGTCGTGCTCGGCCTCGTGGGATTGGACCTCAACACCGGCGTTCCGCGCTTTCAGCTAGGCCTGGTGGAACTATCCGACGGGCTCAACATCGTCGCGCTCGCCATGGGCCTGTTCGGCGTGGCTGAAATCCTCTCCAACCTGATCAACACGGATGGTGTGCCTTTCAAGGTCCAGAGCGTGCGTCTTCGTTCGCTGCTGCCAACCCGCCAGGATATCAGGGATGCGACGGCACCCACGGTGCGCGGAACGCTGATCGGAGCGGCTTGCGGCATTCTGCCGGGCACCGGCGCAACGATCGCCTCCTTCTTGTCCTATGCCGCGGAGCGCCGCGTATCGAAGCATCCGGAAAAGTTCGGCACCGGCATCGTCGAGGGTATAGCCGGCCCTGAAGCGGCCAACAACGCCTCCGTGCAGTCGGCCTTCATCCCGACGCTCAGCCTCGGCATCCCGGGCGATGCTGTCATGGCGGTAATGCTCGGCGCACTGATGATCCATGGCATTGCGCCGGGCCCGGCACTGGTTTCCCAACATCCCGAGCTCTTCTGGGGGCTCATCATGAGCTTCTGGATCGGCAACGCCCTGCTGCTTCTGCTCAACCTGCCGCTGATCGGTCTCTTCGTGCGGATCCTGAAAATCCCCTACGACGCGCTCTACATCGCAATGCTCGTGTTCATCTGCCTCGGCGTCTACAGCATCCGCAACAATGTGTTCGACGTCCTCGTCACCGTCTTCTTCGGGATCGTCGGGCTGGCGATGATCCTGGGACGCTACCCGGCGGCTCCCTTGCTCCTCGGCTTTCTGCTCGGGCCGATGCTGGAGGATAACATGCGACGGGCGCTGCTCGTCTCGCGCGGCGATTTTTCGATCTTCGTCCATGGTCCGGTATCGGCGGCCTTCATGGTCCTGTCCGTCGCGGTGCTGGCTTTCGCGCTTGGGCGACCTACACTGGGCGCGATCAGACGGCTGCGAACGCGGCCGCTCTAAGCCGGCATCGAGAGGGAGGGACCATGGACGCCGAGGAAACCGAACGTCAAAAGAGCCAAGGACGCTCGATCCAGCACCACCCGAGCCTGCGCGACATGGAGCTGTTCGTCACCGTGGTTCAGAACGGCAGCTTCTCGGCTGCCGGCCGTATGATCGGCCTGTCGCCCGCCTCGGTGTCCCGCTATATCAACGCACTTGAAGACAAGCTCGGCGTGCGCCTTCTCAATCGCACGAGCCGCAAGCTGTCGCTTTCCGAAACGGGCATCCTGTTCCATCAGCGTGCGGAACGGATCCTCGGCGACGTGCGGGAAATGAGCGTCGAGATCAGCCAGGAACACCTGTCACCACGCGGCACGCTGCGTGTCCATTCGCGCATCCTTGTCGGCGAGCAGCATATCGTCCCCGCCCTGCCCGGCTTCATGAGCCGCTATCCCGATATCCGTGTCGACCTCACCCTGTCCAACGAGGTGGTGGATCTGATCGAGCAGAACATCGACGTCGACATACGCATCGGTCAACTGGCCGACTCCTCCCTGATCGCCCGCCGCCTCGTCACCAGCGAAAGGGTGCTTTGTGCCGCGCCGGCCTACCTGGAAAACCGGCCTCCGATCGAAAAGCCGGACGATCTGCTCGCCCACAACTGTCTCGCCTACCGGGTCAATATGGGCGACATCACCTGGCGGTTTCTCGATCAGAACGGCAACCTCAGCGAAGTGGCGATTGCCGGCAACATGCTGACCAACAGCGGACCGGCCCTCAAGATCGCGACGCTCGCCGGTCTCGGCATTTCGCTGATGCCGGACTGGTCGGTGAACCAGGAATTGAAATCTGGCGCGCTGGTGCGCCTTCTGCCGGACTGCAGGATAAGTTTCACCGCCTTCGAGAATGCGGTTTATGCAGTCTATCCGCCGACCCGGCATCTTCCGGTCAAGGCCCGTGTCTTCATCGATTATCTGGCCAGGATCTTTCAGGAAAACATATGAGGGCGCCGCGCATCCGCCACGGCCGGCTTTTCAGTTTCTGAAAAAAACGTGCTCGGCGTATGCGTGTTATCGGGCAGGAAGTCGGGTGCTAGCACATGACGCCAACGGATGACCCCGTTGGCTCAGGTGAAACGCGAACCGGTCTCGACGAACGCTCATGAACAATATTCTCGACGACATTGTGGTGCTCGATTTCTCACGGGTGTTCGCCGGCCCGGCGGCGACGCAGGTGCTGGGCGACATGGGTGCCGACGTCATCAAGGTGGAACCACCTGCCGGAGATGAGGCTCGCTACTATGGCGTGACCAAGGAGAAGCTGGCGGAGCTTGGCGGCGTAAGCCCATCCTTTCTGGCGCTCAACCGCAACAAACGCTCGATCACGCTCGACCTTCGCAACGAGGAGGGCAATCGTATCGCCCGGGAGCTGGCAGACCGGGCCGATGTCGTCGTCCACAATTTCCGCCCAGGCGTCATGGAGCGTCTCGGTCTCGGCTACGAGACCCTGGCTCAGACCAACAAAGGTCTCATCTACGCCGAGTTCACGGCTTACGGCGGCAAGGGTCCTCTGGCGCATATCGGCGCGAACGATCTTGCGCTGCAGGCCCATAGCGGCCTGATCAGCATCACGGGCGAGCCGGATCGCCCGCCGGTGCGCTGTGGAACGGCCATCGTCGACCTGCACGGCAGCCTCGCCATCGCGGCCGGCATTCTCGGCGCGCTGTTGCACCGTCACAAGTCGGGCCGCGGCCAGCGCGTCGAATCCTCCCTCCTGTTAAGCTCGGCGCACCTGATGAGCTATTTCTATACCGAGTACTGGATGGACGGCACGGTTCGCAAACCGATGGGAACCGCCAACCACCTCAGCGTGCCGAACCAGGCGTTTCCCGCGAAGGACGGGGAGGTCGTCATCATCGCGAGCACGGACGAGATGTGGACGCGCCTTGCCCATGCGATCGATCCGGAAAAGCTCGATGTGCCGCGTTTCGCCCGCGTCTTCGACCGCCGGCAAAACCGGGTCGACCTTATCGACACGCTCTCCTCGCTCACCCGCGAGCTCACCTGCGCGGAGATCGTCCAGCGATTGGGCGCAGCCAAGGTGGTGGTGGCCAAGGTGAACTCGGTCGGAGAGGCCGCGGATAGCCTGCAGCTCGAGGCTGTCGGCGGTAAGATCATGCTCGATGCGGGCCACCGGCAGTTTCCGAGCGTCGCCTCCCCGTTTCAGTTCAGCGAAGTCGATATCAACAAAGCGAAGGCTCCACCGCAACTCGGGCAGCACACGCGCGAGATCCTGGGCGAACTCGGGTATGATGCTGAGGCGCTGGAATCCTTGACCGCGGCCGGGGCATTCGGGATAAGCCAACCAGCGGAGTAGAAGGCTGTTGCAATGGCGCGTCAGGTCTATCGCTGTGTGATCCTCGACGACTATCAGGGCGGAGTGCTGGCGGCGGGCGACTGGTCGTCACTCGAGCCGGCCGTCGAGGTCGAGGCGATATGCGAGCATATCGCCGAGCCGGCGCGGCTCGCCGAGCGGCTGCAAGGCGCAGCCATCCTCATCGCCATCAGGGAACGCACGGCACTGAGCCGCGACCTTCTGGAGCGCCTGCCTGATCTGAAACTGCTCGTCACCTTCGGCATGTCGAATGCGGCCATCGACCTGCAAGCGGCGGAAGAACTCGGGATTACCGTGTGCGGGACCACCGGTGCCGGCGAGCCGACGGTGGAGATGACGTGGGCGCTCATTCTTTCGCTGCTCCGCAACGTTCCCGCGGAGGCCACCGCCTTTGCCAGGGGCGGCCCATGGCAGCAAACGGTCGGAACCGGTCTCTTCGGAAAGACGCTTGGTCTGGTGGGACTGGGCCGCGTGGGGCGGGGCGTTGCCCGTGTGGGACATGCATTCGGAATGAACGTGCTTGCTTACACACCGACGCTTACGACGGCACGGGCCGAGGAGGTGGGCGTCACCGCGGCACCACATCTCGACATGCTCCTGCAGGAGGCGGATATCGTCTCCCTCCACCTGCCGCTCAATGACGACACGCGCGGCCTGATCGGAAAGGCCGAAATCGCCCGCATGAAATCAACGGCCTATCTGATCAACTCTTCGCGCGGGCCGATCGTGGACGAGCAAGCCTTGATCGAGGCCCTGAAGGCGCGCAGGATCGCCGGCGCGGCCCTCGACGTGTTCAACACCGAACCGCTTCCCAAAAACCACGCTCTGCGCGGGCTCGACAATCTGGTCGCCACCCCGCACCTGGGATATGTCACCCGGGAAAACTATGCCCGGCACGCAGCCGATGCCATCGACGATATCGCCGCTTGGATAAACGGCAAATCCGTCCGCCGTATCGTCGCTAGCGACTAAGATCGAAGAGGTTTTCGCGTGATGGATGCGCCACGTTGCTCGCGGGACAGATAATCGCGACTACGCTCGACGGAACTATACCGTAGCCGCCCTCAGCTTCTGCCTTCCGTCATCAGCCGATCATCGTGCTTCCAAATGGGCGCCCAGGGAAAGCGCCTCGGCTCGGAAGCTCCAATGCCGACCAGCGAGGCAAAGGTAGGGCCTCCGGCTGATACGATGCGATGTCGAGGCGGGGCGTGTTGGCCACCTCGCCCGTGATGTCGTTCCACGCCACGTCGATCGCATCGAAAAGCTCGTGGAGCCCCTAGAGGGTGCCCGGCGTCGTCTCCGGCCTTAGCAACTGGATGCGCGCCGCCCTGTCTGCTCCGATTTTACCTCTCATGCGGGCAAATTGGCGCAAAAGCCTTGTTTTTGTCCATTCTCGCACTTCTTGCCGTCCGTCCAAACGTCTACTCGACCGCCGTTCAACATGAGGAGACAAACGATGTCACTGGCAATCGAAAGTCAATCGACCGACAAGGCGGCGGCGGAAGCCTTTTCAGAGAAGGTGGCAGGCATACTGGATTCAGGTGCGGTGGCGGCAATGATGTCGATCGGCCATCGCCTCGGCCTGTTCGATGTCATGGCCGGTCTGCCGGCCTCAACGAGCGAGGGGATCGCCGCGCGCGCCGAGCTTTCGGAGCGCTATGTGCGCGAATGGCTGGCGGTGATGGTGACGGGCGGCATCGTCACCTACGATCCCGGCCCGAGAACCTACCGCCTGCCGGCGGAGCATGCGGCCTGCCTCACTCGGGGTGCCGAACTCGGCAATCTCGCCGTCTATGCGCAACATGTCGCGCTTCTCGGTCAGATGCAGGGGCGGCTGCTTTCCTGCTTCGAGACCGGCGAAGGGCTCGCCTATGGCGACTATCCCTGCTTTCACCAGGTGATGGCGGAAGACAGTGAGCAGACTGTCGTGGCCCAGCTTGTCGAGACGATCCTGCCGCTCGGCGAGGGTCTCAAGCAGCGGCTTGCGGACGGCATCGAGGTTCTGGATGCGGGTTGCGGACGTGGGCTGGCGCTGATGGAGATGGCCAGGCACTTCCCCGAGAGCCGCTTCACCGGCTTCGACCTGGGCGCGGACGCCATCGAATTCGCCACGGACGCCGCGCGGAAAGCGGGGCTTACAAATGTGAGTTTCGAGGTGCGGGACCTCACCGGCTACGACGAAAAAGCGCGGTTCGACCTCATCACCTCGTTCGACGCCATTCACGACCAGAAGGATCCACAAGCGCTGATCCGCAGCATGAAGGACGCTCTCAAGCCCGGCGGTGTCTATCTGGTGCAGGATATCGGCGGCTCGGCGAAGCTGGAAAACAATCTGGACTTCCCCTTTGCGCCCCTGCTCTACGCCATTTCATGCGCCCACTGCACGCCGGTGTCGCTCGGCCAGGGCGGGCTAGGGCTCGGCACCATGTGGGGATGGGAGACCGCGCAAGCGATGCTCGAGGGCGCGGGCTTCCGTTCCGTCGAACGCACTGTGCTGCCGCATGATCCGATGAACGTCTGGTTTGTCGCGCGGGTCTGAGGGACCCACACGCTCCGCAAGCAAAAAGAGACAGATCGCAATATGGAAAACCAATCAATGTGACGACCCGAAGATCGCCACGCCAACCCGATGAAATCTCTACTGGAACGGGCGATGGGATCGAACCTACGACATTAAGCCTGGAAGGTTCGGAATCTTGGTGCGGGTGGTCGGACTCGAACCGACACTCTGTCACCAGAAACGGATTTTGAGTCCGTCGCGTCTACCAATTCCGCCACACCCGCATATCGCCGCCGATTCCAGCCCGCGCTCTTTACATCTATTCTGTACCCAGCGCTCCTTGGGCACGTCTCGGCTGCTTTTGGCTTACTTCCTCAACCTACGAAAATCAAACAGCTTTTCGCCTATTTGCGGCATCCTGTCGCATAGTGGGCAAACCATTTTTAAGCCCGTTGCGTCTATCCATTCCGCCACGCCCGCATGGCGCGACCCCGCGTGCCGTACCCCTCGAGGGTCGCCCGCGGCTCCTATATCGCACCTGCCGAAGAAATGCCAGATAGCGGACTATGCCTCCTAAACCACAGCCCGGAGGGGTTAAGGAGCGCATTGGGGCTTGCGAGGGCACGCCGTTGTCGGTCCCGGTGAAGTCATAGACCTTCTTTGTGGTGTGCAGCACCTGAAGCCAGGAGATAGCGGCTGGCAGAAGTCGCTACCCGTCAGCGGTGACAATGGCGCCGGTCGGCAGGCGTGAACTCGCCTTGTCGTCGGCGTACCACAGCTCATCGGGCCGGCTGGCCTGCGTAAGCGGAGTGTCCTTCGCCATTGTCGCGCCGCCCCTGCGGTGCTTGGGCCAGGCGTGGCGGCCGAGCCGGCGGCGTGTTGCGTGGAGCTCCGGGATCCTTGGCGGGATCAATCATTGTCGCATCCCTTTTTGAAGCCATTGTCACAATGATCGGCGAGCCGCGCGCTGTCGGCGTCGCTCCAGTTCGCAGGATTCGTGACGGCGACCCAGGGCGCGATGTAATCCTTCGCGTAATAGGAGTGGCCGTGGCCGGCCGGGGCGGTTGTTGCCAACGCCATGTCCATCACCAATTGGAATTGTGTCACGATGGGCATGAAGCGCAGATCCGGCGAGACATCCGGCGCCGGCGGCTCGCGCATCCACTGCGGCGCGCGCCAGAGCGAGGAGGGTTCGTAGAAGACAATCGGGTCGCTGCTGTACTGGAGGTAGAGAATGCGCATTCTGCCCCATCCCGCGGGATCGCCAGGGCTGTCGAAATGGGAGGCGAAGCGGATCAGCTCGCCCTGGGCAACCTTTGGCACGACATAGGGCGTGCCGGGGTTGCGCTCTCGCATGGCGCTCCTCCAGAGGGCGGAGGGGAAGGGCGGACCAGTCCAGAACGCGCCGTCGATCGGCTCGTCCAGCAGCCGGAAGAGATCGGTGCCGTACATGGAGGACCAGGCGCCCAGGCTCAGCCCGTGAATATAGAGCCGGGGCCGATCGCCCTCGGGCAGGGTCTTCCAGTGATCGTGAACCGTGCGGATGGTCGCGGTGGCTTGGTCCAGGCCCGCCTCGGTCTCGAAGATCAGCGCAAGCGGCGATTGAAGATAGGAATACTGGACGGCGACCGTGGCGATGTCGCCGCCATGCATGTATTCCACCACGTCGTGCGAACCGGGGTCGAGCCAGCCGGTGCCCGTGGGCGAGGCGACGATCAGGACCCTGCGTTCGAAGGCTCCGAGGCGCTTCAATTCGGCAAGCGCGCGGTCCGCCCGCACCTGCGGGTCATCGTCCTCGGCACGCCCGACATAGACGCGGATGGGGTCCAGTGCCGGTCGCCCCGTGAAGGCCGCGATGGCTTCGGCATCGGGGCCACCAGTGACGAAATTCCGGCCCGGCTGGCCCATGGCTCCCCAATCGACGAATGAGGCGTCGCTCCCCGGAATACGCGGGTTTTGCGGCGCTGGCGGCGCAGTGTCGAAAAGTTCCTGAGCCGTTTTGTAGGACTGGTCCAGTGCCCCCATGGCGAGATCCACCAGCCCATCGCGGGTGATGACGAACAAGCTGAAAGCGACCAAGATCAGCCCCGCGACATTCGCCGCTCGCTGCGGCATGACGCGATAGAGCAGGTGGCGCAGCCGGTCAAAGGCGACTTGCACAAGCCATCCGATGATAAAGCAGACGGCGAAGACCGCTACGGCCAGCAGGATCATCCGCAGCGCATGGGTATTGTCGAGCAGGGGCATGCCCATTCGCGCCCGGATGCCGTTCTGCCATCCATCCACCTTGGCAAGCGACAGCGCAACGATGAACAGCACAGGGAGGGCGATGGAGACATGGGCCGCCGTGGCGAACCGGCCGCGTAGAACCGGCAGATCCATCTGCCGCCAGAGGGTGAGGATGAACCGGCCGATCATATAGCCGAGCGCCATGACCACGCCGCCAAGCAGCCCCTGCACGATCCAGTTGCGCGGGATGAGCGACGGCGTCAACGACGCGGCGAAGAACACAAGCCCCAGCATCAGGGGCAGAACAGAGAGGCGGAGGTGCCGGCGCGACGTCATTTACGGGATGTGGTTCCGGAGGAAGGATGGACCGCTGCGCCGTGGGACCTTTGCAGGCATGGACGGATGCGTCGTCTGCGAATATCGTCAGCCAGTGCTTCCGGCGCACGCGCTCCAAGCATTACACCGGGATCGGCAATACCGATTGCCATCTCGTTCATATAAAACCCTCACTCGGATATTCCCGTCGCACTATAGCCCTCGGCTCGTTTCGAAAATACTGCCGGCGGCAATTCAGTCATACCTCGCCTATCGCGGCATTGCCCCGCGAACGCGTCCGGTTCTGCCGAACGAAAGACGATTTTGAACTTTTGGAGGCGGCGGAACCGACGCTTTGCAAAGCAAAGCCGGCGCTTTGAAATGAGAGGTTCTGCGTCTATTCTCGACCACGAGATCGCCAGCATCTCGATCATTTCCAGAGTCGAGGCCGACAATTGCCGACCTTTCTTCGCCACGTGCTGCTTCCGTTTCTCGTCCTGTTCTTGATCACGGGTCCGGCCTCCCCGCAGACTGCACAGGAGCCGGTCGAGGCCGATCCGCAGCCCGGCTATGGCGCGATTGCAGATATTCTCGAAGACGAGGCAGCGCGGAACGCACTGATTTCGGAATTGCGAAGGCTCGCTGCCGGAGAAGTCTCGCCGGCAGCACCGGAGACACAGGATCTCTCCCTGGCCCGGCAGATCGCGAATACCACGAACGATATCTCCGAGGAGATCGTGTCCGAGGTCGGTATCGCCTATGACAGCATCATGCGCCTCGACATAGGCTCGATCTCCTCTCAGGGGATGGCGAATCTCGCGAGGGCCGCGTTCGATCTCGGCGTGGTCATCCTGGTCGTCCTCGGAATCCTCTGGCTGTCGAGAATGCTGGTGCGTCCCGTCTACCGGCGGGCCTCCGACTGGGTGCTGGCACCGGGGGGAGGGCCGAGCCCTTGGCTGAAGCGGTATCTGGCAGCTCTTGGCTGCGGGATGCTCGATCTTCTCATTGTCGCAATCGGATGGGTGGCCGGCTATGCCGTGGCCATTTTCCTCCTCGTGAACGAGACCGGGCGCATGGACACGAGCCAATCGCTCTTCCTCAACGCCTTTCTTGCGATCGAGACCGCCAAGGTGGTGATCCGCCTCTTTTTCGCGACGCGCTACGACGGATTGCGCCTGCTCCCGATCAGAGGCGAGGACGCTGCCTACTGGAACACGTGGCTCTCCCGCCTCACGAGTTTCGTGGGTTACGGGGTTCTCGTCGTCGTGCCGATCGTCAACATAAATCTCGGCACGGTCCTGGGATCTGTCGTTGCGGCTTTTGTCTATGGTGTGGCGCTCATCCTCGCGGTCGTCGTGATCCGTCAGAATCGCGAGCCGGTGAGGATGCGGCTCCAGATGATGGCCGAGAGAAGCCAGATCGGCTTCGCGAGCATGCTTCTGGGCATGCTCGCCCGCATCTGGCATATCGTCATGATCGCCTATGTCGCGGTGCTGGCGCTGCTCTTGCTCCTGCAACCGGAGACGGCCCTTTCCTTCATGATCGGCGCCACGATCCAGACGGTCGCGGCGATCGCAGCGGGGATTCTTCTGTCGGCACTCATCGACAGGGCGATCGCCCTTGGCATTCGGCTCAAACCGGAGATGCGTTCGCAATTCCCGATGCTGGAGGAGCGGCTGAATGCCTTCGTGCCCACGACACTGAAGATCGTGCGCATCGTCATCACGCTCGTCGTAGCCGCCGTGGTGCTGGATGCTTGGCAGGTCTTCGACTTCTTCGCCTGGATAAGCTCGGAGAGCGGCCTCTTTGTCATTGGCAGGATTGTGACGATTGCCCTGGTTTTGGCTGCTGCTTTCGTCATATGGCTGCTCGTTTCATCCTGGATCGAATACCGTTTGAACCTGCAAGCCGACGGCGCCGCGGCAGCTTCCAGGGCGCGCCAGAACACACTTCTGACGATCTTCCGCAACGCCTTCACCGTCGTCCTTGTCGTCATGGCCCTGATGATCACGCTATCCGAACTCGGCATTGACATCGGACCATTGCTGGCCGGGGCCGGCGTGCTCGGTCTGGCAATCGGTTTCGGGGCGCAGAAGCTCGTGCAGGATGTGATCACGGGCGTCTTTATCCAGCTCGAGAACGCCATCTACACCGGCGATGTCGTCACGGCTGCCGGAACCACGGGCGTGGTTGAAAAGCTGACCATACGCTCGCTCGGGATCCGCGATCTTTCGGGCACCTACCACGTCGTCCCGTTTTCCTCCGTCGATACCGTTTCGAATTTCATGCGCGGCTTCTCCTACCACGTGGGGGAATACGGGGTCGCATACAGAGAGAACATCGACGAGGTGATCGAGGTGATGAAGCAGGCTTTTGAGGAGCTGCGCGCCAACCCCGAGCACGCGGCCGGCATTATCGGCGATCTCGATGTGCACGGTGTAACGGCGCTTGCCGATTCCAGCGTGAATGTGCGTATACGCATCAAGACGCTGCCTGGCCAGCAATGGGCTATCGGCCGCGCCTATAACGCCATCATCAAGAAGCACTTCGACGCGGCCGGAATCGAGATCCCGTTTCCGCACGTCACGCTCTATTTCGGCGAGGACAAGAAAGGCTCCGCGCCCGCCGCGCCGATCAAGGTCATTCAATCCTCGTCTGCGGATGTGGATGGAAAACCGGATGACGCAACGCTGGAAAAGCCCCGGCGCAGGAAAGCCTCACGGAAGCACCCGGCGCAATCCGCACAGGACAGCAACCCCGACCTTCCGTCCGACAGCGAGACATAGCTGCTCTGCAATTGGTTTAGACGAGAACCGATCCTTCGTCGGGTGCCCGGCGCGATGTGTCACAGCCGGCGAGGCGGCAGGTTCTGGGTCGCCTGCCCCAGGCCTGCTGGCCGCCGGCATCGCAGTCGAATCGGGAATAGTGGCCGGGGCAATTCAGCGTCCAGTCCTGGCGAGAAGCCGACGATATCGCCGTCCGGACCCGCTCCGCCTTCAACCCGCGTTCCGAGCTTCAGGAGCACGCCGGGAAGGGCGGGTCTTTTCCGCGCTTGCCCACAACGCCCATCAGTTCCTCCCAAGCATGCCGACCGGGAAACACTAGCGTATGTCATGCGAAACACGACCGGGCGCTGATATCGACGCTTGCACGGCACAAGCGTTTTACAAGGCGGCTCGGCGTAGCTCTGCCCCTCCACAACTGGAGGATGTCAATGGCCATCCGCCTACACCGGATGCCATAGCCTATCCGGTGCGCCTTAATGCTAAGTGGCTACTTATCGTTTGGGCGCGTTTTGATTAATTTCTTCGCTCACCCTTGACGTTCGGCCGATAAGGGGGCGCAACCGTGCCGTTCATTGGATCTATGGTCGCAGGCAGCGTGCTTGCAGTTGTCCTTGCGACGCCAGCAGCAGCACTCGATCTCGATGTCGGTGGAATCGCCGGCGCCAGCGTCGGTGGGAATGGCAGGGGCGGCCTGGATATCGGCCTTGAGGTCAGCCTGGGCGGCAAGGCCGGCATACAGGCCGACAGCAAAACCTCTGTGGGAGGCGGGTCGCTCTTTGGGGGAGGTGGCGTTCTGAGCGGCGGCTCTCTCGTGGACTCCAACACTTCCGCATCCATTGGCAGCAACAACGGCGTCAAAGCGAGCAACAGCACAACCGTTGGCGGGAAAAATAGCGTGCTGGACAGCAGCACGAGGGCTTCGGTCGGCAGTATCAATGCGGGCGTTGATGCCAGTGTCAGCACCCGCGCGATCCCGGACGCCAATGTGGATTTGAGCCATGGTGGCGCGCGCCCAACAACTCCCCGCAACGCCGGAAATCCCAGCAAACCCAATGAGCCTGGGAAAAAGCCGAATCCTGCAAACCCGGGGAACCACAACACTCCGGAAAACAAGCCAAATGCCGGATATCTGAGACTCGCAGGCAAACCTGATTGCCCTGATGGCGTGAGCGGACGTTGCAGCGGTAGTGCGGGCGACAGCCCGGATCTTCAGGCCCTAGTCGCCAGGTTACCTGATGCCGAGTTCGTTCGTAATATGCGCAAGTGCCGCGGGATTCTTGCCGATCCGAACAAGTATGAGCGTCCTCTCATTGAACTTTGCACGCTTCTTCAGGCTGCCGCCCGATAGTATTCGTGATGAATTGAGCTTCCAGGGAGGTTCGGCTTCAACCCGAGACGCAGAATGGGAGAAATGGAACAAGCTGTACGGCTTAGGAACCACTAAGTCTAGCGGATGAACTTCCGCCCACTGGTCTGCATTCAGCTGCGCGACTAACCGAATCTGCAAATTGACCCGGCAGATGGGGGCGTATCAAACTCGAGGCGCAGACAGAAGATAACCTGCGGCATCGACATCTTTTCCGATGGGAGCCACCGGCAATGGGGAAAGGATATCCTGCTTGCCTGATTTTTCCAGCGACGCTTCTGTTTCCGAGCGCCGCCCCTGCTCACTATACGCTGCCAATCGAGCCCATCGCGCCCACGCTTGCGACCGAATGTCACGAAATCAATGCGCAGTTTATGGCCGTGCGTGATCAAATCGCAGAGGTGGCGGACACGAAAGAGGACCAGGCGCGGCAGCATGCCAATGATCGTCGGTTCGGCATTTCTGAGACCCTCTACAAGGAAGCAGGTCTGCTTCAGGAGGAGGCGCTCAAAATCCTGATGGAGGCGAGCCGCGCGAGGGTTCGATGTCTAAGGCAGGTGCGGGCCTATCAAATATCTCAATCCGATCACCAGGAGATAGAGCGAACGCAAGACATGACGGGCGGCTTGCCCGCGGATCTGGGAGACAGAACGTTGGAGGCTGTCGACGCCCCTCTTCAGCGGTACGAGAAAACGGGCAGTGCATCAGCGGAAGCAGCCCAAGGGATGAAGACGCTGCGGAAAAGCGCTGGCGTGGTCGACCGAATGGAGCGTATCGCTGCCCGCGGCGGAATATTCTCGGGCGTCGACGCGGACATCGGTTCGGGCCTTTTCGGAACAAGCAGCGCTTGGGAAGCAGCGAGAGCATTCGGGGTCCGCGCTTCGCTCTCGGTGATGAAGGGCCTGCACGCGAGCGCTCTTGTCCATCTTGGTTCCTCACAGCGGTTTAGCTCGGGCCAGACGCTTGGCTCCGGTGTTGAAGAACTCTTGAGGCATGCCAGGCAGGAAGAGGCGGCCATGCTTCGAGGAGGCGCTTTTCGTTACGACATGGACGATGTGATCCGGAAAGCGTCGCGGGATCCCGATCTTCTCTCCACCCTGCAGGACTCCCTGATCGCGGCGGAGGATCTAATCTCCAGCCGCGGGAATGCATCAGAGATTGCCATGCGACCTCCCCCGACGAGGAAGGCGGCGACCAAAGAGCCTGCGACGAGAGAGGCCGCGCCGAAAGAAGCAGCGGCCACCCGTGCGGCTCCTAAACGATCTCGACAGGTTCGACAATCCGCACCGGCTCCCAGAGCAGATGCGCGGCCCAGGGAACGCCGCGCGCCAAACCGATGTGAACAACTGCTGGCTCAAATCGCCAAATTTGAACGCCTGCATGAGGCCTACAGAGCTCAAGGCTTCGGATCACTGGTCGAATGGGGGCTTCGGACAAAGAGAGCCGAATACAACGGGGGTTGCTAACCCATGAACGTCCTTCGCTTTCCTGTTCTTGCCTTCATGGCGCTCGGAACACTTCTGTTGCTGGTCGTGCGCTCTCCACTTGCGCAGGCGGAGCCGACCTCAATAGAGGCCGGCGAAGATATCGAGAGCCTCACCCAAGCGATAGACGCGATAGCTTCAAACCTGCTTTCGGCCGAGGGCATCCGTAAACTGTCGCCTCATATTTCCGGCGATGTGTTGACTTACTTCGCACAAAAGGATGATGCCGCGCTTGTGCGCGAGATGATCTCGGCAGGCATTTCGCCGGACTCGACCAATTCCAATGGTGCCAACGCGCTGATCGCCGCCATTACAACCGACAGTCTGGGAGCCGCGGTCGCTCTCGTCGAAGGAGGCGCGGACATTGACGCGGCTACGTCATGGGGCAGCGCAAGACAGATCGCGGACTTGGCGGGGTCACCGGAGGCCCGGACAATTCTGTCGGGAGGAGTGATCGGGCCGGCAGAGGAGCTTCGTGCGGCCGCACGAGCGGGAGATAGGGCGCGCGTGCATGCGCTCATGAACGCCGGTGTAGACGCCAATGCGGCTGACGAGCAGGGTGTCACCGCGCTTCTGGAGGCGATCTTGTCGGGTTGTTCCGGTTGCGTAAGGCGGTTGATCGAGTACGGAGCAAACACCGATTCAAGCAGCTCCGATGGCCTGACGGCGCTGGCCGCGGCAATAGGCAGCGGCAATGCCGAGATCACGAGGCTTCTGCTGGACGCCGATGCCGACCCAAACAGGAAGTCGAACGGCATCCCCCCTCTGATACTGGCGGTGATTGGCGGCCAGGAAGAGATTATCGACTTGTTGCTCTCTTCCGGTGCCGAGCCTCAATTGAAAAGTGACGAAGGAGCCCGCCCGGCCCTTATCGCGAAGCTGCTTGGACAGGATGATCTGGCTGACCGGCTTGGTGGCACGCCCGAAATCGAACCCCGCGTGAATCTCTTGGCCGCGGTCCGCATCAATGATGCAGAAGGGGTCGCAGCAGCTTTACGGCAAGGAGCCGATCCCAACCAGGAGGTGCCTGGAGGCTCACCCATATTGGTCTTCGCTGCGGCATTCAGCACGTCCAGTGTCGTGTCCCGACTTGTCGATGGCGGTGCTGATGTCTTCGCGAGGGGGCCCTTCCAAGCTGTCCCGATCCAGGCGGCATTCGCCAATCCGATTCACAAGGAACGTAACATAATTGCCCGGCTACTGGTCGAAAAGCTCTCCAACGGACAGCTTCATCAGTTGCTCGACTCCACCGATGCCGAGGGGCGTTCGGTGCTGGTAACTCTTGCTGTGCATGCCAACGAAAAAGGTCCGGCGAACGCGCTCACATGGGCTGTAACAAAGATCGGTCGGAGCCAAGCTCTTGTAGACGCCATCAACAGGCCCGATCGTGACGGCATCACTCCTTTTGCGGCGGCAGTCCTGGCCAACAATTCTGTAGCCGTACGAGCTTTCGTGCAGGCGGGGGCGAAGCCGCATCCGATAAGCGAGGGCATCTCGCTGCAAGATCTGGCCAGGAGCCGGAGCGCGTGGGATGTTTTGGCCGAACTGCCAGATGATCGTAAGTTGTCGGTGGTCCCGACATTGCAAAACGAAGGCGCCAAGGAGGAGCTTCAGGAGCGGCTCATCGACTGGGGCTACTACAAGGGGCCGATCGATGGCAATTTCGGCCCGGGGTCCCGAGCCGCATTGACCGCTTTTCTGAAGGAGCGGGAAAGAGAACTTGTAGCGATGGCCGGCCTTTCCGGAGGAGGCGTCGACGTGCGGAAGAAACCGCGAACTGCGGATACTTCACTGGAGTTGGCGTACGACCAGGGGAATTGCGTTTGGACGGTCAAGCATTGGGTGCCGGGAAAATCGGCTGATCGCACCAAGTTCGTGGGATGCGTAAATCCAACCTCCTCCACTTGGGACGCAAACGGCTTTGGCTATATCGAGTACAGTGACCGGCGAAACGAGCTGCTCCTTCTTGGACCAGATGGGCGGGAGCAAAGTGCACCGTTCTGATGGCTGACGACACAGCTAGACCGGTTCATCGTTTCATTGAAACGCCGATCCGATCTATCTGATTGTTTTTGCCGCATTTGTGAGACCCCAGATGATTCCGTCTGGCTAGGGAACGACAACAAAATGCGAGCGCAGTTCACGCCGTGGCCGACGCGCGGCGTACTCTTCAATATTGTGTGTCTACTTTCGCTTGCGGCCTCGCTTATCACGCCCTCACGAGACGGTGGGCTCCCGGAACCGGAGAGCGGCATGCATTGCGGGTATCGATGACAATCGGGGTGTGATTGAGCACCAGGTTGTAGTCGACATTCGAGTGATCGGTGCAGATCATCGCGGCGGCGTAGTTCGCCAATGTCTCCGGCTCCAGAGCCACGGATGATTTCCCGGAGAGTTCCGGATGGTCGCGGCTGTTGGGAATGACTTGCACATAGGGATCGTGATAGTCGACCACCGCGCCGCGTTGCTGAAGCAATTCGATAATCCGGAGGGCCGGACTTTCGCGCGTATCGTCTACGTCTTTCTTGTAGGCAACGCCGAGAATCAGGATTTTCGCGCCCTTCAGCCCCTTCCCCGACTGTTCGTTGATAGCGTTTGCAAGCCGGTCTACGACATGTCCCGGCATTGCGGTGTTGATCTCACCGGCGAGTTCGATGAATCGGGTTGCGATGCCGTATTCTCGTGCTTTCCACGTTAGGTAAAAGGGATCAATCGGCAAGCAGTGTCCACCGAGTCCGGGACCGGGGTAGAATGCCATGTAACCGAATGGCTTGGTCTTGGCGGCGTCGATCACTTCCCAGATGTCTATCCCCATCCGCTCGAAAAGCAGCTTGAGCTCGTTGACCAGCGCGATGTTCACCGTGCGGAAGATGTTCTCCGTGAGTTTGACGGCCTCTGCCGTTTCCACCGAGGACACTGGCACCGTTCCCGCGACAATCCGGGAATAGAATAGACAGGCAAGTTCGAGAGCCGCATCGCCGTCGCCTCCGATGACTTTTGGAATTTGAGCCGTGTTGAACAGGGAGTTGCCGGGGTCCTCCCGCTCGGGGGAATAGGCCAAGAAGAAATCCGAGCCCGAAAGAAGCCCTGTCCGTTCCAGAATTGGGCGCATCACTTCACGGGTGGTGCCCGGATATGTGGTCGATTCCAATACGATCAGCTGCCCGGGTCGGAAATTCTGTGCGATTGCCTCGGTGGTCGATATAACGAAGGAGAGGTCCGGGTCGCGGTTGCGCGTGAGGGGGGTCGGCACGCAAATCAGCAGGACATCGACGTCACAAAGGCGGCTGAAGTCGGAAGTCGGCGTGAAGCGTCCGTCAGAAACCAGTGTTGCCACAGTCTCATTTGAGATGTGCCGAATATAGGATCGCCCTTCCGAAAGCTCAGTGATCTTGTGCCCATCGATATCGAAACCGACCACGTTGTAACCGACCCGCGCTATCGCTGGAACAAGCGGCAGGCCGACATAGCCAAGGCCGAGAATACCGATGCACGCTTCGCAACTCTCAAGTCGCCGGCGCAGCTGGTCGGCCAAGCTTACATGGAGAACGCCAAAGTCAGGGAAGGCCAGGTTGCCAACTATGTTCATCGGTGGAGTTCCTTCGGCTGGGAGAGCGTGACCGTCACCGGTCCGCCCGTTCGTTCACGAAGCCTGCGGGTGGCGCTCACTGGCGAGATTGGTCGCGCCGGGCGGCCCAAGAACAGGTTCTTCCGGGCGAGGCGTTCCGAGACCGCGGAGCAAGCGATTCCGGCCTGTTCGGCGGGATTCTTTCTCTTTCCTTCATCCTCTGTTGCTCTGCGCATCGACGAACTTCCCTGGAGAATTGGGCCTGAGGGGTGAGCACTTGTCTAAGCCGCGAAGGTCGCCGCCTCCGCTCCGTGATAGGATCGGAACCACGAAACGAACTGGGGCAAGCCGTCGTCGATTGAGACCCGCGGCTCGAAACCACACAGGCGACGTATCGCGTCGATATCGGCAAAGGTTTCCTTGACATCCCCGAGCTGCATGGGCTCGAAGACCAGCTCGGCCTTGCGTCCGATGGCGGCCTCAAGGACGGATATGAATCGCAGCAACGGTTCGGCCCGGTTGTTGCCGATGTTGAAAATCCGTGCCGGAACCTCCCGACTCACATTCGGCGGCGGGTTGTCCAGCACCCCCAAGACTCCGCGCACGATATCGTCGATGTAGGTGAAGTCGCGGCGCATATCGCCGTTGTTGAAAACGCGTATCGGCCGGCCGGCGAGGATCGCCTGGGTGAACAGATACGCGGCCATGTCCGGCCGCCCCCACGGTCCATAAACGGTAAAGAAGCGTAGGCCGGAGGTGGGGATTCGATAAAGGTGGCTGTAGGTGTACGACATCAGTTCGCCAGCCCGCTTGGTAGCCGCATACAGCGAAGCTGGCGCATCGACACGATCCTCGACGGCAAACGGCAGTTTCGAGTTGCCGCCGTAGACCGAGCTCGAGCTCGCATAGACCAAGTGTCTCAGCCGGGGCAATTGGCGACAGAGTTCAAGGATTGCGACATGGCCGGTAACATTGCTGGCCGTATAGGTGAAAGGCGCCGTCAGCGAATGACGCACGCCCGCCTGCGCGGCGAGGTGAACAATGTCTTCAGTGTCCCGAAACGTTTCCCCAAGCGCGGTTACGGAACCGTGGTCGGAAATGTCCAGCTTGATGAATGTAAACAGCGGGTTTTTCACCAGGAGGTCAAGCCGAGCCTGCTTCAAGGCGGGGTCGTAGTAGTGATTGAGGTTGTCGATTCCGACGACGCGCTGACCACGAGCCATCAACGCTCGTGCCACGTGTGAACCGATGAAACCGGCCGCTCCCGTCACAATGATGGTCATCTTGACTGCACTCCTGTCTGCAGTTGCTGCACGAGATGCGAACGAGCGATCGGTCCAAAGTCCGGTCCGGCGGAATGTGCGTGCGATGCATCAAGGCGGTCCCCTTTTCCCGTCAGCGGATCGGGAGCCTTTCCGGCCAGCCTGCCATAGGCCGACGCAAACAGGCGCTTTAGCCACGCCGGGGGCCAACCGACTGCGCTGAGCTTCGTCTTGGCAAAGAGGGCTGGAAAGTCTTGGCCGGGATCGAACTCGAGGCGTACGATCTGGGCACGCGACACAGGTTGAAATGTGTTCTGAAATTCCTGCGGCAGTTGGCCCGCGACCGGGTAGATCCGGCTGACCCGGCTATAATATGTGTTCAATCCGACGCTAATCTTGATCGGATCGCCGGGATGAAGCGTATAAAGTGCGCCTTGAGGAACATAGGCGAGAACAAAAGGGTCGCCCGTGAAGAGTTCCATCAACGGTTCGCCAGGCTGAATCACGCTGCCCTGGGCAACGTGCAGATATCCAACCACGCCGTCACTGGGGGCTTTCAAAATGCCGTCGGCATAAACCTCCCGCAGTCGCATGATCGCCTCTCTGGACGCGGAGACAGCAGCTCTAAGCTCGGGCATGTTCTTCTCGATGGTCTTCTGTTCCACCTCGATTCTCGTCTGCTCAAGTGCGCTCTCCATCTCGCTCTGAAGCAGATCCGCCCGCCGAACGTTGCTGATCAGCCCCTCACCGCGCAATGTATCGCTTGAAAGCCGTGCCTCCCGTGCTTCGCTGTAGAGGCGCTGCGTCATAGGGTAAATCGCTTCGTATACTTGATTGCGGACTTCCAAATCGGTGGCACGGCCGATGCCGTCGACCATGTCGGAATAGAGTTGGGCCAGCGTCTCCTCGATCTTCTGCGACCGTACCTGCACGAGGACGTCACCCTTGCTGATCGAGAAGCCCTCCTCGACATTGAGGCTCTTCACCTCGGCGGGGTACTGCGTGGCCAGCACGACGCGGTTGCGCATGACGAGCCCCTCGGCGCGAAAGTAGAGGAGATCACCAACGAACATGTCGGCAATCCAGAGAACCAAACCGCAAAGGAGGCCAAGATAGATCCAGCGTCCCCACGACCGTCCTCGGCGGCGAACCTCGTTCTGCAAGGTATCGTAACGTGGTCGACGGCGTAGCCGCATCAGAACCTCCACATCTGGCTGAGAACCTTTGTGGGCACGAAGGTCGAATGATAGGAGCGGTCGAAAGCAAGTTCTTGGACGAATGCCCACACGCGGATCGGATGCAGGACGCACGTGCAGTAAAATCCGTAGCCGAGCGCGTAAGGCAGCAGCCGAGCGGTAGACGCGCGCTCCGAGAGCGTGATCGCGACCAGGAACGAAAAGGTCCCGATCAGCGAATAGGCGAATCCCGTCATCATCAGGATGACGACCGCGAACGCGCCGTATGCAGCCAGGAGCCACACCACATAAAGGACGAAGGCGAAGGGCAAGACGATGGAGAATATCAACACGTCCAGCGTATTGGTCGTGTCACGCAACGACACATGAGGCGCCCATGGGCTGAGCAGCATCCGGAACTTGCGCAGATTGAGCCGGGCCAGATCGCTTTCCCAGCGCAATCGCTGTTGAATGAGTGCCTGCATTGTCGATGGCGCGTCTGTGAGGGCCCACGCCTCGGCCGCAAAGGCCAGCCTCCATCCAGCACGCCGGAGCTTCATGGTGAGGTCAGTGTCCTCGCCGGGACCGGCATCCCATCCACCTACCGAGTCGAGCGCTTCACGCCGGAAAGCAGCAAAAGCGCCGGATACCACCGGGAGTATCCCAAGCATTACACTGACTCGACGGCCGAGCGAGATTCCAACTGCGTACTCGATCGCCTGCATGTTGGCGAGGACAGATGCGCCTGCGTTTCGCACTCCGATATTGCCGCCGACGGCGCCAGTACTGGGGTCGTCAAAGGCAGCGACGATCGCCTCGATTGCGTCTCGATCGAAGGTTGTGTCCACGTCGGCGGAGACGATCACGTCGCCGGTGCAGAAGCGCAGGCCGAGATTAAGGGCGGCGCTCTTCCCGCCGCGCAGAGTTGTCGAAACCAAGACGTCGATTCGGCCCTGCTCCTTCATCTGTCGCGCAATGCTCGCGCTGTTGTCGGTAGAGCCGTCGTCCACCACCACGATCTGCAAGTTGCGGAAGGTCTGTTCGCGCAAAGAGGTCACGGTCTTCACGATGCCACTGGCGCCGTTGTGGCAAGGCAGAACAATGCTGACGGAAGATATCTTGCAGGGCCAGCCGGTCGCCTTCGCCGAATCCTTGCGGAGAAAACCGGCAGTGAAGTTCGCGATCAGGAATCGCGGCCCCTCGAAGAAAATCAGGTACCAGAACATCGCGACAAGGCTTGCCCCATCGAGGCTCGTCAGGAACGATAGCATCGCTATTTCTCCCGTTCCGCGCCGTTCCCGCGCAAGGCGTATGCAGCAAGACTTTCTCCCGACATCAGAAATCCTCCGCCTGATTGAGGACCCGGCTTGGCACGTAGGTGTCCTTGTAGGAGCGGCGGAAAATCAGCTCGTCCAGGTAGGCGTACACGGCAATCGCGCGCAGCACATAAGCATTAAACAGGGCGTAGCCCGGCACATACAGCAGCAGACCCAGGCGGCCGTAGTGGTCTGAGACCGATGCGGCAATCAAGAACGAGATCAGCGCGCTTGTCATGTAGACGATGGTGACAACGCCCAGAATGACCCACGCGAAGGTGCCGAAATGTGCGAACAGCCAGACAATGTAGACAAAGAAGCTGGCCGGCAGGATGGCTTGGAAATAGATGATGTCCAGAGTGCCGAGCGCATCGGCGGCTGAGAAGTTGTGCCGCGACGTGTCGAACATGCGGGCGAATTTGCGTACACGTACCCGGACCAGGGTCCGGTTCCAACGCAAGCGTTGGCGGACCAGTGCCAGCACCGTGTCAGGTACATCGGTCAGCGCCCAGGCGTTTGGCTGGAAACGGATTTTCCAACCGGTCCGGCGCAGCTTCACCGTGATGTCGGCGTCCTCGCCGGGGCCAACCTCCCAACCGCCGACCGACATGAGAGCCTCGCGCCGGAACGCACCGAAGGCTCCCGAGACGATGAAGACGATGTCCAGCATGTCGGTGACGCGTCGGCCAAGGGATATAGAAAGCAGGTACTGGATTGCCTGGAATTTTGCGATGACCGAGGCGTTGGGATTGCGTACGGCCAAGTTGCCGGCGACGGCGCCCACCCTCGGATCCTGGAATGGCTCAGTTACCTTTTCGAGCGCGTCGCGATCGAAACTGGTGTCGATGTCCGCGATGATCACTATATCGCCGGTGCAGTAAGTCAGGCCAAGATTCGCGGCCGCGCTCTTGCCTCCGCGCAAGCCAGTCGCGACAAAGACGTCGATCAGGCCCTCGGATTTAAGCTGCTGCCCAACGGACATCATGTCGTCGGTCGAGCCGTCGTCGACGACGACGACCTGAGTGATGCTGCGCGTTTGGTCGCGCAATCCGATCACCGTCTGTCGGAGCGACGCGCCCTCGTTGTGCCCAGGCATCAGAACACTCAAGGAAAGAGGGCGGACGGGATCAGGCTGCGGCTCAGCTCGCCGAAACGCCTCCGTTGCTCCGATGACGAAGATCGCAATGAGAAAACGGGGCACCTCGAAGACCAGCATGTGCCAGAACATCGTAACGAACGCCGGCAGGTCGAGTTGATCGGCAAGATGAATGCTGTCGCTGAACATCACTGCAGATCCTGCAGGAGAACGCCTATGCGCTCGTTCTCGAATATCTCGATATTGATCTCGAGATGCGGCTGTATCGTGCGGGCGATTGCACCGCGTATCCGCTCGAGTTCGGCTTCGGCGCTGGCAGCGTCGGTCTCGCTCAAGCAGGCGACGATGCCGGCTGGAAGACCTGCCACAACATCACCAGAGCGCATGTTTTCGACGACCAGCTCGCGCATCAACTGGCAGACTTCGACGGCCCCGCGCCGGCCAACCTGCTTTGCCAGCCCGTCGGCATCGATGGTCAGTCGCCACGCGGTAATCGGCCGTCGATGTTGCTGAGCGACCGACAGGCTGTGGCCAAGGATAAGACGAAAGTCGCGAAGGGAGCAGCCGTTTCGAACTTCGGCCGAGTCGGCATGCGGCAGCGCAGACGCACGTAGAGCCGACAGACCGTCGGCGAGAAATTCGTAATGATACCAGTCCCGCCGGCCGGCGTCGTCACCAGAGGTGTACCTACCGCAACTGGCACAGATGAACCCCACTTCCGGCTCGGTCATGGATTCGCCGCATGCCTGGCATTCAACCACCATGCCCGGCTTGTCGTAGTCGACGCCATAGTGGCGCAGCAGCTTGTGGCATTTGGGGCAGACATAGCCGTCGCGATGCTCGAATGTCCGCTGGGCTGCCTGGAAGCCGCATGAATAGTGGTGCACAAGCGAGTGCTCGGTCAAATGGCTCGAATGGCAGTTGATGCAGCTTTCCCGAGCATGCAGCTGCGAGGAATCGCAATGGTCGCAAACGTGAAGCCGCTCATAGAAACGGCGTCTGACAAGACCCGCCTCCGCCAAGTTTTCGAGCACCGAGCGGGCGTTTGCGATGCCGAGCAGAAGAGGATAGCCGATCATTTGCGGAGAGCATGGCTCCCATTGCCCCTCGATGACGCTGTTGCGCGTGTAGGCAAGCGCAAGGGCGAGCAGCCCGTTTCGGTCTGCCCCCTGAGGAATGCGTGGCAGCGCCGACACCCGCGCCACAAGCGGTTCCAACGAAGCGATGGCCGCCGCAACGGACGCTGCTGTCGGCTGCGCCACGACAATATCGGCGCGTGCACCAAACACGCTGGACGTCGTCACGAGCGGTGCTGCGGGATTGCTGCAACGGGCCAGGATGTTTTCGAAAACACCCTTTGCCGATGGGTTCGGCGCGACGAACAGATCGAAATCGTCCTCGGGATCGGAGACGAACTCGATCTTGTCGCTCGATCGCAGATTCTTCCGGTATTGATCTTCAACGAGACACAGGATGCGCCAATGCTTGTCTGGCGCGGCCTTCTGCCTGTGCAAAAGCAGGGTTGTTCCGGACTCTCGGACGACACCCACCTGATCAGATGCGAAATCTGCTTTCCAAATCGTCAATGGTGGTCCTCGGCGTTTTCGGCCGTTCCGGACAATTGCTCTGGTCCTTCGGCGAATACTACGAACGTGCCGGGTAGCGGCGTTTCATTTCGCCAGGGATCTGTATCTGATAACGAGGCAGCAGCTATCGCAGCGGCAGCATGCCCATAGACCCAGTTGGCGTTGTCATCTCTCCAGCATTCCTATGGAACACTCAAGATAACGAGAGAAAAAATATTTAAGCAATTCTTCATGTACGAGAAAATAGTTGTATTTGAAGTAATGCATAACACGTACAGTGCCGATTCACACCTCTTTTGGTCGAAAGATGGGGTATATAGGATCCTCAAAGTTGATGGCCCGTCTGGTCAGATGAGATCCTGCAACTACGCGATCGTTCGCGCTGCGCTGGCGTGCCCTACCGATATTGGACCGTTCTGAGCTGGAATTTTCCAGCTATGCTGCCTTCCTATTCGGTGCTGCCGCGACGACACCATCCAGGCGGCTGGGAGCAAATGGCTAAAGTGGTTCGGCCGCCGTCGTTAACCCCGCGTGGACAGCGTCGAAGCTGAGGACCGCCTCCACCCTTTCGAAGAGCGGGTTGAAATCCGCTGCTGCAACTCAGTGGATGGGAAACGACAGCCTGGCAATGAGACCGTTCGGCTGCCGGTCGAGGAACTCCAGCCTACCTCCGTGCGCTTGCGCGATTTCGGCAACGATCGAAAGCCCCAATCCAAAGCCGGCATTGGCGCCGCCGCGGGCAGTATCGATCTTGAAAAACGGCTCCAGAACGCGCGTCCTGTCCGGTTCCGGAATTCCCGGACCGTCATCGATGACATCGATGGTCACCGTGCCGGCATTTTCCCGCAGCTCGACGATCACCGAGTTGCCGAATTTTGTGGCGTTGTCGCAAAGATTCGTAACGGCACGGGTGATCGCAAGAGGCTTGCAGTTCGTGATCAGTCTGTTCGCCCCCCGATAGGTCACGTCGAAGCCGACATCGGAAAATTCGTTGCAGATCGTCTGAAGTGTGCTGGCGATATCCGTGCGCTCAACAGCTTCCTGATTGTGGTTGTCGCGCAAATAACCGAGGCTCTCGCTCAGCAATGTGTCGAGATGCTTGATGTCGGACAACATCGTGTCCCGGGTCGGCCCCTCGGGCAAACGCTCTGCCCTGAGCCGCAATCGCGTCAGCGGAGTGCGCAGGTCGTGGCTGATGCCGCGCAGCATGCGTGTTCGCGACTCCACCATGGTCGCGATCCGGTTGCGCATGCCGTTCAATGCTCTGGCGAGAGCGACGATCTCGACGCTGCCGCGTTCTTCAAAAACCTCCGCATGCGTCGAAATATCCGCGTTGGCCGCTGCGCGGGATATTCGCCTGAGAGGCAACGTAATGGCCCAGATGGCAAAGGCGGACAGCAGGAAAATCAGGGTGATCAGCGCGATCAGGTAATATGACCCGCGTACGGCGAAATTGTCCCACAGGAAGGAGTCGGAGGAAATCGGGGTGACCAGCATCGTCGCGTCATCCACCCTGAAGGCAACGACACGGTTGTCGTCCAGAAATGTCCTCCAGCCACCCAACGGGGGAACCAAATTGTCAGGCGGGAACAACCAATCGATAGCTCGATCCCAGAATGTCTCCTTGCTGGATGTCGTTGTGAACTGCTCGCTCAAGGCGACGGGCTGCAATGTCGAATTCCAACCAGATCGCTGAGCGGCGTGAAGGATAATTGCTCTCTCACCGGGAGTTGCCGCTGCCAATAGCTCGCCAATCGCCTGAGCGCGTTCAGCAACCTGCTCGATATCGAGTCCCTCATAATCCCTGACCCAGCGCTCAAGCACGGGCCCCCCCGTGACGACGATCAACAGTGCGAGCACGATTATAGCGGTGATCTGTCCATGAATGGTCCTTAGACCAAGAGGCATGCGCAATCTCATATCCCTACATCAGGGCGCCGATGTCGCCGAACGATCTGAGGTTGATGCTTGATAACATGACGAGAACCGGCCTGCCCAAGGGTGATTGTTAAGTTTTATTCCAGCAACAGTCGCCGGTACGGATCACATGCCTCGGTGCCTTCCGCCTGCAACAAAGCTTAACATAATGACATGCTCGACGCGGCTCCCCTGTGACACCTAGGGTCGTCAACGTCCCGCCGTTCGATCGAGTTGGGCGGCGGCGACAACTCGTTTGGAGCCCTCATGTTTTTCACTAAGCACAACAGCAGGCGTGCTTCGTCCTGCGCCTTCGGCGCCGCAATGGGTGTCATGGGAACGGTATCCAGCGCAGTCGCGGCCGACCTTGCTGCTGCACAGAAGCCACCCGAACCAGCATTTGATCAAGAGCAGTTCGACCAACGATTCAACCAGCCCGAACGGAACTGGAGCCTGATCGTCGGCGGCGGCGGTGAGTACGGGCCTGTTTATGAAGGTAGTGGCGACTTCGAGATCAGCCCGATTCCTCTCGTTCTGTTCACCTATGGCGAATGGCTAGCGATCGATCCCTCGGGAATCACCGTCACACCTCTCCGGCACAAGGGCTTCTCGCTTTCCGGGAAGGTCGGTTACGAAACGGGCAGAGACGCCGATGATCACGATCGGCTTCGCGGCCTGGGCGACATCGATTTCGCTGCCACGGTGGGCGCCAAGGCGGCATATGAGTGGGGGCCGGTCGAGCTTTATGCCGAAGTCGAGCAAACGATAGATGGCAGCGAAAGCCTCATCGGCACGTTCGGTATCGGGTATTCCACACCTGTAACCGAAAGGCTTATCCTCGGCGCCAGTGCCGAGGCAATCGTGGCGAATGACAAGCATATGGAGGCCTATTTCGGCGTCAGTTCCGAGCAATCCGCAGCCTCCGGCCTGTCGGAATACAAGGCCGAGGCGGGCCTCAAGCGCGTCGACATTTCGGCGTCCGCGACCTACCTGCTGAATGAGCACTGGCTTGTGCGCGGCGAGGCAGGCTTTGGGATATTGACCGGGGATGCTGCCGACAGCCCGATCGTGGAGGAGAAGCTGCAACCCTCGATCTCCCTTTTCGTGGGCTACAAGTTTTAGGTCCGCTGGCCGAAAGCTGGTTTAAGACACTGCAAAACACGTGTTTGCGGATAGGAGAGCCGAGGGTGTCGCCCTCGGCTCTTTGTCGTGCGCGCCCGCCGCCTTCAGTACAAAGTCACCCGCGGCAGGCAGAGAAGTAGTACTGTCTGCTCCTGCGCAAGAACTCTGACCAGAGGGATCAGCAGGACGAAGATCATTCCGTTCAGGACGGTCCGCCGCCAAATGCCCGGATCAACGGTTAGCGCATCGACATCCCGCCACAGCCCCGGCCGCGGAAGAAAGCGGGGGACCGAGCGGCGATAGGCGTAGTAAGCTGGTCCGTGAACGGTGGCAATGGCAGTGATGCCCGTCGGACATCGGGCGGCAGACGGTCTGCCTACGCTTCCTCGACGATGGCGGTAAACACGTATCCGCCCAGCCGCACCGTCTGCAGTAAGGCAGGCTCCTTGGGATCGGCCTCGATCTTCTGGCGAAGGCGGCTGATGTGGACGTCGATGCTGCGCTCGATCGGCCCGGCAAGTCCGGAATGCGTCGTCGAGAGTAGCTCTTCGCGCGTGATCACGCGACCCGGGTTCCGGCAAAAAGCCAGCAAGAGATCGAATTCCGTCGTCGTCAAAGCGATGCGCGCATTGCTCGGGTCGTGAAGTTGACGACGCACGGGATCGATCTGCCACCCATCGAACCGAAGCTTTCGTTGCGCGGTGTTCTTGACCATTCCATAAGAGGCCCTCCGCAAAAGACTGCGCACACGCGCGACGACCTCCCGGGGGCTGAATGGCTTCGTCACGTAATCGTCAGCGCCGACCTCCAGCCCGACGATCCTGTCGACCTCCTCGCCAAGCGCCGTCAGCAAAATGATCGGGATGGTCTTCTCGGAACGGATTTTCCTGCAGAGGCTCAGTCCGTCCTCGCCCGGCAGCATGACATCGAGGATGATGAGATCGAATGAATTGTTGCGCAGAAGCGACTGCATCACGCGGCCATCTTCCGCAACGGTCGGGATCATCCCGTTGTCCTGCATGGTCAGGGCAAGCAGATTTGCGATTTCCGAATCGTCCTCAACGATCAGGATCTGCGCATTTGCCGTATTCGGTTGCATGAAGCCTCTTGCCCCTGTTGGCGTAAAATGCACGCCGGAGAAAGTCAGGATATTTCGGTTTGTTAAATTTTGTTGCAGCGTTTCAACATGCCACGCTCCTCCAGGATTCGGGCGATTGTGAGTTTCGGCGCCCTGAACATGTCACCGGCGACGGTGAGAAGGCCGGATAGTGCATGGGCCGCCCGGCCTTCCATTCCACGCCACTTCCCAGCGGTAGCGCCACGCGGCGTCCGGTATGATCAGATCTCCGCCGACTGGAGGAAAGGCTTGAAGATCCGAGCGATCCGATCGCCGAAACCTGAAACGATGAGGTGGAGGGAGGGGATCACGATCAGGGAAAGAAGCGTGGAAGCCAGCAGCCCGCCGATGACGGCAATGGCCATGGGAGAGCGGAATTCGCCGCCATCCCCCATGCCGAGGGCGGAAGGGATCATGCCGCCGGTCATGGCAAGGGTCGTCATGACGATCGGGCGAACCCTTTCGGAGCAGGCCTCGATGATGGCCTCAAACCGCGGCAGCCCATGCGCCTCCCGCTCGATTGCGAAGTCCAGGAGCATGATGGCGTTCTTCGTAACGATGCCCATCAGCATCAGGATACCGATGACGACGGGCAGCGATATGGCGTTGCCGCTCAACCACAGCCCCACGGCGACACCGCCGATCGACAAGGGAAGAGAAGCCAGGATCGTCCACGGCGCCAGCACGCTGCCGAACAACAGGATCAGGACGACGAAAACCAGCATGATGCCCGATCCCATTGCCACCGCGAAGCTTTCGAAGACGGTGCCTTCCGTATCGGAGTCTCCTGTCGCCTGAAGGCGAACGCCTTCCGGCAGGTTCTTCACGCTCTCCAGCCGAAGCAGCCGCTCCATGCCCTGTCCGGATGTCAGACCGTCGGCCAAGTCCGCGCCGAGCTCGATCCGACGTTCGCGATCGAGCCGCTCGATGGCGGACATCGTTTCGTCGAAGCTGATGTCGACGATCGCCGATAGCGGGACGTGAGTTCCATCGTCGGAGGGCACGGTCAGCATTTCCAGCGTCGGAAGATCGTTTCGAGCATCTTGGTCGATGACCACGCGCACAGGGATCTGCCTGGCGCCATCGGTGAAGCTGGGCAAGCGGCTGTCGACATCGCCGACGGTGGACACGCGTATCGTCTGGGCAATCGCGGCCGGCGATACGCCGAGCATCGAGGCCTTGTCCGTCTGGACCTGCAGCTTGAGTTCCGGACGCATGGCGGTGTTGTCGATGGCGGGATCGACGAAGGCCCGATCGGCTGAAAGCTCCTCCACGATGGCGTTCGCTGCTTCCAGAGCCAGTTCCCCGTCGGTGCCCAGCACGGCAAACGACAGGTCGCGCCCGCCGCGCGTGTTGAGGAACCTCAACTTCACGTCGGGGATGGATGCGAGGCTTCTTTCGATATCGGCTTCAATCGCAAAGGATGAACGGCCCCGCTGCGTCTTGTGGAGAAGATCGATGAGGATGACGGCGTAGCGCACATCCTCCAGCCCCGTGATGCTCGACCCGGCACGGGCGAACACGCCCTCCACTTCCTGGAACTTGCCGATACGGCTTGCGATCTCATCGGACACCGCGCGCGTATCCTCCAAGGTGGAACCAGGCGGCAACTCGACCGAGAGGGTCAGGCGCCCGGTGTCTTCCTCCGGCAGAAAGGTGGTCGGTACCGACAACAGGGCGACCATGGCCAAGGCAAAGGAGCCGGCGGCAAGCCCCACCGTCGCCCACCGCCAGCGCAGGCTCATGCGCAACAGCCGCTCGTAGGCCAGGGTGAAGCGCCCCTTTTTCTCCTCAACGGGCGAGCTTCCGGTCATTAGATAGGCTGCCATGATCGGTGTTATGAGCCGCGCTACCAATAGCGAGAAGAAGACGGCAATGGCGACGGTCAGGCCGAATTCCCGGAAGTACAGGCCCACCTCGCCGCTCATGAACCCGACAGGCGCGAAGACGGCGATGATGGTGGCGGAGATGGCGATGACGGCCAGGCCGATTTCGTCGGAGGCGTCCAGCGCCGCCCGCAAGGCGGTCTTGCCCATGTCGCGATGGCGCACGACATTCTCGATTTCGACGATCGCATCGTCCACGAGTATTCCCGTCACCAATGTGATGGCCAGCAGGCTCAGGATATTGAGGGAAAAGCCCAGGAGCTCGATCGCGAAAAACGTCGGGATGATGGACAGGGGCAGCGCCACCGCGGCGATGATCGTCGCCCGCCAATCGCGCAAAAACAGAAAAACAATGACGACGGCAAGCGCGGCCCCCTCGAGCAATGTGCTCATGGCCGAACTGAAATTGCCGGCCGTATAGGCGGAATTGTCGTCCACGAGGCTGAAACGCACATCCGTGTCGCGCGCACTGAGCTCCGCCAGCGCCCTGGAGACCGCATCCGCGACGGAAACCTGGCTTGCACCTTGAGAGGGATAAACCGCAAAGCCCACGACATCCGAACCATCGAGCGTAGCGAAGGAACGCGCTTCCGCCACGCTATCGCGAACGCTTGCCAAATCCCCCAGCCGGATGGCCGCATGGGGAGAAAGCGCAATGCGCTGATCGGCAAGATCGGGCACCGTCTTTGCCGCCGCTACGGTCGTGACGGCCTGTTCACGGCCGCCCAGATCGCTTCTCCCACCGGAATTCTCGATCTGGGTCCGCAACAGGCTTTCGTTGATGGCGCTTGCGGTCAGCGAAAGCGCCTGCAGCCGGTCGGGATCGAGCTCGACGCGTATTTCCCGATCCGCCCCGCCGACGCGTTCGATCCGCCCCACGCCCGGCAAGCCTTGCAGACTACGGTTCACCACGTCGTCCACGTACCAGGACAGTTCGGCTACCGTCATGTCCGGACTGCTGACGGCATAGGTGACGACGGATTGAGCCTCCTCCTCGACCCGTTCGACAACCGGCTCATCGATGGTCGCGGGCAGGTCGGAGCGGATTTTTGCAACGGCATCGCGGACGTCCGTCATCGCCCGGTCCGGCGAAACCAGGCCCAATTCGAACTCGACGCTGGTCACGGACCGGGCCTGGCCAATGGTCGACGTGATCTTCTTGATGCCGGCGAGCGATGCGACGGCATCCTCGACCCTCCGCGTCACCTCGGTCTCAAGCTCCGCGGGCGTCGCGCCGGATTGTTCGATCGTGACGTTCACGAGCGGGGTTATGATGGTCGGGAAGTGGGTGATGGGCAGCCGGGAAAAGCTGTAGAGCCCCACGATCGTCAAAATCACGAAGAGCAGGTTCGACGGCAGAGGATTGCGGATGGCCCACGCCGAAATGTTCGCGTTCATCGACGGGCCATCCCTTCGGGCTGGTTCAGTGAGGCGGCTTGGGACACATTCCGTTGCACGTCGCCTTGTGCCGATACGACGACGGGCTCGACGCGATCCTGATCTTTCAGGAAGCCGCCCGCCTTCAGAACGATCATTTCATCGTCCTCGACACCCTCGACAATCTCGACGAGATCGCCTTGGCGCGAGCCGATCCTGACGTTCCGGATTTCCACGACATTGTCCCTGACGACATAGACGCTGTGGGAACCGCGCGTGCTTCTGACTGCCGTTTCCGGCAGGAGAACATTCGTCCGCGTCGACGTGTCGATGACGCCGCGTGCAAACACACCCGGAACGAGGCCTCCGCTCTCGTCGAGCTCGATATGAACGGTCCCGCTCCGCGTCTTCGGGTCCAGTTGGGCGGCGTTGAGCCGCACCGTGCCGGTGACAGGCGTGTCGCGGCCGGGAAGAGTAACTTGCGCACGCATCCCTTCGCGCAGCCGAACGAAGCTCACTTCCGTCACTTCCGCGACGAACTCTATCCTGCCGTCCTTCGCGATACGAAAGAGAGGAGCACCCGAATTCGAGGTCATGACGCCGATGCGGGCGTTTCGCTCCAGAATGAGGCCGGACGCAGGGGCGCGCAACGTGCTCCTCTCGAGCGTCAACTCGATCTCTTTTCTTTCCTGGACGATCAACTGTTCTTCGGCTTGCGCCAGTGCCAATGATTGTCGTGCAAGGGCGGTTTCCGCGACCGCGCGGTCATAGGCGTTCTGAGTGTCGTCCAGAATCTGCTCGGAAACGACCCCCTTCGACTGGAGCGCTTGGCTGCGCTCCAGCTTCTCGCGGGCTTCGCGCTCGGCAACGAGCGCAATTTCGACCTTGCTGGCCTCGACGGCCACGGCAGCTTTGGCGCGTAGAGCGCTCACCGCATTCTTGTCGAGGGCGAGAAGCGCATCGGTCTTGTCGAACTGGGCAAGGGGCTGGCCCTGTTCGACCCTTTGCCCAACCTCCACCAATATCTGCTGAATTTCCTGGCCCGTAGCCGAGGGATGCACCTGCGCCTCCTCACGCGCCGCAAGCGTTCCCACGACCGATACACGCTGCGTGACGTCGCCTCGCTTGGCGACAACGACCGTGACGGGCATCTGCTGCTGGGCCTGCGCAATGGGCATCAAGGCAGCAAATGCAAGCGAGGCAATGATCGCGCATCTGATAGACAGCCGCGGCTGACAAAATGGTTTGAACCACGCCTTTATATTCATGAAGCGACCTCTCTTCTCCTGCCTCCAGGCGAGATGAGCCCTCAGGCGAGCTCGGTCGCACCCTAGCGATCATGGAAGATCGCGGTATTGTATCGGGTTAAGATTTATTGCGCTTGAAATGGGACCGGCTCAATGCGTCCTCGGCTGAAGTGCGGCCAAGGGGGCCGAAGGCGCTCTTCTCTTGAGGCTCGACTGACAAGAGCAGCTTTTTGACCGGAAAAGTTCTTTCAGCTTTCAACAAGCAGGTTGGCATTCAGCGATCGGGTATGCCGTGGCGAATTGTGCGCCGAACTCCCCCGTGCGATCCGTCGTGCCGTTGGCGATGGATCGCGAACGGCCTTTCCGAGTTGAGGGTGCATGGACCGCATCCGCAATTTCCTGGCATTGCTGCGGGGCCAGCTTTGGGCGGTCCCTGCGCTCTTCGCGCTCGCTGCCGTCGGGCTGGCCTATGTGCTGCTAAACTACGGCGACCTCCTCAGTTCCGGCGGCCGGATCTGGTGGGTCTACAGCGGGGATGCAGGGACGGCGCGCGATCTTCTCGGCAGCCTCCTGTCCGGGCTGATGACGATGACATCGCTCGTCGTGTCGGTGACCTTCGTCATCCTTACGCTCGCGGCCAACCAGCTCGGCCCCCGTCTCATCTCCATTTTCATGGGCGATCGACAGATCCAGTCTGTCCTGGGGCTGTTCATCGGCACGATCCTCTATGTCATTCTGGTGCTCAGGACACTCGACGACACCCTCGGTTCGCAGGGCGTGCCCCATCTCGCCGTCACAATGGCGAGCGTACTGACGATTCTTTGCCTGCTGGCGCTCCTCTTCTACATTCACAAGATCGCCCGTTCCATCATCGCGGACAATGTGGTGGAGGCGGTTTCGCAAGAATTCCGCGAAACGCTGCGCGAAATCTTGCCCGACCGCGACAGCGACGAGAGCGCTGTGAAGCAACCGTTTCGCGGGCGGCGCTGGCCACTCGGCATCCGGAGGATCGGTTACGTGCAGGTGGTGGACTATGGCCGCCTCCTTTCCCTCGCCTGCGAGGCCGATATCTGGATTGCGGTGAATGTCCGGGCCGGACATTTTTTGCTGCTAGAGGGCGAGCACCTCGACATCTACGGCGAGGCCGCTCCCGACGAGGCACTGCAGGAGCGGATCCGATCGGCCTTCACAGTCGGAACCGAGCGCACGCCTGCCCAGGATCCGGAGCAAGGGATTCGACAGCTGGTCGAGATCGCCACGAGAGCGCTCTCCCCTGGCACAAACGACCCGTTCACCGCGATCGCGGTGATCGACAGGCTGGGAGCGGCTTTCGAGGAGATCTTTGCGCGCCACGTGCAGCCCCACGCAATGCGCGACGGCAGCGGTGAGATCCGGGTCGTGGCCGACCGCAGCGACATCGCCGGCCTGCTTGCTGCAGCATTTCATCCGATAAGGCAGGCCGGCAAGGCCCATCCCGCGATCCTGATCCGGATGGCGGATGTTATGGCCGACCTTGCCTGCGGCACCAGGAACGCGGTTCACCGCGAGGCCCTGTTGGGTCAGCTTCAACGGCTTGCTGAAACGGCCGCACTTGGACAGTCCGCTCAACAGGACCGGCAGGACATCCTGGCGAGGATCGAGCATGCCAAGCAAGCCCTGACAAGGGGGCGTCTCCAGCCGCCGGGCAAAAATGGCTTCTGAATACCGGGCGCCAGCAGGAAAACGCTTTCTCCGCCGCAAAGGGGAGAAAGCGCGTACGGGCTTCAACCAGAAAGCCCAGCCAAGTAGCCGCCGAGCGTCTTGGCGGACGCGATTGCAGCCTGAAGCCGCTTGCATGAAAGCCTGAAAGCAACCCTCGCGCCACCATAGAGATCGCCAAGTGCGTCGGCGCTTGTCAACCGGCTAGCCACTGGTCGTCGAAGGAATCCGGGCGATGACCTTGATCTCGAAATCGAAGCCGGCAAGCCAATTGACACCCACCGCGGTCCAGTTCGGATAGGGCGGTTCGCCGATCTCTTCCGCGCGGACGGCCAGCACCGATTCGATCTGCTCATCCGGATTGGTGTGGAATGTGGTGACGTCGACAACGTCGTCGAAGCTACATCCGGCGGCGGCCAGGACCGCGCGCAGATTGGCGAAGGCGCGACGAACCTGATCCTCGAATAGGGGTTCGGGCGAGCCGTCTTCACGGCTCCCGACCTGACCCGACACGAAGAGAAGATCACCGGAGCGAATGGCCGCGGAATAGCGATGAATGTCGTACAGCGCGTGGCGGCTTGCCGGATAGACGGCGTCACGTGCGGGCATTTTCGTTCCTTTCTTTCCTGAAAAGGGAGTGGTGCAGAGGCGGGGACATGTATCGGGATCGAGGGGTGGAGCTGCATGACGGCGTCGTGCAGCCCTGGATCAGCGAGGCAGAATGGATCACAGCCGCGCCAGTTCCTCCTCGGTGAAATCCGCCGCCACTGCGATGTCCTTCTGCCTGTCGAGTTCCTCGATGCGCCCGACGAGTGCCCTGCGGATGCCGGCATAGGCTTCGGCACCGAGCACCAGCCGCTTCGGAAGTGGACCATCCTGATCGGCAAGTCTGATCATTGCGTCCGTCATGCGGTCAGGGTCGCCTTTGATCACCCAGGAGCTACCGAGCGCCTCGCGGATCTGATCGGCGGGGGTTCCCTCATAGGCCGCGAGCGGCTCGGTTCGCGCGAGATTGCCGCCGAACCCGGTCCGCGCCGGCCCGGGTTCCACCAGGGTGAACTCGATCTTGAAGGGAGCGGTCTCCTGCGCCACGGACTCGACGAACCCCTCGATACCCCACTTGGTCGCGTGATAGAGACTGAACGCCGGATAGGCGATCTGGCCTCCTTCGCTCGACACCTGCAGAATCCGGCCGCCACCCTGATTGCGCAGATGCGGCAACGCTGCCTGGATGAGCGTGATCGAGCCGATGAGATTGGTGTCGATGATATCCCGCACCTGCACATCATCAGCCTCTTCCGCCGCGCCGAACAAGCCGTAGCCGGCATTGCTGACGATGATGTCGATGCGTGCGGACGCGGCGAAGGCCCTGTCGACTGCGGCACGGACCGAGCTCTGGTCCTTGAGGTCCATCGCGACGATGCCAAGCCGCTCAGGGTAGCGGGAACGCAGGTCGGCAAGCGCATTCTCGCTGCGGCTGGTGCCGACGACGCGGTCGCCCCTGGTCAGGGCCTTCTCCGCCAGCAGCCGGCCTAGGCCGGACGACACGCCCGTTATGAGCCAGATCTTTTCCATCTTTCATACCTCCGAATTGGACACAGGCCGGAGATAGGGCAATTGCATTACGCACATTAGACATTGAAATCGGTATGAGATGATGCAAAAACCCCACCAATGCCTCGCCCGACGCTCAACGACCTCACCGCCTTCGTGGCGGTGGCCACGCATCGCAGCTTCCGCCGCGCGGCGGACGAGATCGGCACGGCACCTTCCACATTGAGCCACGCGATGCGCGCGCTCGAGGAACGCATGGGCGTGCGCCTTCTGAACCGCACCACACGCAGCGTCTCGCCGACGGAAGCCGGGTTCCGGTTGCTCGGCCGCCTGCAGCCGGCGCTCGCCACGCTGGACGAGGCGCTCGACAGCGTCGCAGGATTCCGGGGCAATGTCGCAGGAACCGTCCGCATCAATGCGCCGCGATTGGTGGCGGGGCTTCTCGTGCGCGAGGTGCTTCCGCAGATGGCGGAGCGCCATCCGGACGTGACAGTGGACATCGTCGTCGAGGGGCGGCTCATCGATATCGTGTCCGGCGGGTTCGATGCCGGCGTGCGCCTCCTCGGATCGGTCGCCAAGGACATGATCGCCGTGCCGTTTGCACGCCCGTTGACGTTCATCTGTGTCGCCTCGCCCGCCTATCTCGATCGCTTCGGCGAGCCAGGAACCCCCGAGGAATTGCCACGCCACCATTGCATCGGCCACCGCATGCCCAGCGGCAAATTCTATCGATGGGAGTTCGAACGCGCCGGCCAGGAACTGGTGATGGACGCAAACGGCCCCATCGTCCTCGATGACGAGGAACTGATGGTCGAAGCCGCAATTAAAGGGCTGGGCATCGCCTATGTGGCGGATTGGGCCGCAGAAGCGGCCCTGTCCGACGGCCGGCTGCGCAAGATCCTGACCGCGTGGATGCCCGCTGCGGAAGAGGTTGCGGTCTACTACCCCGGACATCGTGCCGTGCCACCGGCACTGCGGGCTTTTCTCGATGTGGTGAAGGACCTGCGGAAGGAAGAACCTTAAACTGGATCAACGAAGCAGCATCCGGGCAATACCGACGGCATGTTCCGCGGGTGGGGTTTCCCGCACCGTTGCCTCCAGGCCTCTGACATCCGCGAACTCCATCGAAGCGAGGAAGAGACGGTCAGACCCTCGCGAGCGCCTGTTCGATGTCCTTGAGCAGGTCGTCCGCGTCCTCAAGCCCGAGCGACAAACGGAGTGTTCCCTGCCGGATGCCCGCTTCGAGCCGCGCTTCCTCCGAAAGGTTCTTGTGCGTGGTGGTCGCGGGATGGGTGATCAGGCTCTTGGCATCGCCGAGATTGTTGGAGATGCGGATGATTTCCAATGCGTTGGAGAAGGCGAAGGCCGCCTGCTTTCCGCCCTTGAGATCAAGGCAGACGAGCGTCGAGCCGCCCTTCATCTGGCGTCGCACGAGATCCGCCTGCGGGTGGTCGGGCCGGCCGGGATAGATCACGCGGGAGACTTTCGGATGCTCGGCCAGGTAATCGGCCACGCGTCCCGCGCTTTCCATCTGCTGGCGCACGCGCACGGGGAGGGTCTCCAGCCCTTTCAGCAGCGTCCAGGCGTTGAAGGGCGAAAGGCTGGGCCCGGTGTGGCGGAAATAGTCGTGCAGGTTCTCGTCGATCCATTCCTTGTCGGAAAGCACGATGCCGCCGAGACACCGCCCCTGGCCGTCGATATGCTTGGTGGCGGAATAGACCACCACGTGGGCGCCGAGCTCCAGCGGCTTCTGCAGCAGCGGCGTGGCGAAGACATTGTCCACCACCAGCCGCGCGCCAGTGCTGTCGGCGAGCTTCGCGATACCCGCGATGTCGCAGACCTCGAGCGTCGGGTTGGTCGGGCTTTCAAGGAAAAAGAGCTTCGTGTTCGGGCGTACGGCCTCTTCCCACGCATCGAGCTTCGATCCGTCGACAAGCGTCGTCTCGATGCCGTAGCGCGGCATCAGCGTCTCCACCACCCAGCGGCAGGAGCCAAAGAGCGCGCGGGCCGCCACGACGTGGTCGCCGACCTTCACCGAGCAGAGAAGCGCGGCGGCGACCGCGGCCATGCCGGAGGCGGTGGCGCGGGCATCCTCGGCGCCTTCGAGCGCGCACATGCGGCTCTCGAACATGTCCACAGTGGGATTGGCATAGCGGGAATAGATGAAGCCCGGATCCTCGCCCTTGAAGCGGGCTTCGGCCGCCTCGGCGGTCTCATAGACGAAACCCTGGGTCAGATAGAGAGCTTCCGAGGTCTCACCGAAGGGCGAACGCAGCGTGCCGCCATGAACGAGGCGGGTTTGAGGCTTCCAGTCGTCGTTGAATCTCTTCGTCATCGCTCTGCTCAACAAAAAACCGGCCGCGGAAAGCCGGTCGAGCATCGAGCGCGGCCTTTTAGCGACTTCTTTAACGTGGCTGCAAGCCGACCGGCCAAATCACCACGGGATAAATGTCCTTTAGCCCCGGCTTTCGCTTGCGTCAATCGCGGTGCACAGTAAAGGTCCGGTCAAGTTTCTCAAGGGGGAAGGATTGGCAAGCACAGGCATCCTGCCGGATAAGGAGATCGCGGCACTGTTCGAGAGCGGTGCGCTTACCGCGCCACGCCCGCTCGATCCGGACCAGGTGCAGCCCGCGAGCCTCGATCTGCGCCTGGGCGCGGTGGCTTATCGCGTGCGCGCGAGCTTTCTGCCCGGCCCCGGTTCCCGCGTGGCCGAAAAGCTGGAGCGGCTGAGGCTGCACGAAATTCCCCTGGATGACGGCGCGGTGCTGGAGACCGGCTGCGTCTACATCGTGCCGCTCACGGAAAGCCTCGTCCTTCCCGCCGATGTCTCCGCCTCGGCCAACCCGAAAAGCTCCACGGGGCGGCTCGACATCTTCACCCGCGTGATGACGGATCACGGGCAGGAGTTCGACAAGATCGCCGCCGGCTATTCCGGCCCGCTTTATCTGGAGGTGAGCCCGCGCACTTTCCCGATCGTCGTGCGCCCCGGCTCGCGCCTGTCGCAGATCCGCTTCCGCCGCGGCAATGCGCTGCTCACCGAGAGCGATCTCGCCGATCTTCATGAGCGGGAGACGCTGGTGGCGGCCGAACGGCCCAGTATCTCAGGCGGAGGAATAGCACTCTCCATCGACCTCGAAGGCGGGCCCGACGGGCTCGTCGGCTACCGCGCCAAGCACCACACGAGCCTGATCGACGTTGACCGCAAGGCAGCTCACGAGATCCACGACTTTTGGGAACCGCTCTACAATCACGGCTCGAAGGATCTCATTCTCGACCCGGACGAGTTCTATATCCTCGTCTCGCGCGAAGCTGTGCACGTGCCCCCGGCATACGCCGCCGAAATGACGCCGTTTGACCCGTTGGTGGGTGAATTCCGGGTCCACTATGCCGGCTTCTTCGATCCCGGATTCGGGCATTCCGCTGCCGGGGGCACGGGCAGCCGCGCGGTTCTCGAAGTGCGCAGCCACGAAGTGCCGTTCATCCTGGAGCACGGGCAAATCGTCGGGCGGCTGGTCTATGAACGCATGAGCGCACTTCCAAGCTCGCTTTACGGGGCGGATCTCAAGTCAAACTATCAGGGCCAGGCGCTGAAGCTCTCCAAGCACTTCCGCTAAAGCAGCGCCGACCGGCCTCAGGAGAGGGGCCGGGCGATCAGCTTGCGGTAGAGATGCCAGCTCGCATGCCCCAGGATGGGCAGGACGACCGCGAGCCCGGCAAAGAGCGGCACCATGCCGATCACGAGCAGCACGGCCACGATCAGTCCCCAAGCCAGGATTTCCAAGGGGTTGCGCATGAAAGCCCTGACCGAGCTGTGGACCGCCGCATAGGCTCCCACGTCGCGATCGAGCAGTAGCGGAAAGGCGACGACACTCGCCGCCAGCGCGATCACGGCGAAGACGAGGCCGACGGCATTGCCAAGAATGATCAGTATCCAGCCTTCCCGCGTCGTGAAGACGTCGCGCACGAACGCGCCCGTTTCCGGTGGAACAGACCCGAAGAGCACATTGTAGAGCGCGCTTGCGGCGTAGAGCCAGAGAAGGAAGATGACGGCGAGCAGCATCCCTACCACCGCAATCGAGTAACGGGCGGGGGAGCGGCGTACTTCCAGCGCATGCCGCCATGAGGTCTCGATCCCCATTTCGCGCCTTCGGCTGATCTCGTAGAGGCCGATCGCGGCGAAGGGGCCCACCAGTGCGAAACCCGC
This sequence comes from Chelativorans sp. AA-79, assembly GCF_029457495.1. Lineage (NCBI taxonomy): Bacteria > Pseudomonadati > Pseudomonadota > Alphaproteobacteria > Hyphomicrobiales > Phyllobacteriaceae > Chelativorans > Chelativorans sp. AA-79. The sequence continues at coordinate 4,941,722 of NZ_CP120361.1, forward strand.
CATCAGCGGATAGAGGAGCGGTAGTGCGTTGTTGCCTGAGGTCCAGTAGGCAAAGATGATGCCTGCGACCGGATAGATCAGCGCCACGAAGGCATAATGGGAGGGTTTTTCCCAAAAGTCCTCGGCGCCCCTCCTCAGGCAGTCGGAAAGGTCGCTCATCCGAATCTTGCGCACGGCGGGATAGACCAGCCTCTCGCTGGCGCCGGCGATGACGTGGAACTCGGCCATTGTCCATTTCCTCCACGCTAGTTGGGGCGGAAGCGGTTCCCGGCGTGAAGTCGAACGGAAGCTGCGAGGCCGCTATCCGCCTGTCCCGAAGATATAACGCCTTCAGCCGCCCTTGTCGCCCCTTCGGGTCCACACAAAGGTTTGAGCAGCGGCTTGACAGGGCGCGGGCGAAAGGCAATCTACAGGAGCGCGCGGGTGTAGTTCAGTGGTAGAACGCAAGCTTCCCAAGCTTGATGTCGTGGGTTCGATCCCCATCGCCCGCTCCAGACAATTTCAAGCAACTGCTCAACTCGCTGCATTGCGGTGTCTCGTATACCGCAATGGGAGGCCTGCTTCGCGAATTCGAAGCGCTGCGGAACCGGAACCTAACGAAACGCCCTCGCTGCCAGCACGATGCGTGCGACGGCGGTGTAAAGCGTGAGCGCGGCGAAGAGATAGGCGAGTATCGGGAACCAGGCGGGCAGCAGGCAGACGAGCAGGAAGAAGATCAGCGTTTCGCCCGCCTCCGCAAGTCCGACCGTGAAAAAGAAACTCTTCTCACCGCGGATGAGGGTCATCAGGCGCCGCTTTTCCGCGATGGTCGCGTAGGCGAGGAAGCTTGCACCGTTCACGTAGAAGGAAAAAAGCAGTACGGCGCCAGAAACGGCGTTGGCGGCGGGATCATGGATGACGAAGGCCAGGGGAATCGCCCCGTAGAAGACGAAGTCGAGCACGATATCGAGATATCCGCCCAAATCCGTACGGCCTTTGAGATGGGCTACCGCACCGTCGAGCCCGTCGCCCAGACGGCTCAGGAGGATGAGCGCGATCGCCAGCCAGAACCACCCGACGACCACCGCGGCGCCGGCGCAAAGACCGACCAGAAGACTTGCGATGGTGACCGCATTCGCAGAGATCCCCTCGTTGGCCAGTCGCGCGCCGATTGCCATGAGAAGAGGCTCCAGTTTCCGTCGTCCCCAGCCGTCGATCACGCGCAATTCCCCGCTCATACCATCGGCATTGATCTATAGCCTTGCGGGATACATATCACCTGTCACAATGTCGTCATGCGCTGCCGGGGGCCGGAAGCCAGCCTGAGGTGGACCATGTACAGGGCCGTTACTCACGATATCGAGGTGTCCGTAGAGCCGTTCTTCCTGCCGGATCACTCCGAGCCGGAGGAGAACCGCTATGTCTGGGCCTATCAGGTGACGATCGCCAATCATTCAAGGGAGAGCGTCAAGGTGCTTGCGCGTTACTGGCACATCACCGACGCCATGGGTCGCGTGCAGGAAGTGCGCGGCGAAGGCGTGGTCGGTGAACAGCCGGAGATCGAGCCGGGTAACAGCTTCCGCTACACGTCGGGCTGCCCGCTCTCCACCTCCTCCGGCATCATGGTAGGGCACTACACGATGGAGACCGACGACGGCGAGATGCTGGAGGTGGACATCCCCGCCTTCTCACTCGATTTTCCGGGCGACGAGGTGTCGGTGAATTGAAAGACGTCGGGTGAATAGGGGCGATCGCCGCCTCATTCTTGCCCGCCGGTGAGACGTAGGATCAAGCTTGGGGGGTCCCATTCGCATCAAGGCCGGTGACAAGGTGCGGTCGAAGCAATAGCCGCTCCTACTCCTCGAACTCCTTGGGATCGAAAAGATATTCCTTGGAACAAAATTCACAGTTGACGCGGATGACGCCCTCCTGCGTGCTCTCCTCGATCTCCTCGGCGGTAAAGCCGTCGAGGATCGACTTGATCTTCTCGCGCGAGCAGGAGCAGTTGTCGATCACGTCCACGCCCCCGAAAACGCGCACGCCCTGCTCGTGGAACAGGCGGTAGAGCAGCCGTTCCGCGCCCACGGTGGGATCGAGCAGTTCATCGATCTCCACTGTGTCGAGGAGCGCCAGCGCCTCCTGCCAGGCATTGTCCTCGGGATGGCCGTTGCCGGGATCGTCCTCGTCGCCATCCCCGCCTGGAAGATCCGCCATGCGAGCGCGCTCTGGCGCGGAAGGCAGGAACTGGATCAGGACGCCGCCAGCGCGCCAGCGCTCTTCAGCACCCTCACCGGGCGTGACGATGCGCGCCACGCCCAGCCGAACCTCGGTAGGAATCTGCTCCGATTGGCGGAAATAGGTGCGTGCGACGTCTTCCAGCGTCGACCCGTCGAGTTGGACAATGCCCTGATAGCGCTGGGTGTAGGGGCCCTGATCAATGGTAAGCGCCAGCACGCCTTCACCGAGAAGCGCCTCGGGCGAGGCCTCACCGCGGGCGACGGCCTCGGCGAGCCGCTCCTCGTCGAAGCGAGCATAGGCGCGCACGGAGCCGGGCGTGGAGAAATCCGCCACCAGCATGTCGACCGGCCCGTCGGAGCGTGTCTGGACAATGAACTTGCCGTCGAATTTCAGCGAGCTGCCGAGCAGGATCGTGAGCACGATGACCTCCGCGAGCAGGCGGGAGACCGGCTCCGGATAGGCATGGCGCGCCAGGATCTGGTCGAGCATCGGCCCGACCTGAACGGCACGGCCGCGCACGTCCAGGGCCTCCACGTCGAAGGGAACGACATGGTCGTCGCCGGCGAAGCCGAAATCGCCAAGCTTTACGTTGTCCTCACTCACGAGGCGAGGCACCAGGCGAGAACGGCTTTCTGTGCATGCAGGCGGTTTTCCGCCTCGTCGAACACCACCGAGTGCGGCCCGTCGATCACGGCATCCGTCACCTCCTCGCCGCGATGGGCGGGCAGGCAGTGCATGAAAAGAGCATCCTTCTTGGCGAAGCTCATCAACCTCTCGTTCACTTGATAGGGCTGGAACACGTTGTGCCCGCGAGCGCGGTGCTCCTGGCCCATGGAGACCCAGGTATCGGTGACCACGCAGTCCGCATCCCTGACCGCCGCTTCCGGATCGTTCGTCAGCGTGATACGGCCGCCATTGGCCTGCGCCCACTCCAGATAGTGTGTGGCAGGCTCGCTGCCAACCGGCGTGGCGACATTGAGCCGGAAGCCGAAGCGGGCGGAAGCCTCGACAAGCGAGTGCAACACGTTGTTACCGTCGCCGGACCAGGCGAAGAGGCGATCCTTCACGCTGCCGCGGTGCTCCTCGAAGGTCATGATGTCGGCCATGATTTGGCAGGGATGCGTGTCGTCCGTAAGCCCGTTGATGACCGGCACGGTGGCGTTGTCGGCAAGCTCCAGAAGCCGCTCATGGGCGGTGGTGCGGATCATGATCGCGTCCACATAGCGCGACAGCACCTTGGCGGTGTCGGCGATGGTCTCGCTGCGGCCGAGCTGCATTTCCGCGCCCGTCAACATGATGGTCTCGCCGCCGAGCTGGCGCATGGCGACATCGAAGGAGACGCGAGTGCGGGTGGAGGGCTTGTCGAAAATCATCGCAAGCACCTTGCCCTCATAGGGCTTATCGCCCTGGCCGGCTTTCAGCCGCTGCTTGCGGCTCAGCGCATCGTCCATCATGAAACGCAGATCGGCCGATGAAACGGCTGAAAGATCGATGAAATGACGCGGCATGCCGTTCATCCCCTGCCTGCCGAAGCCACCGCCGGAGACGGTGCCAGGGCTTGCGCCGCACGGTGGATGCGCTCCAGCCCGTCCTGAATCTCCTCGTCGGTGACAGTGAGGGGCGGAAGCAGGCGCAGCACGTTCTCGCCCGCCGGTGCACCCAGCATCTTTTCCTCCCGCATGGACTGCTGGAGAGCGGAATTGGGCACCTTGCAGCGGATGCCGAGCAAAAGGCCTTCGCCACGGATCTCCTCCACGACGTCGGGGAAGGAGTCGGCGATCGCGGCGAGGCCCTGCTTCAAGAGCAGGCCCTTGCGCGCCACCTCGTCGAGGAAGCCCGGCTCCAGCACCACGTCAAGCACGGCGTTGCCCACCGCCATGGCGAGCGGATTGCCGCCGAAGGTGGTGCCGTGCACGCCCGGCGTCATGCCCTTGGCGGCTTCGTCGGTCGCAAGGCAGGCGCCGAGCGGAAAGCCGCCTCCGATGCCCTTGGCGATGGCGACAATGTCCGGCGTGATGCCCGACCATTCATAGGCGAAGAGCTTGCCGGTACGGCCGACGCCGGTCTGTACCTCGTCGAGGATCAGGAGCAGGCCGTGTTTGTCACAGAGTTCACGCAGCCCGCGGAGGAACTGGGCGGGCGCCATGCGGATGCCGCCTTCGCCCTGGATGGGCTCTACGAGGACGGCAGCCGTCTCCTGCGTGATGGCCTTTTCCGCCGCCTTCAGATCGCCGAAGGCAACCTGATCGAAACCTTCGACCTTGGGCCCGAAACCTTCGAGGTATTTCTCCTGCCCGCCGGCGGCGATCGTCGCCAGCGTGCGGCCGTGGAAGGCGCCTTCGAAGGTGATGATGCGGAAGCGGTTCTCCTCGCCGTTCACATAGTGATGGCGACGCGCCGTCTTGATGGCGCATTCGAGCGCCTCGGCGCCGGAATTGGTGAAGAAGACCTTGTCGGCGAAACTCGCCTCGGCCAAGCGCTCGCCAAGGCGACGTTGCCCGGGAATCTCGTAGAGATTGGAGACATGCCACAGTTTGCTGGCCTGCTCGGCGAGCGCGGACACCAGATGCGGATGAGCGTGACCGAGCGAGTTCACTGCGATGCCGGCGGCGAAATCGAGATATCGGTTCCCGTCGGAAGTGATCAGCCAGACCCCTTCCCCACGCTCGAAGGAAAGGGGAAGCCTGGCAAATGTATCGAAAAGCGCCGAACCGCTCATGGACACCTTCTCCGGGATATTGCGCGACCGTATGAAGCCGCAGGCCGATGAAACCAAAATGCCGCCCCGAGGGCGGCACGCGGGCTTTTTATCAGCGTTTTCCCCCGGGAAGTCAACGAAAAGACTGGTTTCACGCCCCGAGCTCCACTGTGAAGGAAATGTGCATGGGTTCCCCCAAGTTGGGGAAAACCGCAAAAACCGATTCGCGAGCCGAGGCGGACTCTTGTCACCGAGTCAACCGATAAGGTAGTTTGACCGCGTAACGACTAGATTTCGTGCGGCGGACCTTCAGACCCATGCAGATGTGGTGTCTACCGGGCTTTTGCCAGGTAGAGAGGCACCGGATTCCGCACGCTTGCACAGGAGCGTGTCCTGATGAACTGGACAGACGAACGCGTCGAACTGTTGAAGAAGCTCTGGTCCGAGGGCCTGAGTGCGAGCCAGATCGCAGCGCAGTTGGGCGGCGTGAGCCGCAACGCCGTCATCGGCAAGGTGCACCGGCTGAAGCTGTCGGCCCGGGGACGGGCGGCGGCGGCGCCGGCGCGGCGGAAGAAGGCGGCGACCGCCGCCTCGGCGAGCAGCGCCAATGCCGCCGCCGGCCAGCGCCGGCAGCGTAGCACCGGCAGCGGCGGCAGCCGTCCGGTAGCCACATCGATCGGAGCGACTGCATTGAAGGTGCAGTTCGAGGAAGACGCGGTCGCCTATCAGTATATGCGCCCAGCCGCGGACGTGGTGATTCCGATCTCGCGCAATCTGAAGCTCGTCGAGCTGACAGAGCGCACCTGCAAATGGCCGAACGGAGATCCCCTGGCGGAAGATTTCAGCTTCTGTGGGAGTGACACCGGCGATACCGGGCCGTATTGCACCTATCACTCAAGGCTGGCTTACCAGCCGGTATCGGAACGCCGCCGGAGCAGATAAGGGACGGGGCAACAACGAGCGGACCGATGGCCTGGGCGGCGCAAGCCGCCCTCTTTTTTCAGGCTTTGCAGGGACAGCGCCCGCACCCGGAGCGGCTCCCGTCAATCGAGCGGCGAACCGCCCAGTCCCTTGCCTCGGCTGCACTTGTGAAGGCCAAGGGATTCCGCTTGCCTGCAGAATTCCTTATCTGCCGGCTTCCATGGCGTCCTGCGGCGCGACGACCTTGTGGCTCTTGTCTTCTTTCGGCCGTTCCGGTGGCATCGTGGTGCCGGTGATGATGTGGTAGACCGTCTCGGCGATGTTCGTCGCGTGGTCACCGATGCGCTCGATGTTCTTGGCGCAGAAGATCAGATGCGTGCAGGCGGTGATGTTGCGCGGATCTTCCATCATGTAGGTCAGGAGTTCACGGAAGAGAGACGTGTACATGGCGTCAATCTCTTCGTCACGGTCGCGCACAACGCCGATCTTCTCGGCCGAGCGGGAGGCATAGGCGTCGAGAACTTCCTTGAGCTGTGCCAGCGCCAGGTCCGACAAGGCGGAGATGCCGCGGAAGAGGCGGGCAGGCTGGCGCGTCTCGGTGACGGCGACCACGCGCTTGGCGATGTTCTTGCCGAGATCGCCGATGCGCTCGAGATCACCGGAGATGCGGATCGCGCCGACGATCTCCCTAAGATCCGCAGCGACGGGCTGACGCTTGGCGATGATGACCACCGCCTTCTCACCGATCTCGCGTTCCTTGGTGTCGAGAAAGGCATCATCCTCGATCACTTTTCGCGCAAGATCAGTATCGCCGGTGACAAGCGCGGCCACGGCCTCATCAACCATGCGCTCGGCATAGCCGCCCATCCCGCCGATCTGGTTGGTGAGATAGCGCAATTCCTCGTCAAAGGAGCGCATGATGTGATCGCTTTGCATTCCGGGGCCTCCTGGAGCAAATCACCCCTGTGCCATTGGTACGCTATCTACGTGACGGAAAAAAGAAATAGGATAGGAGAGAAGATTTGCCAGCCACCGAATAACGGGCTCCGCCCTTCCGCGCTTTGGGTCAGAGTCTAATCGGGCGGGGGGAAATGCACGATAAAGGACGAGCCTTCGCCCACCTTGGAGCGCACGGAAAGCCGCGCGCCGTGACGGGTGAGGATGTGCTTGACGATCGCCAGGCCCAGCCCGGTGCCCTTCTGGGCGCGGCTCGTTTCCACATCGACGCGGTAGAAACGTTCCGTGATGCGCGGGATGTGCTCCTCCGCGATTCCCGGGCCGAAATCCGTCACCGTGACCGTCCGTTCGACATCCGGTTCCGTGCCGCTGGCGGAAATGACGACACGGCCGCCAGAGCTGCCATATTTGCAGGCATTCTCGAGGAGATTCTCGAAGACCTGTACCAGTTCGTCGCGATGGCCGGCCACCTCGACCGGCTGCTCCGGCACGTCGAGCTCGATCGTCACGCCCGACTCGCCAGCCAGATGCGCAAGAGCATCGCGCACACCGCCGATGAGGGGGCGCAGGTCCAGCCGGCCGCCGGGCTTCCCGTATGGCTTCACCTCCAGGCGCGACAAGGAGAGCAGATCGTCAATCAGCCGTGCCATGCGCGAGGTCTGGTCCTGCATGATCTCCAGGAAGGCGTCGCGTGCCTTGGCATCATCCCGGGCAGGGCCACGCAGCGTCTCGATGAAGCCGGCAATGGAGGCGAGCGGAGTGCGCAGCTCGTGGCTGGCATTGGCGATGAAATCGGCCCGCATACGATCGATCCGTCGTGCCTCGCTCTGGTCCTTGAAAAGCATGACAAAGAGGCCAGAATCGTCGCCGATCGCCATGGCTGAAACACGATAGGCGCGTTCGAAGGGTACGCGCTCGGCATAATCGATCGCAAACGGGCCTTTGCCGTTCTCCATTACCCGGGCGATGAAATCATGCATTTCGGGCGCGCGAAATTTGAGCTGAAGCGTCATGCCGGGTGCGATCGCGCCGAAGGCGGCGGAGGCCGCTTCGTTGGCAAAAACCACATCGCCGCGCGTGTCGAAGATATAGAGCGGGTCCTGGACCGCGGCGGCCAGATCGGTCGCAGGAAGGAGTTCCATGCGTCGCGTGCCGTGATCAGCCCGCTCTTCCGCTCGCAGTTCATTCGATTGTGCGGGGAAAAGTGCGGCCACAACCAGGAGGAAGGCGACCGCCAATGCCGCCGCCAGCCCGCTGCCCCCGAACCAGAGGTCGAGCGCAAGGCATGCCAGGGCAGCGGCCGCAAGCAGGACCGCGTTGCCGGCCAGCCTTTCGCCGACCCGCACCGCAAAATCCTGCAGAGAGCTCCTCTTCTTCTCTTCCATTCCAAGCCCCAACAGCCTCTAGACCCTACGTGATGCCGCAGATAGCATCCAACCTATTGCCGCAAGGGATAAAGTTTATGAACAAAGCTCTGGATAAGTTCTCCATTCCCGACACAAAACCGCTGCAATTCGTGAGCGACGGCGTCGAGCGCGAATTCGACATCGATGATCCGAAGCTGCCGCGCTGGATCAAGAATCGGGTGCTGACGGCGGGCGGCTATCCTCACAAGCAAAAGCTCAAGCGGGAAAAATATGACGAGCAACTGGAGGCGCTTCAGATCGAGCTGGTCAAGCTCCAGAGCTGGCTGCAGGCGACAGGCAGCCGCGTCATGGCGCTGTTCGAAGGGCGAGATGCGGCCGGCAAGGGCGGCGCAATCCACCGCATCCGCCAGAACATGAATCCGCGCCTCGCTCGCAATGTGGCATTGCCGAAGCCCACGGAAACAGAACGCGGCCAGTGGTATTATCAGCGATACATCGCTCATTTCCCGACGGCCGGCGAGTTCGTGACCTTCGACCGCTCCTGGTACAACCGCGGCACAGTCGAGCCAGTGATGGGTTTCTGCACTCCGGCCGAGCATGCGCTGTTTCTGGAGGAGACGCCGAATTTCGAACACGCCATCGTGAAAGACGGCACCCATTTCTTCAAATTCTGGCTGAACATCGGCAGGGAGACGCAGCTCAAGCGCTTCCATGATCGCCGGCACAGTCCGCTGAAATGCTGGAAGTTCTCGCCGATGGATGTGAAGGGCATGGAAAAGTGGGACGACTACACACGCATGCGCGACCTCATGATCGAGCGCACCCATTCCGACCACGCCCCCTGGACGATCGTCCTGGCGAACGACAAACGCCGCGCGCGGCTTGCCGTCATGCGCCGTATCCTGCTTTCCCTGCCCTATGCGGGGCGGGACGAGGACGCGATCGGGGAGGAGGACTCCAAAGTGATCGGGTCTGGACTGGACTTCCTGCGCTAGCTTTCCTGCCCTCTTCGCCGGCGCGCCCGATGCGGGGTCTTCTCCCAGGCGTGGGGGCAGCGATAGAGCTGCCACAAGGCGCGCCAGGCGGCGGCCGAGAGCAGAAGCCAGTAAAGAGGGACCAGGAGCACATGCCGCCAAAAGCCGCGCTGCTCCGTCTTCGGCATGGTGCGCCAGCCGAGCGCAAGGAAGGCGCCATGGCCAAATATGACATTGGTCGCGTCGAGCGCCAGCAGCGCGGCGTAGTGCTCGACCTGCGGCCCACCGGCCAACATCAGGGAGATCAGGACGAGCGCGCTCAGGACAAACCCCGCATAAGCGAGAGCCGAGAGCCACATGCCCAGCGTCAGTATCTGCACAACCGCAAAGGATGCTCCACCGAGCTCGCGATAAAGCCGCGGTACATCCCGCATATGCACGAGCCAGGTCTGCGCCCAGCCCTTGAACCAGCGCGTGCGCTGCGGCAGCCACACGCGTGCGGCCGTGGGCGCATCCTCATAGGTGGGGGAACCGATCGTGCCCGTCCTGTAGCCCCGGCGTGCCAAGCGCAGACCAAGGTCAGCATCCTCCGTGACGTTATACGGATCCCAGCCGCCAATTTCCTCAAGCACGGAGCGGCGGAAATGATTCGAGGTGCCGCCGAGGGGCAGGACGAGATTGCGCCGCGCAAGCCACGGAAGCATGCCCTGGAACAGGGCCGAATATTCGAGGGCAAACATGGAAGCGATCCAGCCCTCGCGCCTGTTGGTAATCACGAGGGGCGCCTGAAGGCAGGCCAGATCCTCGGCGGACGTGCGAAAGCGTTCCCAGGCCGCGGCGAGCTGAAACGGATGGGGCCGATCCTCCGCGTCGAAGAGAACCACGAATTCGCCCGTGGTCATAGGCAATGCATAGGAGAGCGCCTTGGGCTTCGTGCGCGGCCCACGCGGGGGCACCTCGATCACCTCGACCCACGGCCGAAGCTCCTGCGCTCGAATGGCGGCAAGTGTCTCCAGATCGTCGCTTTCACAGACCAGCTTGATCTCTAGTTTGCTGCGCGGCCAAACGAGCCGCCCCAGGGACACAAGCAGTTCCGGCACCACCTCCGCCTCTTTATAGAGTGCCACCAGCACGGTGTAGACCGGCATCTGCTCGGCGCGCATCGTCCTCAGCACTGCCGGCGGAGTGGGATTGCGCGCCCCTTGGCTGACCGCCACACGCAGCGCCACGCATATGAAGAAGAAGAGCGAAAGCACGACATGAAGCGTGACCAGCGCAGCGGAAGGAGCGAGGGCCAGGCCCGTGACAGCGAGCGTCGTGACCGCCCCCATCGCGATTCCCTGCCAGGCATTGAGCACATGACGCGCCGACAGGTCGGGCGCCTTTTCGAACAGGCCATGGACGGCGATGTGCGCCAGATCCTTCTTCGAGCGGTCGCGGATGGCGCGGCGGAGCGCGGAAGGGGTAACGATGCGCAGACAAGCGCCAAGGCTGGGCCGACGGTGCAGAAAGGATTGCATCGCCACTATGTCGAGGCGCTCGGGAGCAATCAGGTATGTTGTCCTGTCGAGACCCCGCATCGCAATGACCGGCCCGGTTCCGTAGGGAAGGCGGAGCGCCCGGAGATTCTGCCGCTCCAAGAGCAGGAGGCTTTCGGGGGAGACCTCGCCATCGAAGGGGAGGCCCAGATACAAAGCGAGCGCATGGAAAAGATCGACCTCGCTGACGCTGCCCGATGCCAGCAACTCGCCCTGGAAGTACACGCCTGCCAAACGCGCCCGCAAATCGATATCGCGCATCTCCCGCAAGGACATGCCGAGCCGTTCCAGAATCGGTTGCCATTCGGCGAGGCCGGACGGCGCCACATTCTCCAGCCCCATCATACTTTTCGGCAGGTCGACGGGACGGTCAATCTTTTCAAACGTGCCGCCGGAGCTACTCACATACATGAGCCCCTCACTTTCTCAGCAGGATAGGAATTGGTGCGGGAAGTCGCCTCAGAAGTGCCCGGACATGCCGATGTGCACTCCTTCGCGAGAGGATTTAGCACCTCTTCGCCAAAGACGCGGCCAGTCAAACACGGCACAGACGCAAAAGCGTCGCCGGCTCCCCAAAGGTTCCGCTTTCATATCGCCCCCTATGCGGCACCGACACACTTGCTGTCCCACGGCGCCTGCCGTTCACATATTGTTAAACTTGCTTCTCCCAGTCAATGGGCGACACACGCAAAAGTATTCCCATCAAGATTCTTTCAGCTCGCACGGGTGGTTACCCGGCAGCGATCCGCTTCTTTCGAGCGTTTGACGAAAAGCGCCTCAACGCTGTACGGAGGCAGGCGGATGGAGGCTATCCCTTGAGCAACTGGAAAAGCATCATTCTGGCAATCGTGCTGAGCGCAGCTGTGGCGCAGCCCGGCCTCGCGCAGGCCATTCCGAGCTTCTGGGATGCCAAACAGCGGCTGGCAAAACCAGACGTTTCCACCTTGCAGCGGCTGCGCTTTCTCACCACCACCGATTTCTTCCCGTTCAATTTCCTTGACGAAGACGGGCGGCTCAACGGGTTTCACGTCGATCTCGCGCGCGCCATATGCCGCGAACTGGATATGCTCAGCCGGTGCCAGATCCAGGCCATCCCGTTCGACGAGCTCGAAGGCGCGCTCGAGCACGGAGACGGTGAAGCCGTCATCGCCGGGCTGGCGATCACGCGCGAAAGCCGCGAGACATTTCTTTTTTCCCACCCCTATCTGGCGTTTCCGGCGCGTTTCGTCGCACGCAGGGAAATCGAGCTAGAGGAGCCGATCCATGAGGCGGTCAAGGCGAAGAAGGTGGGCGTGGTGGAAGGCACCGCGCACGAGCGGATGCTGGGGGATCTCTTCGCCGGCGCGCAAGCGGTTGCCTTTTCCGGTGAAGCACAGCTTACGACTGCGCTCGCCGAGGGAAAGATCGATGCCGCATTCGGTGATGGCATGCGCTTCGCATTCTGGCTCGCTCAGGAGGGCAAGAAATGCTGCGCGTTCGCCGGCGGGCCCTATCTCGCGCCCGAATATCTGGGCCAGGGCCTCGCCATCGCGGTTCCCCAAGACCAGCCCGCACTCGCGCAGGCGCTCGATTACGCGCTGCAGCAGATCGATGCGGACGGCACTTTCGCCGAACTCTATTTGCGCTACTTTCCGATCAGCTTCTACTAACCGGGGTTCACAGCGACCGATGGCGCGCCCGGGCGGCACGCTCGATCGCAGCCGCCACGATGGGCTCCAGCTTCAGGCGCCTGCGAACGATCTGGAGCATGCGCATCTCCTCAGGTTCGACATAAAGATCCGCGGCGACGACGTCGACTGCAACCGCATAGGCCGTATCGTAAAGATCGGACGGAATCGCGTCGCGCACGAGGTCGAGAACACGTTCGGGCCCGTTCTCCGTCTGTAAGAGCCTTTGGCACTTCTTCGCGGTCTGGATGATGTGCTCCTCATCGAACCCGTCGAAGACGGGTAGCGTACGGACGAGCCGGCCGATGCTGCCGAGTTCCGCGTCGGTCATGTCGCGATCGGCGGCCGAGGTGACGACCATCAGATAGATCAAAGCTTCCTGGGGTGACGGCGTGTCGCTCATGCGCATTCCTTCAATTGTTCACGTGCCGAAGGTAGGAGTGCTCCGCGCCGTCTGCAACGAAGAATCGCGTTGCGATTGACGCACGGCGCAGGTGGGCTTACACGCCACACGGCGCCCGGCCTGAAAACGGCCCTACGGCTACCGCGGAGCGCTGAAAACATCACAGTCACCGGACAGCAATATGACGACGACGCTTCAACACGCGCTTGAACTTACCCCGGAAGTGCTGCAGGCGGCCGCGGACAGCAAAGCCTGGCCCTTCGAGGAGGCGCGGAAAATCGTCAAACGCTACGAGGGGCGCAGCTTCCCAGAGACGGTGATTTTCGAGACCGGCTACGGGCCCTCGGGCCTGCCGCATATCGGCACTTTCGGCGAGGTGGCACGCACCTCGATGGTGCGGCACGCCTTCCGCGTGATCACCGGGGACAAGGTGAAGACCAAGCTCATCTGCTTCTCGGACGACATGGACGGGATGCGTAAGATTCCGGACAACGTGCCCAACCAGGACATGCTGCGCGCGCATCTGGGCAAGCCGCTGACGCGCGTGCCGGACCCGTTCTCGAACGAGTATCCCTCCTTCGGGGCGGCCAATAATGCGCGGCTCAGGGCCTTCCTCGACCGGTTCGGCTTCGACTACGAATTCGCCAGCGCTACCGACTATTATACGTCCGGCCGGTTCGACGAGGTGCTGTTGCGCGCGGTGGAGCGCTACGACGAGATCATGGCCGCCATGCTGCCGACGCTCGGCGAGGAGCGGCAGGCGACCTACAGCCCCTTCCTGCCGGTCTCGCCCAGGACGGGCCGTGTGCTATACGTGCCGATGAAGCATGTGGACGCGCAGAATGGCACCATCACCTTCGACGACGAGGACGGCACCGAGGTGACGCTGCCTGTCACCGGCGGGCATGTGAAGATGCAATGGAAGCCGGATTTCGGGATGCGCTGGGCCGCGCTCGGCATCGATTTCGAGATGTTCGGCAAGGATCACGGCCCGAACGCGGCGCTCTACGACCGCATCTGCACCATCCTCGGCGGCCAGCCACCGGAGCACTTCATCTACGAGCTCTTCCTCGACGAGCAGGGCCAGAAGATCTCGAAATCGAAGGGCAACGGGCTCACCATCGACGAGTGGCTGACCTACGCGCCGACGGAGAGCCTGTCGCTCTACATGTTCCAGAAGCCGAAGGCGGCAAAGAAGCTCTATTTCGACGTCATCCCGAGGGCGGTTGACGATTACTACGCGTTCCTCTCGGCCTATCCGCGCCAGGAATGGCAGAACCGGCTCGGTAATCCCGTCTGGCACATCCACGACGGCAACCCGCCGGATATCGACCTGCCGGTGCCCTTTGCGCTGCTGCTCAACCTCGTGAGCGCTTCCAATGCGCACGAGAAGGGCGTCCTCTGGGGTTTTATCTCGCGCTACGCGCCGGGTGTGACACCGCAGACGCATCCCGAGCTCGACCGGCTGACGGAGTACGCGATCCGCTATTTCGACGATTTCGTGAAGCCCGCGAAAACGTTTCGCGGGCCGGACGAGGTCGAGCGCCAGGCGCTGGAGGCGCTCGAAGCGAAGCTCGCCAGCCTGCCCGAAGGGGCTGATGGCGAGGAGATCCAGAGCGCGGCCCTGGACGTTGCGCGCGGGATCGAGCGCTACCAGGATCATTCCAAGCAGAGCCCGAGCGGCGGCCCCGGCGTTTCCGTCGCCTTCTTCCAGATGCTGTACCAGGTGCTTCTGGGCCAGGAGCGCGGGCCACGCTTCGGCTCCTTCGCCGCACTTTACGGCCTCACGGAGACGCGGGCGCTGATCAAAAAAGCCCTGAAAGGGGAATTGATCGCCGGTTAGAGCTTCCACCCTTCCCATGCGGGGAGGGTGGCTACTGGCTCGCCCACACGATGCGGGCGATCCACTCCACTTCATCATTGCCGAAAACGCGGTTCGGGTGATCGGGGTTGAGGGACAGGAGCTCGATCTGGCGCGGCGTCTGGCGCAGGAGAATCTTTGCCATCACCTCGCCCTCCATTGTCCTGACGACAACACGGTCGCCGCGCCGCACGGCAGCGGATGGCTCGACCACGAGCATATCACCATTGCGGTAGAGCGGCAGCATGGAATCGCCCTGCACTGCCAGCGCATAGGCTGCCTCGCTTACCTGGCCGGGCAGTTCCACCTCTTCCCAGCCCTGCCCGACGGGAAAGCCCGCATCGGTGAAGAAGCCGCCGGCACCAGCCTGGGCAAAGCCGATGAGCGGAACGCTGATGCGGTCCGGCCTCCGCCGCGCGGATTCGCCTGTCGCGTCGATCAGCGCCACAAACTCGCCGAGCGAGGCACCGGTAGCATCGATGATCTTGGCGAGCGATTCCGTCGACGGCCAGCGCGGCCGCCCATCGGGGGAATAGCGCTTGGAGCGGTTGAAGGCGGTGGAATCGAGCCCGGCTTTCCTGGCGAGGCCAGAGGCGGACAGCGAATGGCGCGCTGCGAGCGCGTCGATAGCCGCCCAGACCTTTTCGTGCGAAAGCACGCCCCTCTTCCTCCACCAGTCCGCTGCTCCTCAGGCAGGAAGCGCCTGTGGGAAAAGCTGTTCTAAACCCTGCCGAATCGCTTGTCCACAAACCGATGGTTCAAGCGGAGAACGCTTTTCGGCCGCTGGCGAGCGCCTGATCGAGATATTCGAGCCTGTCCTGCCCCCAGAAGGGCTCGCCATCAAGGATCCAGCAGGGTACGCCCACGGCATCGGCGGCTATGGCATCCTGTGAATTGCGGTCGCGGATCGCGGCAGTCTTGGGCTTGCCTGCAGCTTCCAGGATGGCATCCGCGTCGAACCCTTCGGCCTCGAGATGCACGGCAAGGGTGGCGGGATCGGCGATGTCTTCCTCGTTGGCCCAGACCGACGCCAGCACACGCTCCATATAGCTCAGCGGATCGTGGCCCGCTTCCACCAGCGCGACGATGGTGTGATCGGCCAGCGCAGGATCAACCGGCCAGAATTTCGGCTTCACGTGGATCGGCAGGCCGCGATAGTCGCCAACGCGCTGCAACTCGATCCTTCGGTAGCGCTGGCGGACAGGCGGACGTTGCGCCAGCGGCAGCGCACCGGAATTGTCGAAGACGGGCCCGAGATTCACGGGCTTCACGTTAACCGCGGCACCGTGCTTGTGCGCGATGGCGCGGAATGTCTGGTGTCCAAGATAGGTGAAGGGCGAAACGGACGTCATGTAGTAGTCGATGGTCGCAGGCATGGGGCCTCCTGTGCGATTCAGGGAGGAACGTAGAGGGCGATGATGTAGCGGAAAAGGCCTCAGTCGAAAGTTTTCGCCAGCGTCCGCAGCCCCTGATGCGAGGCCATGAAGGCCTTTTCCTCCTCACTCGGCGGTCGCGGAGGATGGTCGTTGTCCATGGCGGCCATCACTTCGCCCACCTCGAGAAAGCAGCGGTTGCGGAAATCATAGACCCCGCCGGTGGTCAGGATGATGGCGGCCGTGCGTCCGTCCGCAAGCACGAAACGGTGCCGGCCGATGATCTGCGTGCCCTCCCACGTCTCGATGGTGGTGACGAGCTCGAAGCGCTGCCATAGACGGATTTCCCGGACATAGCTTACCTGCAGCCCGCCGAGCAGCGGCCCCCAGCCGCGTTTGCGGGCGGTGGTGAGCAGCCCGCTGCGGAAGAAGATGTCCATGCGCCCGAGATCCGCCAGCATCATGTAGCGGGCATTGTTCAGGTGGAAATTCATGTCGATGTCGGAAGGCAGGCAGCGGAGCGGTATCCTGCTCTCTTCGCCCATCTTGAAGCGCCCCCGGCGGCGGCCGGTGACCGCCACGCGCAGGAGCCTGAACCAGACATACATGACAGTTGCTCCGCATTGTAAAAAGCGCCGGCCCTTCGCGGCTGAAGGGCCGGCGCCCGATCAGGCGGCCTTCTTCAACGCGCCAGCGCCTTCCGGCGCAAAACGGGTATAGAAGGTCTCCCCCTTCTCAGCCATGTCGAGGAGCAGCTTGGGCGGCTTGAACTGCTTGCCGTACTTTTTCTGCAGGCGCTGCGCGCGCTTGGCAAATTCGGCGGCCCCCACCCCGTCGATAAGCGACAGGACGCCGCCCGTATAGGGCGCAAAGCCGAAGGCCAGGATGGACCCCACATCCGCCTCGCGCGGGTCGGTGACGATCCCTTCCTCCATCACGCGGGCGGCCTCGAGTGCGATGACATAGAGGAAGCGGGCCTTCAGCTCCTCCACGTCAATCCCATCGGGGTCCTGCTGGCGGCAAAGGTCCTTGAGGCCCGGCCACAGGAACTTCTTAGCCGGCTTCTGCGGATATTCGTAGAAGCCCTTGCCGTTCTTGCGACCGTGGCGGCCGTGCTTGTCGACCATCGTGTCGATCAGGTCCATGTGGCGGGGGTCGACCGCCTTTTCGCCCAGGTCGCGGACAGTCTGCTTCATGATCTTCTGGGCGAGATCGATCGCCGTCTCGTCCGTCAGCGCGAGCGGCCCTACCGGCATTCCGGCCATACGGGCCGCGTTCTCGATCATGGGCGCGGGTACGCCCTCGATCAGCATGGAGTATGCCTCCTGCATGTAACGAAGCACGCAGCGGTTCACGTAAAAACCACGCGTGTCGTTGACCACGATCGGCGTCTTCCTGATGGCGCGGACGTAATCGATGGCGAGCGCCAGCGCCTTGTCGCCCGTCTTCTTGCCGAGGATGATCTCGACCAGCATCATCCTGTCGACAGGCGAGAAGAAGTGGATGCCGACGAAGTTCTTGGGCCGCCTCGCGTTCCTGGCAAGACTCGTGATCGGGATTGTGGACGTGTTGGAGGCAAAGACGGCGGAGGATTTCAGGACGGCTTCGGCCTTTTCCGTGACCTCCCTCTTCACGTTCGAATCCTCGAACACCGCCTCGATCACGAGATCGGCGCCTTCGAGCGCGGCGTAATCCGATGTAGCGGTGATGAGGGAGAGGAGTTTTTCCTTCTCCTCCGCCGCGGCGCGGCCCTTCTTGATGAGGCCGTCCAGAAGGTTAGCGGAATGGGCCTTGCCCTTGTCGGCCGCTTCCTGATCACGGTCGATCAGTACCACAGGGATTCCAGCCTTCGCAGTGACATAGGCGATGCCGGCGCCCATGAAGCCCGCGCCGAGGACACCGACCTTGCGGATTTTTTTAGCCGGCACATCTTTTGGTCGGCGCGCTCCCTTGTTGAGTTCCTGCAGCGAGACGAAGAGCGAGCGGATCATCGCCGCCGCCTCCTTCGACTGCATGATTTCCGTGAAATAGCGCTGCTCGATGCGGAGTGCTGTATCGAACGGCACCAGAAGACCCTCGTAGACGCACTTCAAGATGGCGGTCGCGGCAGGGTAGTTGCCGTAGGTCTCGCGGCGCAGGATGGCGATCGCCGGCGGCCAGAGATTGGCGCCCGCGGCCGAATAGACCGGCCCGCCCGGCAGTTTGAAGCCCTTTTCGTCCCAAGGCTGAGCCGGCTTCAGCCCGTCCTTGATCATCTTTTTCGCCGTGTCGATCAGTTTTCGGCGCGGGACGATCTCATGCACCAGCCCCATGGCCTTCGCTTTCTTGGGGCTCAGGTTCTGGCCGGAGGTGAGCATCTGCAGAGCCTCCTGCGTGTTGGCGAGCCGCGGCACGCGCTGGGTGCCGCCCGCGCCCGGGAAGATGCCGACCTTCACCTCGGGCAAGGCCAGCTTCACGCTATCATCGTCCATCGCCACGCGCCCGTGGCAGGCAAGCGAAAGCTCGAACGCGCCGCCCATGCAGGTGCCGTTGATGGCGGAGACCCAGGGTTTGCCAGAGGTTTCGAGCTTACGCCACAGCTTGCTCATGCGGCCGGCATTGTCGAAGAGTTCTCTGGTCGCTTTATCGGGGTTTTTCGCCCTCTCCTTGTGGAACTGGCCCAGCATCTTCTGCAGCATGGTGAGATCCGCGCCGCCGGAGAAGCTGTCCTTGCCTGACGTGAAGACTGCGCCCTTGATGCCTTGCTCGCCGGATACCCGATCGATGATCGTCTCCAGCTCTCCCATTACCTCTTCGGTGAAGACGTTCATGGAGCGGTCCGGCATGTTCCAGGTGACGAGCACGATGCCGTCGGCGTCGGTTTCGACGGTGAAGTTCTTATAGTCGGCCATGATGCTTTCCTCTCCCGCCTAGACCCGCTCGATGATGGTGGCCGTACCCATGCCGGCGCCGATGCAGAGGGTGACCAGCGCTGTGTTCAGGTCACGCCGCTCCAACTCGTCGAGCACCGTGCCGAAGATCATGGCGCCGGTGGCGCCGAGCGGGTGGCCCATGGCGATGGCGCCGCCATTCACGTTGATCTTGTCGCCGTCGATATCGAAGGCCTGGATGTAGCGCAGTACGACAGAAGCGAAGGCCTCGTTCAACTCGAAGAGATCGACGTCGGAGATCTTCATCTTCGCCTTCTTCAGAAGCTTCTCCGTCACGTCCACCGGTCCTGTGAGCATGATGGCCGGCTCCGAGCCGATATTGGTGAAGGCGCGGATCTTCGCACGGGGCTTCAGCCCCATGGATTTGCCGGCACTTTTGGAGCCGAGGAGGACTGCAGCGGCCCCATCGACGATACCCGACGAATTGCCGGCGTGGTGGACGTGGTTAACGCTTTCGATCTCCGGGTAGCGCTGAACGGCTACCGCATCGAAGCCGCCCATCTCGCCGGGCATGACGAAAGAGGGATTTAGGGAGGCCAATGCCTGCATATCCGTGTCCGGGCGCATGTGCTCGTCGCGGTCGAGGATGGCGAGGCCGTTCTGATCCTTGACGGGAATGACCGAGTTTTTGAAGTAACCCTTCTCCCAGGCCTTCTTTGCACGCTTCTGGCTTTCCACGGCATAGGCATCCACGTCGTCACGGGAGAAGCCGTATTTCGTGGCAATGAGATCGGCCGAGACTCCCTGCGGCATGAAGTAGGCGGGAAGACCAACCGACGGGTCCATGAACCATGCGCCGCCCGACATGCCCATGCCGACACGCGACATGGACTCCACGCCACCGGCAATCACGATCTCGTCCGAGCCGCCGGCGATCTTGGCCGCACCCAGGTTGACGGCGTCCAGGCCTGAGGCGCAGAAGCGCGAGATCTGCATGCCCGGCGCGCTATTGTCATAGCCCGCTTCGAACGCGGCTGACCGCGGGATCACCGAACCGGCCTCGCCCACCGGATCGACGCAGCCGAAGATGATGTCGTCCACCAACCGCGTGTCGAGCTGATTTCGGTCGCGCACCGCCTCCAGCATCTTAGCCGCAAGGCGCACGGCCGGCACTTCATGCAGCGCGCCGTCCTTCTTGCCGCGGCCGCGCGGCGTGCGCACGGCATCATAGACATATGCGTCAGCCATTTGGTTCTCCCGTCAGTTCCAACCTGGGCTCGGCCCGGTCGGCCTGGATTTCATCGAAACGCCCGCAAGCGGGGGCTATGGAACAGGAATGTCAGCGAAATGCCAACTCAAAACGCTTCCGCCGGCAGCGCCATCACCGTGTCGGCACCGGAGGAGATCCGCACCAGATGAGCCGATGTTTCCGGCATCGCGCGCTCCATGAAGAAGCGGCCAAGAGTGAGCTTCCGTTCCATGAAACCGGCGCCGCCGCCGGCGCCCTGCGCGAGGCTGTCCTGCGCCACCTTCACCATGCGAGCCCACATGAAACCAAAGGCCACGAGGCCGAAGAGGTGCATGTAGTCATAGGAGGCGGCACCCGCATTGTCCGGCTTCTGCATCGCATTCTGCATCAGCCAGAGGGTTGCGGCCTGAAGATCGCTCAGTCCCTTCTTCAGCGCCTTGGTATAGGGCGCCATCTTCTCGTCCGAGCGATGCTCCTCGCAGAAGTCTCCGACCGTCTTGAAGAAGGTCTGCACCGCGCGCCCGCCATTCTGGGCGAGCTTGCGACCGACGAGATCGAGCGCCTGGATGCCGTTGGCCCCCTCGTAGATCATGGCGATGCGGGCATCGCGCACGAACTGGCTCATGCCGTGCTCTTCGATATAGCCGTGGCCGCCGAAGACCTGCTGGGCCATCACCGCATGCTCGAAGCCCTTGTCGGTGAGCACGCCCTTCAGCACCGGCGTCATGAGGGCGAGATGGTCTTCCGCCTCCTGCCGCGCCTTCTCATCCTCGCTGCGATTGGCGATGTCGGATTGCAGCGCAATCCAGAGCAGAGCCGCGCGGCCCGCCTCGTTGAAGGCGCGGATCGTCATCAGATTGCGGCGGATGTCCGGGTGGACGATAATGGGATCCGCCTTTTTGTCCGGCGCCTTGGGCCCGGAGAGGGAGCGGCCCTGGAGGCGCTCGCGGGCATAGTCGGCGGCGTTCTGATAGGCGGCTTCGGAAACGGCGAGGCCCTGTAAGGCAACGCCAAGCCGGGCCTCGTTCATCATGGTGAACATGGCCTTCAGCCCACCATTCTCCGCGCCGAGGAGGAAACCCTCCGCCTCGTCATAGTTCATCACACAGGTGGCATTGCCGTGGATGCCCATCTTCTCCTCGATCGAGCCGCAGGAGACGCCGTTCGGCCCGCCAAGATTGCCGGCCTTGTCGAGCTTGAGCTTCGGCACGATGAAAAGCGAGATTCCCTTGGTGCCTTCCGGCGCGCCCTCGATGCGGGCAAGCACCAGATGGATTATGTTTTCCGCCATGTCATGTTCGCCGGCGGAGATGAAGATCTTCTGGCCGGAAATCTTGTAGCTGCCGTCGCCGTTGGGAACCGCCTTGGTGCGGAGCAGGCCCAGGTCGGTGCCGCAATGCGGCTCCGTCAGGTTCATTGTGCCGGTCCAGCCCCCTTCCACCATCTTGGGTAGGAAGGTTTGCTTCTGCTCATCCGTGCCGTGGGTGAGAATGGCTGCGATGGCGCCCTGGGTGAGGCCCGGATACATCATCAGCGCCATATTGGCCGAGGAAAGGAACTCGCCGACGGCCGTGTGGACCAGATAGGGCAGGCCTTGACCGCCATATTCGGCGGGCGAGGAAAGCCCCATCCATCCACCCTCGCAATATTGCCGGTAGGCCTCCGCAAAACCCTTGGGCGTGGAAACGGAGCCGTCCTCGTGACGCACGCAACCTTCCATATCGCCCGCGCGATTGAGCGGCTGCATCACGTTTTCGGCGAGCTTCGCGCCCTCATCCAGAATTGCTTCCAGCACGTCCGGAGAGAGGTCGGCAAATCCCGCTATATTGTCGAGGCGTTGGTAGTTGAGCACATCGCGGATGACGAAGGCGGTGTCCCGCACAGGCGCGCGATAGATCGGCATCGATATCTCTCCCAGAATGCGTTCCTGGCCGCAGTCGGAAATGGCCACGAAAGACCCGGGCTCTCTAACAAATTTTGACGTTCGCGTAAACGTAAATATTTACGCAAGCGGAGGGGAATGCGCTGCGAACGCGAAGGAGGATGCGAAGAGGGCTTCTCTCCCCTTCGGATACGTCCCTGTTCGGCGGTGGGGCTGGAGCGGATTGCGTTCGCATCCGCTGGCGCGTTCCGCTCCATTTCTTTGTTTCAGCCGCATTTGCGCGACGGCAAGTGTTTCCACTTGCCTACGGAAAACGCTCTAGCCCGCCATGGGAAGACGTGGAAAGCCCCGGCGTTCCGTGATCCAACCGAGTGCGGATATCGCGGATCATGCTGGCCAATTCGCCCGCGGCCTCCTCGATCTCGTTATGCCGGTTCTCCAGATGCTCCATCTGTTTCTCGGCCTTTCCGAGGAACAGCTTGAGCTGTTGAACGGTAGCGCCGCCAGAGCCGTAGAGCTCCAGGATCTGCTTCATATCACGCAACGGAAAGCCGATCTTCCGGCAGCGCAGCACGAGCTTCAGCCGCCTCCTGTCGGCTTCGCTGTAGAGGCGCGTGAGGCCGTCTCTCCTGGGGTGCAGCAGTCCCTTGTCCTCGTAGAAGCGCAGCGTGCGCAGCGTCACGCCGAATTCCCGGGCCAGTTCGCCGATGCGAAAGTAATGATCCCGCTTGTCGCGGACGACTTTGCGGGCAGCCGCGCCACCCGCCATTCCTACAATACCCACTTCCATAACTTTTCCCTTCCGGGTTACCAGGCCGCCTTTCTGCCCGCGATATCCGCGGGTGGGAAAACTCCCCGGGGCCGATCTTCAAAAACGCGGGCGGCATACACCGCGCGCAACGCAGATATTCGCCGATGCCCGCGTCATTTCAAGCCCTGGTGCGTGACGGAGGGCTCACAATGCGGTGTACGGAGAGGCAGAGTTAACGTCTTGTTTACCACGATTGGCGAAAGTCCGCCCATCGGAATGCCGGTGTGCTTCGCGCCGATTCGCGGCGTTCCGGTCGTGGGGGAATTGTCTCGAGGATGCCTGCCTGCAAACAGCAGTGCCAAGCATCGCAGCCCAGGTACCCTGCGCGTGGGCGTTCCAACTGCGGCGACCGACAGCCGCGAAGAAGCGGGCATATTGATGAACAGCAAGCGGTCGTACCTGGAGAATCTCAATACCGGGCGGCAACGCCGGCCCGAACACACGCTCGATGAGATCAGCCGCACGCTGAACCAACTGGAGGACCGGCTGGGACGCGCCCTCGACAAAGACAATCGCCCTGAGGACGAAGAGGACGACATCATACGGCGTATGGAGCGCCTTTCCGACCGTGCCGGTCTCCTGAACCGCCCCGAAATGCCGCCGGCCGGCGCTCCGGAACCATCCCCGCGAGCCAATCTGGAAAGGATCGCACGCGAAATCGAACAATCCCGGCTCCAGGAGGACCAGCTTGCCTCCATCGGCGGCATCGCCGCTGAACTGAAGGCTTTGCGCGAGGATATGCGGGGCGCGGTGAATTCCGGCCCGCGCGGTGAGCCCCAAACGCCGCGCGCGGAACTCGAGCGCACTAAAAGTACCGTGCCCACCCCTTCCGTTCCCGGCGAGCTCAATGTCCAGTTCGAGCGACTTTCCCGTGCGATCGAGCAACTTGCAGAGCAGAGCGACGACAAGAACAGCAAGCTCCTGCGCCTCGATATCGAACAGGTGAAGACAGCCCTCGCCAATGTGGCGCGGGACGATACGGTGCGCGCGCCGGAAGGCCGTGCGCGTGGCGCCGACCCCGCAATGGAGCGGCTTGCCGTGCGGATCGAGGAGATCGCCGCAGCAGTCAACAGCCTGCCGGATTCCCTATCGCTGCATTCGCTGGAACAATCGGTGCGCACGCTCGCGATCGCGCTCGACAGGTTCGCAGAGCGGAGCGACAGGAATGGGCCCGATCTCTACGCCATGGTGGAAGAGCGTCTCGACGAAATCTCGCGCGCCATCACGGCCTCCGCCGCCCTCGCGCACACGCCGGCCTTCGATGCAAGCCAGTTCGAGCGGATCGAAGCGCGCATCGCCTCCCTCGCCGGCCAGCTGGACGAACTGGTCCAGAACAGGCCGGAGGGCCTGATCGTTGAACGGCTCGGCGCTCTTTCGGAGCAAGTGGACGAGATCGCGCGCCGCATCGATACGCCGGAACACGCGATGGACCACATGAACGGTCTTGCCGCGCAGATCAGTGAAAAGCTGAATGCGGCGCCTCAGGAGCGCCAAGCCGACCGGTTTTTCCGCGGCCTTGAAGACAGGTTCGCGCATTTTTCCGAGCTGGTCGCGCGGCGGGCGCAGGAAGCACTCCAGCAGGAGCGCGGGCACTTCCACGATCTCGAGCGTCGACTGGAGAATATCGCGGAACGGTTCGACCGCAGAACCGGCATCCATGATGCCGAAAGCGAGCTGATGGCAGCACTCGACGACCGCTTCGCGGGATTGGCGGCCCAGCTCGGCGGTTCGCACCATGCGGCAAGAGACGAGAGCGCCTTCCACGCGCTCGAAGCGCGGCTCGACGATATTGCCCAACGGCTCCAGAGCTCGGCTTCGGCAGTACCGGTCGATTCCGAGGTGATCCGCAATCTCGAAAAGCAGGTGGCGAGCCTTGCCGAGCACCTGTCGCAACCCGGCCGCGAATTCCCCCCGTTCGAGGATATGAATCCTCGCCTGGAAAAGATCGAACGCACCATCGAGGAAAACCGCGCCGCGGTTCTGGAGGCCGCCCGCCATGCCGCCGAGGAGGTGGCCGAGCGCCTTGCGACCGGCCACACGCACGCGGTCGATGACCACCTGAGGGCGGAGCTGGAGAAGCTGCAGACGCTTACGCGGAAGTCCGACGAGCGCAACACGAAGACCTTCGAGGCCATTCACGACACGCTCATCAAGATCGTCGACCGCCTGAGCTCCCTCGAGGAGGGCACAGAGAGACGCGCCGCGCTGCCCGTCCCTTCGCAGGAGTTGCCGGCACATCTGGCGGAGAAGGGCGAAACACCCCCCATCGACCTGCCCGAGTCATCGCGCACGCCCTCGGAAGCCGCCACGGCGGCCGCTGAAGCGGCGCTTCGGGAAAACGACGATCAGGAGGCGAATCAGGAGCCGCGCAAGCTGCTCGCCGGCCTTTCACGAGCCTTCTCGGCACGACGCAACAGCCAAGGAGCTCCGCGCGAGGAGCCGGTTCTCTCAACCGAAGAACTGGAGATCGGCGCCTTTCAGGCGAACGAGCCCCTCGAGCCGGGATCGGGTGTCCCCGACATCCATTCCATCATTCGGCGCGTACGCGAGCAGCAGGAAGCGCGCGAACGCCCGGCGGAGGAAACCGGAAAGGCCGATTTCATCGCCGCCGCGCGCCGGGCGGCCCAGGCCGCCGCAGAAGCGGAGACAGAAGGCGCCAACCAGCCGCGGAAAAAGAGTCGCAAACAGGAGGGCGTGCTGCGCCGGCGCCGCAAGCAGCTCCTGCTGACCATGGCGGCTGCCGTTCTGATCGCTGGAGGGGTCTATGTCGGAGGCAGCTTCATCCAGAAGCCGGAGGACGTAATGCTGCTCGGCAAGAACAGCGCGAGCGAGGGCGAAACGGAGACGCTCACGCAATCGGCCGCGGCCGATCTGGATCCGGTGCAGACTCGGACGACTCCCGAACCGGCGGAGACACCGTCTCAGCCGGATGATGAGGAGACGGCATCCGCGCTCCCCGAGCCCCCGGAGGTTACGCAGATCGACGCCGATCGCAGCGCGCATGAGGACGACACTACCGCCGGGCAGACATCGGAGCAGACCGCCCCTGCGCTGCCGGCAGAGCTTCCAAGCAACCCCGAAGCGACACAGACTCCTCAAGCGGAACCGGCGCCCGCCGTTGCCGCCGAGCTGCCCGCGATTCCTCCGGAAATCGGGCCTTCGGCCCTGCGGGAAGCAGCCGCCGACGGCAAGGCGGATGCTCTTTACGAGATCGCCAGCCGCTTCGCGGAAGGCCGCGGGGTCGCCGCCGATATGACCAAGGCGGCTCAATGGTACGAGCTTGCCGCCGAAAAGGGGCTGGCGCCCGCGCAATACCGCATCGGCAATCTCTACGAAAAGGGCATCGGCGTGGAGCGCAACTTCGCCGAGGCGAAGACATGGTACCAGCGCGCCGCCGAACAGGGCAATGCCAGCGCCATGCACAATCTGGGTGTGCTCTTCGCCATGGGCGCGGACGGCTCTCCGGACAACACCTCCGCCGCGCGCTGGTTCCAGGAGGCGGCTGATCTCGGCGTGACCGACAGCCAGTTCAATCTCGGCATCCTCGCCACGAAGGGCGTGGGCATACCCGTCGACCTCGTCGAAGCCTACAAATGGTTCGACATCGTCGCCCGGACGGGCGACGACGACGCTGCGGCCAAACGCGATGAGATCGCCAAGACGATGGCGCCTGCGGATCTGGCCCAGGCGCAGGGCAAGGCGAAGCTCTGGACCGCGCGGCAACCCAAGCCTGCGGCCAATTCGGTCACGATTCCCGCAGAGTGGCAGCAGGGTCAGGAGATCACGGCCGGCGTGGACATGAAGAAGGCGATCTCCAACGTGCAGCTCATCCTCAACAACGCGGGCTTCGAAGCCGGCCCGGCCGACGGCGTGATGGGGGAGAAGACGCGTGCCGCGATCCGTGCTTTCCAGCGGCAGAACGGCATGGCCGAAACGGGCGAGATCGACGAATCGCTCGTTCGAGCCCTTCTGAAGCAGAACGGCTAAAGTCAGTTGCCCATGCCCATCCGGCGGGCCGTTTCGCACCTCGACCGCCACCGCGCAATCGCGCGGTAACCATGTGACCGGTTTCCACCGTCCGCTGCCCCATTTCCTGCGAGTTTTCAAGGTTTTCTGGTCAGCGCGTTTGACTTCGCCGCATTGTGGGCGCAAGAACGAACTGATCGACTGATCATGCGTGGCGGTTCCGCCATGTGCCGGGTGCACAGCTAAATTTCTTGGTGTGACGGGGTGGGCATCTATCTCCCGATTGCGGAAATGTCCGTCAACATGGTGGTGCTACTTTCCATGGGCGCCGCCGTGGGTTTCCTTTCGGGCATGTTCGGCGTGGGCGGCGGCTTTCTCATCACGCCGCTCCTGATCTTCTACAACGTACCGCCGGCGATCGCCGTCGCCACGGGTGCCAACCAAGTCATCGCCTCCTCCTTCTCCGGTGCGCTCGCCCACTTCAAGCGCGGCACGCTCGACGTGAAGCTCGGCACCGTCCTGCTCGCTGGCGGCCTCGCGGGCTCGAGCATGGGTATCTATGTCTTCGCCTATCTGCGCAGCCTGGGCCAGCTCGACCTCATGGTCTCGCTCCTCTATGTGGTGCTGCTCGGCTCGGTCGGCGGACTGATGCTGGTGGAAAGCGTGCGGGCCATCCGGCGCGCACGCGGCGGCCAGGCGGCTTCGTTGCGCCGGCCCGGCCAGCACAACTGGATCCATCGGCTGCCGCTCAAGATGCGCTTCCGCGCCTCGAAACTCTTCGTCAGCGTGATCCCGGTGCTGGGCATCGGCGTCATAATCGGCTTTCTTGCCTCAGTGATGGGCGTCGGCGGCGGCTTTATCATGGTGCCGGCGCTCATCTATCTCCTGAAGGTGCCGACAAATGTGGTCGTCGGCACCTCGCTGTTCCAGATCATCTTCGTGGCCGCCTACACGACGGTCGTGCACGCCACCGCGAACCAGACGGTCGACGTCGTGCTCGCTTTCCTGCTCATGGTGGGCGGAGTGGCTGGCGCCCAATATGGCGCACGGGTCGGGCAGAGGCTCCGCGGCGAGCAGCTTCGGGCGCTGCTGGCGCTTCTGGTGCTCGCGGTGGCGCTCAGGCTCGCCTTCGACCTTTTTGTGCGGCCGGCCAGCGTCTACTCGCTCGCGGGAGCGGTTTGATGCTCCTGCCACGGCTCGCCCTCCTCGCCGCACTCTCTTTGGCCACGATTGGCCAGGGGGCGGCGCAGCAGGAGGAAGTGCCACCCGAAGGGATTCAGATTGGGCTCTCCACAGACAGCGTGGCCATAACGTCGGATTTCGCGGGAACCAATCTCACGATTTTCGGGGCGCTCGACAACGCCGACCCGCTGGTGAGCCGGCAGGGACGATACGACGTCATCGTGGTGCTCGAGGGCCCGCCACGCACAACCGTCGTGCGCAAGAAGACGCGGGTGCTCGGCATGTGGATCAACACCGATTCGGTGGTGTTCAAGGACGTGCCGGCCTCCTATTCCGTCGCCATGACGCGTCAGCCGCAAGACATCACCGATCCAGGCAGCTACGGCAGGCTGGCTTTGCGAGTGGACAACATCCACCTGCAACCGCTCGATGCCGACGGCAACCCGCGGACGATCGAGGAATTCGCCGCGGCACTGGTGGAGCGCAAGGAGGCGGCGGACCTCTATGTGGAGAATGTGGGGGGCGTGCAGTTCCTCTCGCGCACTCTCTTCCGCGCAACGCTCTACCTGGCGCCGCACGTGCCGGTCGGCACACACAATGCGCGCGCCTTCCTCTTCCGCAACGGCGTGTTCCTGCGCGAGACGTCGGCACCACTTACAATCCGCAAGGCCGGCATGGAGCAGCGCATCTTCGAGTTCGCGCACCGGCAGAGCCTTCTCTACGGCCTCTCCGCCGTGCTGCTCGCCATTGCGACCGGCTGGCTGGGCAGGCTCGTGTTCAGGAGGGACTGAGGCGGACGGGCTTTCCGAGCTACGCTGGCCTCAGCAAAGCACCGGCGATCGGATAGACACGGTCGCGGCCCAGCATGTAAGCCGTAAGCGCCTCGCGGCGAAACAGCCCGGCAAAGGCGCGGTCGAGCACGTTGAGCGATCCCGTGAGACTGCCGAAAGCGGGCATGACCATGCGCAGGCCGTCGCAGGCGAAGCAGGCGCGGCGGACGGAGCGGCCGCGCTGCACGATGCGCGCGCCGGGGTGGAGATGGCCGGCGATCTCACCTTCTTCGCCTTGCGTCGGCTCGTGGCGGAAGACGAGGCCGCCGAGCGCCAGCTCGTTCACCCAATCGCCGGGCAGACCTTTTGGCGGAACGGGATCGTGATTGCCAGCGATCCAGTACCAGTCGCGCCCCGCCATCAGGCCGAGCAAATGGTCGCGGAAGGCCTCGGGCATGCGGCCGGAGCCGCCCGCATCGTGAAAACTGTCGCCCAGGCTGATGACGGCAGAGGGCTGCCAGCGCGCGATGATAGCGGAGAGGCGGCGGAGCGTGGCGAGCGTGTCATAGGGCGGCAGGAAGCTGCCGCGCCGGGCATAGGAGGAGCCTTTCTCCAGATGCAGGTCCGAGACGACGAGCAGCCGGTCAGCGGGGAGATAGAGCGCGCCCGAGCGGTCGCAAACGGCGCGCTCGCCGGCGACCGCGATCTCCACCGCCTCCCATGAAACCCGCTCCACGATATTCATACGCTGCCCATGGCCTCCTCGATCAGGCTTTCGGCGGCCTCGCCCAGCAGGGATTCGTTCGCGCTGCCTGCTACCGACTCCCTGCCGATCTCCAGCATCACCGGCACGGCGAGCGGCGAAATCCGCTCCAGATCCTTATGCATGATTCGGCCGTGGATGCGCGACAGCATCTCGGCGAGCCGCCCGATATCAAGCAGGCCCGTGGCGGCATCCTTCCACGTGGCTTGAAGCAGGACGTGGTCGGGCTCATGGGCGCGCAAGACATCGTAAATGAGGTCGGCGGAGACCGTAATCTGACGCCCGGTCTTCTCCTTGCCGGGATGGTTGCGCTCCACCAGCCCCGAGATGACCGCGCAGTTTCGGAACGTGCGCTTCAACAGCCAGCTGTCCGCCAGCCAGCTTTCCAGATCATCACCGAGCATGTCCTCCTCGAAGAGGCGGGCCAGCGACAGCTCGCCACGGCGGATCATTCGCCCCATATCCTCGAGTGCCCAGACGGCGAGTGAGTAATCCGTCGCCACAAACCCCAGTGGACGCGCGCCGAGGCGCTCCAGCCTTCTTGTGAGCAGCATGCCCAGCGTCTGATGCGCCAGCCTGCCCTCGAAGGGATAAGTCACCAGATAATGGCGGTCGCCGCGCGGAAAGGTCTCGACGAGAAGATCTTCCCTGCGGGGCAGAGCGGACTTCTCCTGCTGGATGCGCAGCCAGTCCGAAACCTGGTCGGGAAGCGTTTTCCACCGCGCGGGGTCGGCGAGCATCGCACGCACCTCGCCGGCGAGATAGGTGGAGAGCGGAAATTTGCCGCCGGCATAGGAGGGCACCATCGCGTCGCTGCCAGCGGCATTGCTCACGAAAGCCTCGTTCTCGCGGATGCCTTCGAAACGCAGAGTCCTTCCGGAGAAGATAAAGGTGTCCCCCGGCGCCAGCGTTTCGAGGAAATATTCCTCCACATGGCCGAGGAGCAGCCCGCCACGGACACCGCCGCCCGCACCCTGCCGGCGCGTAAGCCGCACATTGAGCATCGGCGCCTCGACGATGGTGCCGACGTTGAGGCGGTACTGTTGCGCCACACTGGGATGGGAGATGCGCCAGCGGCCGTCCTTCATGCGGCGGATCCTGGCGTAGCGCTCATAGGTCTTCAGCGCATAGCCGCCCGTGGCGACGAACTCGACCACGCGGGTGAAGGTGGCGCGGTGCAGTTCGGCATAGGGCGCAGCACTCCGCACCTCCTCATAGAACGCATCCTCGTCGAAAGGGCTTGCGCAGGCGCGGCCCCACACGTGCTGCGCCAATACATCGAGTGAACCCTCACCCAAGGGCGGCGTATCCTGCGCGCCCAGATAGTTGGCTTCGAGGGCCGCCCGGCACTCCATCACCTCGAAACGATTTGCCGGCACGAGGATCGCCTGGCTCGGCTCGTCCATGCGGTGATTGGAACGGCCGATGCGCTGGGCGAGCCGGCTCGCGCCCTTCGGCGCGCCCACATGGACGACGAGGTCCACGTCGCCCCAGTCTATACCGAGATCGAGTGTCGAGGTGGCGACGATGGCGCGCAGGCTGTTCGTCTCCATCGCCTTCTCGACTTTGCGCCGCTGCGCCACATCGAGCGAGCCATGGTGGAGCGCGATCGGCAGGTTCTCCTCGTTGATGTGCCAGAGCTCGCGGAAAAGGAGCTCCGCCTGGCTGCGTGTGTTGACGAAGAGCAGGGTGGTCCTATGACGCTTGATGGCCTGATAGATCGCGGGAATGGCATAACGCGCCGAATGCCCGGACCAGGGGACGCGTTCCTCCGTCTCCAGAATGGCGATCTCCGGCTTGGCACCGCCCGCCACCGTCACGATATCGGCCATCGCGCCCGGAAGGTTCTGATCCACGAGCCATCGACGCAGGCCGTCCGGGTCCGCAACGGTGGCCGAAAGGCCGATGCCGATGGTGCCGGGCGCCAGCCGCCGAAGCCGCGCCAGGCCCAGCGACAGGAGATGGCCGCGTTTGGAGGTGACGAGCGAGTGCAGTTCGTCCAGCACGACATATTGCAAGCCGGCAAAGAAGCGCTCCGCGTCCGCCGAGGCGATCAGCAGGGCGAGCTGCTCGGGGGTGGTGAGCAGAATATCCGGCGGGGCGTATTTCTGACGCTGGCGCTTGTGGGCGGGCGTGTCGCCCGTTCGGGTCTCGATGCGGATGGGAAGTCCGATCTCCTCCACCGGCTTCGTCAGGTTGCGCTGAATGTCGACGGCGAGCGCCTTGAGGGGGGAGATGTAGAGCGTGTGGATTCCGCGATGGGCTTCGCCCGGCTTGCGTTTCGGCCCTTCGGCAAGATCCGTAAGGGAGGGGAGAAAGCCGGCCAGCGTCTTGCCCGCGCCTGTGGGAGCGATCAGGAGCACCGAGCGGCCCACACGCGTACGGCCCAGAAGTTCAAGCTGGTGCGGACGCGGCGACCATCCGCGCGCGTCGAACCACTCGCGGAACAACGCGGGCAGAAGGGTGGCGCGGTCGCCGGCGGTGATATCCGTCTGTTCCAAGATGGCTAGAACTAATGCAGAACAGAGCGACGGCCAAGTGGGGGCCTTCCTTTTCTATTGCATCAGGCCGGCTCCCTTTCGCGCACCTCCCTGGCCTGCCGGCCAGAGAGGGGGCGAAAGGTAACCAGCCTTCCGTATTTCTACTGCAACTCGGTCCGCTCGGCTGCTTCGTCAGGCATCATCATATCCCCCGCCACCACAGAAGCTCCCCTCCTCACCGCCACCACGATCAGGCCCTGCACCGGCTCGCCGCGATCCATGCGGATCGTGGCCGCTTCGAAGAAGGCAATATCGAAACCGGCGGCAGCGAGCAGTGCACGGATATGGGCGGACGAATGGGCGTAGCGGCGCGAGGGGCGCAGCACCATCTCCTCCGGCCCGTCATGGCTTTCGACCGAGAAGGCGAAGACGGCCCCCGGCTGCAGGCTCGCGGCAACCATTTCGAAGACGCGGGCAAGCGCGCCGAGATACATGAAGACGTCGGCAGCCATGACGAGATCGGCCTCGCGCGGGAGGGCGCCGAGCTTCAGGAGGTCTTCGCGCCGGAGCCTGTCGTAGATGCGCTTGGCCTCGGCGCGCTTCAACATCTCGCCCGAAATATCCATGCCTTCCAGGAAGCTCGCCGCGGCCCTTAGCCGCTCGCCCATGAGGCCAGTGCCACAGCCGAGGTCGACCGCATGGGCGAAGCGCTCGCGTGCCAGCTTCTGCAGCGCGTCCCACAGCAGTTCGGGCACGCGGTAGGCAAGCTTTTCGACGAGGGCCCCGTCAAATGCATCCGCGTATTGGTCGTTCCACAAAGGCGCTGGGGGCAGCCTCAAGGCCGGAAAGGGCACCGTGGAGTTCCAGCTTTAGCGCGGCACCCAAGCGATCTTCGGGATCGAGGCGGAGCGCGTTGCGCCAAGCCTCCACGGCGGCGGCGAGCTCACCTGCCTCCGCCAGCATTTCGCCATGGCGAAAATGGCCGGCCACCCATCCGGGGACAAGCGCGAGGGCTTCCGCCATCAAGTCTGTGGCGGCTTTGTGGTCGCCGGTTGAAAACAGCATCTCTGCATAATCGGCGCGTCGGTCGGCAAGCAGGTTGCCCGAAGAGAATGAAAGGGGGATCATCGAACAGTTCCGGCGCGAGCGCGCGCTTATGATGGAGAAACACGGGATTTGCAAGCGTCTTCCGCTCGACGGAAAAACACCTATCTTCAACCTATGGCGCAACTTCTCCGCTCCCGGCCCGAGGGCCTCTGCTGTCCCGAGGGAAACTTCTTCATCGACCCCGTGCGGCCGGTCGAGCGTGCGTTGATCACGCACGGCCATTCGGACCATGCGCGGGCGGGCCACGGCGCGGTGCTCGCCACGCGGGAAACGCTGGACATCATGGAACTGCGCTACGGCCCCGGCTTCGCGGGCTCCGTCCAGGAGGTGCAGCTTGGCGAGAGGATCACCATCGACGGCGTCGAGGTGACCTTCCACCCCGCCGGCCACGTGCTGGGCTCCGCACAGATCTGCGTGGAGGGGGGCGGCACACGCATCGTGGCATCGGGCGACTATAAGCGCAGCCCCGATCCCACTTGTGCCTCTTTCGAGCCCATCCCCTGCGACATCTTCATCACCGAGGCGACCTTTGCCTTGCCGGTCTTCACCCATCCGGACGCCTCGCACGAGATCGCACAACTGCTGAAATCGGTGCGGCAGTTTCCCGAGCGCACGCATATCGTCGGCGCCTATACGCTGGGTAAGGCGCAGAGAGTGATCGCGCTCCTTCGCGATGCCGGCTACAACGATACCATCTTCATCCATGGCGCGTTGGTGAAGCTCTGCGATTATTACGAGAGCGCCGGCGTCCCGCTCGGCATACTGCAGCCGGCGACGGTGGAAGAGCGCGGGGCGGCCCCGCCGGCGGGCGCCATCGTCGTGGCGCCGCCGGCGGCCATCGACGACCGCTGGTCACGCCGCTTCGCCGATCCGCTCGCCTGCTTCGCATCCGGCTGGATGCGCATCCGCCAGCGGGTGCGCCAGCGCGGTGTCGAATTGCCGCTCATCATCTCCGACCATGCGGACTGGGAGGAGCTGACGCAGACGATCCGTGAGACGGGCGCTGGCGAGGTGTGGGCGACGCATGGGCGCGAAGAGGCACTGGTGCGCTGGTGCGAGCTGAACGGCATCGCCGCCAAGCCGCTGCACATCGCCGGCTACGAAGACGAGGCCGAATAATGGAGCGCTTCGCGGAGCTTCTCGATCGGCTGGTGCTGACGCCGTCGCGTAACGGCAAACTGCGGCTTCTAACCGACTATTTCGAGACCGTTTCCGACCCCGACCGTGGATTTGGGCTGGCGGCGCTCACTGGCGGCATCGGCTTCCCGGCGGTGAAGCCCGCGATGCTGCGTGCGCTGGTGATGGAACGGGTGGACCCGGTGCTCTTCGGCTATTCCTACGATTATGTAGGCGACCTCGCCGAGACCGTCTCGCTCATCTGGCCCGCCGGCGAGAACAAGGAAGCGGAGACGCCAGCCCTTTCTGAGGTGGTCGAGAGGCTGGCGCAGGCGAGCCGCTCCGACGCGCCGGCGGTCGTGGCGCGCGTCCTCGACGAGCTTTCGCCTTCCGGGCGTTTCGCGGCGATCAAGCTTGCGACAGGGGGTTTGCGCGTCGGCGTCTCCGCCCGGCTCACCAAGCAGGCGCTGGCCGAATTCGGCCAGGTGGACGTGCAGGAGATCGAGGAGCTCTGGCACGGGCTCTGGCCGCCTTATACCGCGCTTTTCGCCTGGCTCGAGAAGCGCGGGCCGAAGCCGGAGAACGCGGCCAAGGCGCCGTTCCGGCCCGTGATGCTGGCGCATGCAATGGAGGAGACGGATTTCGCCGGCCTCACGCCCGCGGACTATGCCGCCGAATGGAAGTGGGACGGCATTCGCGTGCAGGCCGTGGCCGAAGGCGGCGTGAGGAAGCTCTATTCGCGCACGGGCGACGAGATCTCCAACACCTTTCCGGATCTCGCCGAAGCCATGGATTTCGATGCGGCACTGGACGGCGAGCTTCTGGTAGGTGATCCGCGGGAACGGACCGGCACCTTCTCCGACCTGCAGCAACGGCTGAACCGGAAGGCCGTGTCGCAGAAAATGCTGCGGGATTATCCGGTCTTCATGCGCTGCTACGACATCCTCGCCCTCGGCGGCCGCGACACGCGCGCCTTGCCCTATGAAGGGCGGCGAGCGCTGCTGCAGGAGTTCCTGCGGCACCTGCTGGCCGACCGGTTCGACGTTTCGCCGACAATCCCCTTCGAGACCTGGCAGGAACTCGACGTGAAGCGAATGAATCCGCCGCATCCCATCATAGAAGGGCTGATGCTGAAGCGGAAGGACTCCCACTATCTGCCGGGCCGACCAAAGGGCCCCTGGTTCAAATGGAAACGCGATCCTTTCACCGTGGATGCCGTGCTGATGTATGCCCAGCGGGGCCATGGCAAGCGATCGAGCTTCTATTCCGACTATACATTCGGCGTCTGGGCAGGACCGGAGGAGGATCCGATGCTGGTGCCCGTGGGAAAGGCCTATTTCGGCTTTACCGACGAGGAACTGAAGCAGATCGACAAATATGTGCGCGACAACACGGTCGAGCGTTTCGGCCCCGTGCGCGCCGTCAGGGCCGATCGCAATCACGGCCTTGTGATCGAGGTCGCCTTCGAAGGCCTTGCGCGCTCCACGCGCCACAAATCGGGCATTGCCATGCGATTCCCGCGCGTCTCGCGCCTCCGATGGGACAAGCCCTCGGGCGAGGCCGACCGCATCGAGACGCTTGAAGCCCTTCTGGAGGAACAAGCCAGAGCCAGCCGGACACGGAGTGAGGAAAGCGCATAGCGCAGCGCGAAATCTCCGGCCGTCGCCCGGCCATCGCTACTCCGCTATGCTCACCCGCAGCGAAAACACATCGAGCAGGCGACCCTGGCCAGCGACGTCCGGCGCGATCGAAATCCTTCCGCCGCCCGTCGGCTGCCGGTCCGGCAACTGGATTTCAAAAAGGTATTCGGAAGGCGCGTCACCCACTTCGTAACGTGTACGCCCGCATCCGCCAAGCGCCGCGAAATCGCAGGAAATCGAGATTTGCGTTTCCCCCTCGCTCGCGCGTGCGTTGAGGCTGAAGACGGCGCGCCCTCCCGCAAGCTGCTCAAGCACGCCCTGCCCGACGTCGAAGGTCACCGCGCCATCCGGATCCCGTGCCCCGATCCTCAGAAAGGACTCGCCGGCTTCGCTCATTGCTTCCGCGCTCGCGCCTGCAGCGGTGCTGGCCGTCGTGGGGTCGGTAGGCGAGAACACGGTTATCCAATCACGATCCGACGCGGCGCCTTCGGCCATGGGCGGCGGCGTGCCGGCAATCTCGCCGCCAGCCCCCACGCCACCCTGTTCCGCCGGCCTGGGAATCCCGCCGACAATCCACCACAGGCCGAGTCCGATCACGGCAACCAGAGCCAGGATTGCAACAAGCAACGCGATCGGCCGTCGCCGCCGCGCAGCCACGGGTCTGCGAACCTCGCCCAAGGGGGAATAGTCGGGTGTCGGCTCATCACGGAGCTGGAGGCGCTCCGCGCGCTCGATGCGCGGCATGAAATCGGGTTCGCGTCGCTCCGGAACCACTTCCTCTGCGGAGGAGGGGGAAGGCTCTCCAGGCGGAGGGGGCGTGGGCGCGGAAGGCTGCGGGGCTTCGCGGGGGATATATTCCCGCTCGATTTCGATGATCGCGGCTTTGATCTGCTCGCGGCGCTGCTGGACCTCTTCTGCGGCCAAGTCCGGGCGCGCCTGCATCGAACGCTCGAGGGCGGCAAATGCTTGCCGATAGACCTTCTCGCGGAACGCCCGGTCATTCGCGTCGCCCTTCTGCAGGGCGCTTCTGATCGCCTTCTTTACCGCGTCCAAACCGGGCCCCCCGTTTCGTCGTAACCCATCGTTAACCTTACCCGCCTGCGCAATCAACGGGATTGCACGACTGCGCACCGAAAGCTTCCTTGACAGAACGGGCGGCTCCCGGCAGCAATCGCGGCACAAAAGGAGAGATGCGATGCTGAAGACCCCGTACCTTCTGTTCCTCGGCGACGCGGCGGACCAGCTTGCCGCCAAGGTGGCTCAAGGTATCAAGGATTGGCGGCCGGAATTCTGCGTAGGCCAGCTGCGGCTGCCCGGCTGCAAGGCCGATCTCGGTTTGCCCGAGATGACGGTGGAGGAGGCACGGGCAGCCGGCGCGCAGACCATGGTGGTGGGTGCGGCCAATCGCGGCGGCGTCATCTCGTCAAGCTGGCTGTCCACGCTCACCGCCGCGGCGGAAGCGGGCATGGACATCGCCGCGGGCCTTCACAACCGGCTGACAGCCCTTCCCCATCTTGTCCAGGCCGCCGAACGCGCGGGCACAACGCTTTTCGACGTGCGCGTGCCGCAGCACGACTATCCGATCGCCGACGGCAGGAAACGCAGCGGCAGGCGCTGCCTCGCCGTCGGCACGGATTGCTCGGTGGGCAAGATGTACACGGCACTCGCCATGGAGCGAGAGATGCGCACGCGCGGCATGAAAGCCACCTTCCGGGCCACAGGCCAGACAGGCATCCTGATCACCGGTTCGGGCATTCCGCTCGACGCCGTGGTGGCGGACTTCATGGCGGGCGCAGTCGAGTGGCTGACGCCCGACAATGAAGCCGGCCACTGGGACCTGATCGAAGGCCAGGGCAGCCTGTTCCATCCTTCCTTCTCCGGCGTCACGATGGCGCTAGTCCACGGCGGTCAGCCGGATGCACTGGTGCTCTGCCATGAGCCGACGCGCACCCATATGCGCGGCCTGCCGCATTACAAGCTGCCCTCGCTCGAGGCGCTGCAGGAACTTGCACTGGAGACCGCGCGCATCGTGAACCCGGACGTCCGCGTGGCCGGAATCTCGGTCAACACCGCGGCGCTTTCCGACACTGAAGCAGAGACGTGTCTGCGGGAGATCGAAGACCGTGTGGGCCTGCCCACGACCGACCCGTTCCGCCATGGCGCTGGCCGTCTGGTGGACACACTTGAGGTGTAGTCTTTCGGGCAGGGCGCCCGCTTAGAGCGGTTCAGGTTGTGTCTGAATCGGAGGGGATTCCGATTTCGGAGGTTTTGTGATTCAAGATGCTGGCTGGAGTGGAGGCCAGCATGGGATGACGCGACCTCTTTCGAATGATCTGCGTGAACGTGTTGTTGGGGCGGTCGAGGCCGGCGAGAGCTGCCGGTCGGTGGCGGCTCGTTTCGGCGTTGCCGTCTCGTCGGCGGTGAAGTGGTCTCAGCGCTACCGTGCGAGCGGGTCTGTGGCGCCGGGCAAGATGGGCGGGCACCGCAAGCGCGTGCTGGAGCCGCACCGTGCCTTCATCGCCGAGCGGATCAGCCAGACGCCGCATCTGTCGCTGCACAAGCTGAAGGAAGAGCTGGCGGCGCGCGGCGTGAAGGTGTCGCACGATACGGTGTGGCGGTTCCTGCGCCGCGAGGGGCTTCGGTTCAAAAAACGCTGTTCGCCCTTGAGCAGGCTCGTGCCGACATCGCCCGCCGGCGGCAACGCTGGCGTTCTTGGCAGTCCGGTCTCGATCCGACACGGCTGGTGTTCATCGACGAGACCTGGATCAAGACCAACATGGCGCCGCTGCGGGGCTGGGGACCACGCGGCAAGCGCCTGCGCGGCTTTGCCCCGCACGGCCACTGGCGCACGCTGACCTTCCTCGGCGCTTTGCGCCATGACCGGCTGACGGCGCCTTGCGTCTTCGATGGACCGATCAACGGCCAGTGCTTCCGCGCCTATGTCGAGCAGCAGCTCGTGCCGGTGCTTGAACCGGGCGACATCGTCGTCATGGACAATCTCGGCTCGCACAAGTCGGCCGCCGTCCGGCAGATGATCAAAGCCGCCGGCGCAAGGCTCTGGTACCTGCCGCCTTATTCCCCAGACCTTAACCCCATCGAGCAGGCTTTCGCCAAGATCAAGCACTGGATGCGCGCGGCCCAAAAAGTGAACCATGAGGAGACATGGCGTCATATCGGCGGCCTCGTCTCCTCAATCCAGCCCAGTGAATGCAGCAACTACTTCGTCAATGCAGGATACGCTTCCGCCAAAACCTGAAAGGCTCTAGGCGGGGACCACCGCCTGCCGTTCCAACACCTCCCTGAGATGGAAGGCCGCCTGCATCAAGGCACGGGTGTAATCGCTTGAAGGTTGCCGGAAGACCTCTTCCGTCGGCCCCTCCTCCACCACGCGGCCCGACTTCATCACGATCGTGTAGTCGGCGAGCGCGCGCACGACCGCAAGGTCGTGGCTGATGAAGATGTAGGAAAGGCCGTGGCTCTGCTGGATGCGGCGGAG
Source organism: Chelativorans sp. AA-79 (assembly GCF_029457495.1). Classification (NCBI taxonomy): domain Bacteria; kingdom Pseudomonadati; phylum Pseudomonadota; class Alphaproteobacteria; order Hyphomicrobiales; family Phyllobacteriaceae; genus Chelativorans; species Chelativorans sp. AA-79. Next base: position 4,981,030 of record NZ_CP120361.1, read on the forward strand.
CAGCGTGATGATCTGCTTCTGCACGGAGCGGTCGAGCGCGGAGGTCGGCTCGTCGAGCACGATGACTGTGGGCTTCAGCACCACAGCGCGCGCGATGGCGATGCGCTGGCGCTGGCCGCCCGAGAATTCATGCGGGAAGCGGTTGCGCGTAGCGGGATCGAGCCCGACCTCCTTCAGCGCCTCCGTTGCAGCATCTTCACGTTCGCGTGCCGTAAGCTGAGGCTCGTGGACCAAGAGCCCCTCCGTGATGATCTCGCCTACCGTCATGCGCGGACTCAAGCTGCCGTAAGGATCCTGAAAGACCATCTGCAGGTTCTTCCGATAGGGCCGCATGCCCCCGCGATCGAGACCCTGGATCGGCGTGCTCTGATAGACGACCCGCCCTTCCGAAGGCAGGAGCTGCAGCAAGGCGCGGCCGAGCGTGGATTTGCCGGAACCCGACTCGCCCACGATGCCGATCGTTTGTCCCGCCCGCAGCGACAGCGTCACATCCTGCACGGCCTTGAGCTCGAATTTGTTGCGCGAGAAGAAGCCGCTGCCGGAGGAAAAAGTGACCGAGACCTTGTTCGCGTCGAGCAGGACGGGTGTCCCCTCCGGGACCGGAGGCTTGGAGCCTTCCGGCTCGGCCGCAAGCAGCATCTTGGTGTAGGCCTTGGCGGGGCGCTGCAAGATGGCCTCCGTAGCGCCTTCCTCCACCACCTCCCCTTTCTGCATCACATAGACGCGATCGGCGAAAGCTTCGACGATGGTGAGGTCATGGGTGATGAAGAGGATCGCCATGCCGAGCTTCTTCTGTAGTTCGGCCAACAGCCGCAGGATTTCCGCCTGGATCGTCACGTCGAGCGCGGTGGTCGGCTCGTCGGCGATCAGAAGGTCCGGGTCATTGGCCAGCGCCATGGCGATCATGACGCGCTGGCGCTGCCCGCCCGAAAGCTCGTGCGGATAGGATTTGAGGCGGCGCTCGGGATCGGGGATGTGCACCAGCTTCAGAAGCTCCAGCGCTCTCTTGCGCGCAGCCGAAGTCGACAGACCGCCATGCACGATGATGGGTTCGCAGATCTGCCGCTCAATCGTGTAGAGCGGGTCGAGCGATGTCATCGGCTCCTGGAAGATCATGGTGATTTTGGCACCGCGGATGCGATTGAGCCTTTCGCGGGAGAGGCCGATCAGCTCCTGCCCGCGATAGGCGACCGACCCTTCTGCCCGCCCGTTGGAGGCGAGCAGTCCCATCGCCGCCATCATGATCTGGCTCTTGCCGGATCCCGATTCGCCCACCACGGCAACGGTCTCCCCGGCATTCACATGCATGTCTACGCCGCGCACGGCCTCGACTGGGCCGTCCGGCGTATCGAAGGTTACACGGATGTCGCGGATGTCGAAAATGCGTTCGCTCCTGCTCATGTCAGCGATCCTTCGGGTCGAGCGCGTCGCGCAGGCCGTCTCCCAGGAAGTTCAGGGTGAACAGGAGCAGCGTCAGCGCCAGCGATGGGTAAAGCAGCATGTAAGGTGCCGCGCGCATGTTGCGCGCACCCTCGGAGATCAGCACGCCGAGGCTCGTCAACGGCTCCTGAACGCCGAGGCCGAGGAAGGACAGAAAGCTTTCAAGCAGGATCACCTTCGGGATGAGCAGCGTCATGTAGATGATCACAGGCCCGAGCGTGTTGGGAATGATGTGACGGCGCAGGATGCCGCCCGAGCTCACGCCCAGCGCCTCCGCCGCCTGCACGAATTCGCGTCTGCGAAGCGATATGGTCTGGCCGCGCACGATGCGCGCCATGTCGAGCCACTCGACCGCGCCGACGGCGATGAACATGAGCACGACGTTGCGGCCGAAGAAGACCACCAGCAGGATGGCGAAGAAGGTGAAGGGCAGCGCGTAGAGGATGTCGACCACGCGCATCATCATGTTGTCGACCCGGCCGCCGAGGAAGCCCGCCGTTGCTCCGTAGATCACGCCGATGATCAGCGCCACGCCGGTGGCGAGCGCCCCGATCATCAGCGATATCCGGATCGAGATCAGGATACGGGCGAAGAGATCGCGGCCGTTGCCGTCCGTGCCGAAGATGAAGCGCAAGCGGTCGACATTGGCCTCCATCACGACAGAGCGGCCGTCGGCGCTCGTTTCGGTGATGCGGGCGTTCGAGAAGATGTCCGAGCGGTCGAGATAGCGCGTCACGCGCGGATCGATCTCGCGTTCGGAAGACGCCTCCACGCGCAGCGTATTCCCATCGACCACGACCGAATTGATATCGAGCCGCGTGCGGGCAAGCACGCTCTCCGCCTGAGGGATGAGATCGTCTTCACTCGGATAGGCTTCGAGACTTGCCGGCACCCGCACATAGTTTGGATAGACAGTGGAATAGTGGTGCGGGGCCAGCATCGGCCCGAAGATGCCCGCGAGGATGAAGACGCAGAGGATGACGAGACTCGCCATGGCCGCCTTGTTGCGGCGCAGCCGCATCAGCGCGGTGGCCCAGAGTGAGCGGCCTGCTACCGGCTTGCCGGCGGCGAGTTCCGGTGTGTTGGTTGCAACATCAGTCATAGCGCACCCTCGGATCCAAAGCGGCGTAGAGGAGATCCACGATCAGGTTGAAGACGACCACGAAGACCGCGACGATGATCACCGTGCCCATCACCAGCGTGTAGTCACGGTTGAGCGCGCCCTGCACGAAATAGCGGCCGATGCCGGGAAGGCCAAAGATGGTTTCCACCACGACGGAACCGGTGAGCAGCGCGGCCGCGGCCGGGCCGAGATAGGAGACCACCGGCAGGCAGGCCGCGCGCAGCGCGTGCACGATCACGACCATCCTGGCCGGCAGCCCGTAGGCGCGGGCGGTGCGCACATGGTCGGACCGCAGCGCCTCGATCATGGAGCCGCGGATCAGGCGGGCGATAATGGCGACCTGCGGCAGAGCGAGCGTGATGACGGGAAGCGTCATATTGGCCAACCCGCCGCCGTTCCAGCCACCCGCCGGAAGCAGGCTGAGCCAGACGCCGAAGATCAGCGAAAGCAGCGGGGCCACGACGAAGTTCGGAACGGTGATGCCGAAGGTGGCAACCCCGGTCACGGCGTAATCGACCCAGGAGTTCTGGCGCAGAGCGGCGATCGTGCCCAGCACGGAGCCGACAAACAGCGCCAGCAGCAGCGCCGACGCGCCGAGCTGGATCGAGATCGGCAGACCGCTGCCCAGGAGCTGCTGAACGGAAAAGTCGCGGTAGATGAAGCTCGGCCCGAGATCGCCACGCGCGAGATTGCCGAGATAATAGAGATACTGCTCCCACAGGGGGCGGTCGAGATGGAACACGCGGTTCAGGTTTTCGAGCACCTTTGCTTCCAGGGCGCGCTCGCGGTCGAACGGGCCGCCGGGCGCGATGCGCATCAGGAAGAAGGAAAGCGTGATGATGATAAATAGCGTCGGGATCGCCCCGAAAAGGCGCCGCAAAACATAGCCAAACATCGGCTCGTCACTCTCGCTGTTGCCCGGGGCCGCACACGGTACGGCCCCGGGACGCAGGAATTATTCGGAGATGCTCATCCAGCGCGAGGCGTGAGCATTCTGAAGATTGTCTTCCCAGCCCTTCAGCCTGGGCGAGACGAGCGAGAGGGAGGAATAATAAAGCATCGAAATGACGGCTGCGTCTTCCACGAGCAGGGCTTCCGCCTGGCGAAGGATCTCGGCGCGTTTCTCGATATCGCCTTCCGCGGCCGCCTGGTCCATCAGCTTGTCGTATTCCGGGTTGTCGTACTTGGAATAGTTGAAGCCGGTGTTGTCGCTCTCCCAGAGGAACAGGAAATTCTGCGGGTCGGAATAATCACCGATCCAGCCGGCGCGCGCCACTTCGTAGTCGTCGCTGTCGCGCAGGTGCGAGTAGTGTGCCGAGCCGTCGCGAACGTTGAACGTCACGTTCACGCCGAGCGGCTTCCACATGTCGGCGATGGCGGTCGCCGTGTTCTTGTGGTTCTCACCGGCACTGTAGGAAATTTCCAGCTCCAGCGGATTGTCGGGACCGTAGCCGGCCTCCTTCATGAGCGCGATCGCCTGGTCTTCCTTGTCGAGCGGGTCGAGGTCGGCCCATTCCACCTCGGGGCCGCCGCCCGGATAGTTGCCGATGCCCGGCGGCACGAAGGTGTAGGCGGGAAGCATGGCGCCCGACCAAATCTCGTCGGCGATGAATTCGCGGTCAACCATCATGGAGAGCGCCTGGCGAACCCGCGCGTCCTTGAGCTTCTCCGTCTTATTGTTGAGCGCGTAATAATAGGTGCCGAGATAGGGGACCACGTGCACCTGATCACCCAGCCGCTCCTTCAGTGACTGAAGCTGCTCGGCCGGAAGGTCGGAACAGCTCAGCACCTCACCCGCCTCGAAGCGGCGCACGCAGGTAGCGCGCTCCTCGAAGGGGATGAACTCGACGCGATCGATCGCCACCTTGTCCGCTTCGCGGAATTCGGGGTTCTTCTCAAGCACCACCTTGTCGTTAGGCACAAAGGAGACGAGCTTGTAAGGGCCGTTGGTGACCATGTTCTCCGGCTTCACGAAATCAGAGCCGTGTTCCTCCACGCTCGCCTCGTGAACCGGGTAGCTCGTCTGGTGGGTGAGAAGCTGCAGGAAATAAGGGGTCGGCTGCTCGAGCGTGATCTCCAGCGTCTTGTCGTCCACGGCATGTACGCCCAACTCGCCCGGCTCCATCTCGCCCTTGTTTATCTTCTCCGCATTCTTGATGGGATAGAGCATGTTGGCGTATTTCGCGCCGGTCTCCGGATTCATGATCCGCTGGTAGGAGAAGACGAAATCCTCGGCGGTCACCGGATCGCCGTTCGACCAGGTTGCGTCGTCGCGGATCTTGAACGTCCAGGTCAGGCCGTCATCGGACGTCTCCCAGCTCTCGGCGGCGCCGGGGATAACCTCCGCTTTCGCGCTGTAGATCACAAGGCCCTCATAGAGGTCGCGCAGTATGTTGGCCTCCGCGATCGTCGAGGTCTTGTGCTGGTCGAGCGTCTCGGGGTTGGCATCGTTGCCGCGGACATAGATGACCTGGGCGAGTGCAGTGCTCGCGCCGGCGAAAACGCCGGCCATCACCAAAGCGCCGGCCATGAGCGGCCGGATTCCTGCCATTCTCAACATAGTTGGACTCCCATCACTCTTCGCGTTCATGCGTTTTTGTTGCTTTGCTGCGAACGCGCCTTCGGCTGCTTGCTGCCATCCCCTCCGTCAGCGTGGAGACGCCGACCATGCGGCGCCTGAGCATACGTGGTTTGCAGAAAGAGATCGCCATCCGGCGCTGCGGCAGGGGAGTTGCGGGAAGGAGCTGTTGCTTTCGCCACTTTCGTCGGTCGAAAACGCCGATTGCATGCCCTTCTTTTCCCCTCCGGCTTGTTGGTGTTCGCCCGCTGCACGGCACAGGCCGTACGCACGGGCAACCCGATTGAAGGTCCGATTAGGCATAGAAATGACGCGTACGTCAAATGGATTTAAAGCCGCTGCAAAGGTAGCAAGGAGAAGTCTGGAAAACGCCCATCCGCGAAACAATATTGCGCGGCCTCCCCCCGCCGAGCAAAAACGTCAAACATGGACCCAGACCGCTTCTGCGAAAGTTGGTGCGAGCGAAAATGGCAGTGTCCGTCGTCCGGGCCGGCCTCAGCCCGCAGGCGTTCTCTTGCTGCGCTTGGCTCTTCCGCGATCTCCTGTAGGATCAAATCGCGCTCGCATGCACGCCCAAGTGCAACCAAATTCGCCGGAGGCCTTTCTCGCGATCTGATCGGCTGATTGGCGCTTTATAACGTCCATTGCCACCGACCGGCATGTTTGCATTGTCCGCATACCGAACTGGGCGCCTGGGTGTCTCCCCGCCGCCGTCACTGACAGGGTCGGCTTTCGTTGACAAACCTAAGCTGTGCAGCGCGACGTAGCAGTGGCCCGCGATCCCGGGCCTCAGATTGCTGGTCCGGTCGTTCTTCGGATGATCAGTTCGCAGGGAAGAAGGACATTCTGGCTATCTCTTCCTTCGCCGCCCAGCGCAGCTTCGAGCAAGTCCATGGTCGCTTCTGCGATTCGGACGACATCCTGGCGCACGGTGGTCAGCTCGATCCCGGTCCATGCGGCCATGGCGATGTCGTCAAAGCCTACGATCGATACATCGCCCGGCACCCTGAGTCCCAGTTCTCCGCGCAAGGCGAACAGGCCACCGATCGCAAGCCGGTCGTTCGCGAAAAATATGCCGTCGGGCGCGCGATCCATGACCGCCTTCGCCGCCTCCACCCCTGCTTCGTGGAGATACTCCCGACCTCCACCAACGGCGCACAGCGTCATGCCCAATTCGGCGACCCGTTGGGTGAACGCGGCCTCGCGCTCGGTGCTGGTCGGAGTGCCTTTCGGTCCGCCGACGAAGGCAACGCGTCGGTGGCCGAGCTCGTAAAAATGATCTGCGATCATTCTCGAGCTTTCGATGTTGTCGCAGCGGACACTGCCGATCTGCGCGTCGGGAATGTTCCGGTTGACCAGGATGACCGAGCGGCCGTCTTCCGCCCACTCGGCGACTGCCGCATGTGAGATGCGGCCGGAAATGACGACGACGTTCCTTACATTGTACTGCCGCAGGACATCGAGCTGGTCGGCCCCGTCGGCGCCGGCGGGCAAGTTGAAAAGCAGCGGGTGAAGTCCAACGGCCTGCATGCGCGACGATAGCTGGTCGAGAAGATCGAGATAGAGCGGGCTCTGGATATCCGCGGTCACCAATCCGACGATATCGGACGTGTGCTTCGACAGGATTCTCGCGATCGCATTCGGCCGGTAGCCGAGCTGGCGCGCGGCTGCGATGACTTTCGCCCGCGTTTCCGGCGAAACGCTGTCCTGTTTCGAGAACGTGCGAGAGATCGTCGATTGGCTGACACCGATCATCTTCGCCAATTGCCGGGACGTCAGCGGTTTCTTTTCCATTATCGTGCCTCTTCCCACTCGCCCTCACCGCAAATTTCAAGACACCGCGAAGCATACCCCTGTCAATTGCGGGCCTTGCGCTTGACCCTGGTATGTGCGCTATTGCATCCGGATGCAAGGCTGTCTATGGTGCGCGCAGGAGAATGCCATGGCAGCAGCACTGGGCGCATTTCGTGTCATCGATTTGTCGGGATCCATCGCCGGCCAATATTGCAGCAGATTGTTCGCTGATTTCGGGGCGAATGTAGTTCTGGCGGAGCCGGCGGGAGGCTCGCCGGTACGGCGGATCGGGCCTTTCGACGAAGCTGGCCGCTCCCTGACCTTCTTTCACCTCAATTTTGGCAAGGAGATTGTCGACCTGCCCCCATCCAGCGATGCGCTTTCGCAACTCCTGGAGAATGCGGACGTCGTCGTCGTGCCGGCTGGGGTGGCCGGAGAGATTCAGGCAGTCGCCGCAGACGATTGCATCTGTGTCGAGGTGTCCTCCTTTGGCGCAGACGGGCCTTACCGAGACTGGAAGGGGTCCGAGCTGGTTTATCAGGCCATATCCGGTATGATGGCCAACAATGGCGAAGGGGGTCGCGAGCCGCTTTACGGCGTTGGAAACCGTGCGTCATACGCTGCCGGTGTCGCGGCCTATATCAGCGCAGCGACAGCGCTCTATGCGCGAGCGAGGGGGGCCGGCGGGCAGGTCGCGCGCGCGGACGTGGCCGAGACGGCCGCCGCCATGTGTTTTCCCTACGTGCTGCAATATGCCTATAACGGCACGGATCGCCGCCGGGGCGATCAGGAGATCCCCGCCGGGCAGGTTCTTTGCCGTGGCACGTGGGTTTGCATCTGGATCTATCCTCATCGTTTCAGGGCGTTATGCGAGACGCTGAGGCTTGAGAGCCTGCCGGACGACCCGCGATTTGCGAACCCCGCGGCGCGCGCTCGGAACTGGTCGGCACTCTTCGACATCATTCAGGAGCATCTGCGCAACGAGGATGCGGAAGACGTGGTCCGCCGCCTGCAGGAAGCGCAGGTCATCGCGGCGTGCGCCTATCGGCCGACCGAACTGTTGAACAGCCCCCATCTTGCCGCGCGTTCCTATTGGGAGGGCTTCAGCGACGAGGCGGGCGATCACCTCATTCTTGGCCCGCCTTTCCGCATGTCGCGAACGCCGAGGCGGAGAAGTGCAGGGAATGCAATCGCGGGAGCCGCGGAGTGACGATGCTTCCCCTCGATAATATCCGCGTTCTCGAACTGACCACGGCCTGGGCCGGGCCCATGGCGGGTCGTGTGCTGGCGTATCTCGGTGCAGACGTCACGCATGTGGAATCGCCCACGCGTACCAATACCTGGCGGATGAACAAGGGGAATCCATCCGGCGTGAACTATCCGGATTTCGATCCCGGCGAGCGGCGCTGGGATCGGGCATTTCTGTTCAATTCGCAGAACGTCAACAAACGGTCGCTCGCCATCGACATCAAAACCGGGGACGGACTCGAGGCTGTCCGCGGGCTCATCATGAAGAGCGACGTGCTCATCTGCAATTTCCGGCCCGGCATGCTGCAGCGGCTGGACCTGGATTATGACACTCTGTCCCGGACACGGCCCGACATCATCGTTGCGGAGATGCCAGCATTCGGCCTGGAGGGGCCACACTCCTCCTACGCCGCGCTGGGACCCACCATGGAGATGGCCGCGGGCATGTCGGCGATGATTGCCTATAAGGACGGGAAACCCACCGTGACGGGCCCCTCCTACCTCGACCCGATCGGCGGCTTTAACGCCGCCGCCGCCATTTTGACTGCCCTGCTTCACCGGCAGGCCACGGGCGAGGGACAGCACATCGAGGTCGCGCAGGTGGAGGCTGCCATGCAGTTCATCGGGCCCGAGATTCTCGCTGCCGCCGCGCACGGCAGGGATGCGCTGGCTGACGGCAACCGGGTCGACTTCGCTGCCCCGCATGGTGCCTATCCGGCAAGGGGCGAGGACGAATGGATCGCCATCGCGGCTGAAGACGAAGAGCAATGGCGCGCACTTTGCCGCGTCATGGGAGATGAAGAATTCGCCACGGACGCGCGGTTCGCGACGCTGGCAGCACGCAAGCAGAACGAGGACGCGCTGGACTCGCTGATCGCGAGTTGGACCAAGGGGCTGGACAAGCGCGACCTAGCCGGCCGTCTCCAGGCTGCCGGGGTCATCGCGGCCCCGGTGAACACGCCACGGGATATTGCGGCCTCCGAATATCTGGCCTGCCGGGGCTTCTTTGCCGAACTCGATCACCCGGTGGCAGGCCAGCACCCGCATCCAGGCCTGCCGTTTCACCTGTCCCGCACCCCCGGCGCCTACCGATCGGCAGCGCCCGGCTTTGGTGCGGACAACACCCATCTCCTGCGGGAAGTCCTGGGCCTGCCTGCGGAGAAAGTCGCGGAAATGGAAAAGACTCGGGTCATTGCCACTGCGCCTGATGCGGAGGCCTGAGATGAGCTTCTTTCCGGCAAGCATGATGGTCACGGCGAAGCTGGACGACAACCCCAGATACAAGGGCAGTGTCCATGATGACGAGGTCGCGCGCGCGCAAGGGTTTCGCGCGGCCCTAATCCCAGGAGCATTCGTCTACGACTATGTGACCCGCCTAGCGGTCCGCGCATGGGGGATGGATTGGATCGCACGCGGCGCCGTAACCGCGCGGTTCCGCCGTCCGGCCTATGACGGCGACGTGCTGACAGTCTCGGCTGTCCCTGGGCCTGTGGTCCATGGCGGGCCCTCCGCGGAGGTGGGCGTCAGCAACCAGGATGGCGAGACCGTTCTTGTGGGAACGATAGGACTCCCGCAGATGCTGACAGACGTGCCCGACATATCGCAGTTGGAATTCCTGCCGTCGCCGGAGCCGCGCCCGTCGGCCGGTGCCGAGGACGTGATGCCGGGGCTGCGCTTCGGCACCGTCGAACGGGTCCTGACGGAGGAGGATGTCGCAGCCTCCCGCGCCGCCATGGCGAACCATGAGCCGATCTATTCCGAGAACGGAATTGCCCACTCCGGCTGCATGGTCCGGCTGACCATGGGCGATGTGCTGAGCAGCTACAAATTTCCCTTGGCGCCGGTATTCACGGCAGTGGAGACACGGAACCTGGCACCTTTGCGGGCGGGGCGGCGGATAAGCACATCGGCGCGGGTTACAAAGGTTTTCACGCGCAACGGGAGGCGCTATTTCGAGAGCGAGGAATATCTCGTCGCCGACAGACGGGAGGTGGTGGCGCGGCACGTGCGTACCAACCTTTTTGCCAGCGATTGAAGTCTCCTGAGCACTGCGGCGAATGCGACGCCGCCTGGAAGGCCGTTGCCAATTGAATGGCTCGAGGCAGAAAAGCAGTCGCCACTATTGCATCCGGATGCATATAAGAATAGGCTGAAATCGAGGAGGCAGTCTGGTGGGAGGACAACAGATGTCGCGAACAGAGCGGTCGTTCGCCGACCGCGAGGCCCGGCGGCCCGTGCCTATTCCCGATGCAATCCGCGCCGGATTCGAAGCCATCAAGCATGTGGGTGTTGCGGCATGAGCGGCCTGGTGATCAAGACAGTCGAAACACTGAGGGTGAAATGGCGCCCGGAGGACCCGCCGGGCCTCCGCAGCGCCTTTGTCCGCGTCATCACAGAGGACGGTCTGACGGGCTACGGTGAAGCCTCCCCCATGCTGGGCGGCGAACATTCCCTAGGCATCGTCGATCGCGATCTCGCGCCGGAGCTTATTGGGGAGGACTTCCACGACAATGCCGTCCTCTACGACCGACTCCTGCACAAATGCGTCAAGCTCGGCCCTGAAGGTGCCGTTACCGGGGCCCTGGCCGCGATCGACATCGCCTTGTGGGATCTCAAGGGCAAGGCGCTCGGGCTCCCCGTCTACAAGCTTCTCGGCGGAGCCTGGCGCACCAGGATACCTTTCTACTCCTCAATCGGCGGCAACGCCCGGCGCACGGTCGATGAAACGCTTCGGGTGGTGGAAGCGCGGCTTAGGGCCGAGAACCCGGCGGCGATCAAGATCCGGTGGGACGGCGACCGCACGACGCAGGACGCCGACGTAGCCGGAGACATCGCCAAGGCGAAGGCGGTCCGCAAGCTGGTCGGCGGGGACTTTCCCTTGGCATTCGATGCCAACAATCTCTACAGCGTGGGCAGTGCGGTCCGGGTGGGACGTGCGCTGGAAGACCTCGGCTATATCTGGTTCGAGGAGCCAGTCCAGCACTATGATATCCAAGGTATGGGCGAGGTCGCTCGAAAGCTCGACATCACCGTCTCGGCCGGCGAGCAGTCCTACACCACCCAGGCGGTGCTCGATCTGATCCGTGCCGGCGTACGCATGGTTCAGCCGGATATCGTCAAGATGGGGGGCATCACCGGGCTGATGAAGTGCGCCGCCCTGTGTCAGGCGCATGGAGTCGAACTGGTGCCGCATCAGACGCAGCCCACTCTCGGCCACATGGCCAATCTACATGTGCTTGCTACAATCATGCACATGACCAAGCCTGCCGAATATGCCGACCCGTCGGGCCGCATGGACGGCGGTTTCGTTGAGCCGCTGCGGCCCGAGGACGGGCACTTCACGCTTCGCGAGGCAGCGGGCCTCGGACTTGAAGTGAATGCCGCCGAACTGGAGGGGCGGCTCGCTAGACCCTAAAACCGCAACTCGGGAGGAGAACCGATGGGAATATCAAGACGAGCACTCTTGCAGGCGGGTGCCGCTGGCCTTGCGGGTTCAATCGCAATGCCCGGGATCTTGCGTGCGCAAAACTCGAACGACGTGATCCGGATCGCCCTTTCCGCCGGCGGGCCACGCAAGGTCGATCCCAATCAGACGACGCAAGGTGCGGACAACTGGTCGACCGAGCAGATGTTCGAGCAGCTGGTACGGCCGCCGGACGGCTTGTTTGCGGCCACCGATGACGAGTATGTTCCCACGCTCGCCACGAGCTGGGAGACCTCTGACGACGGCAGGACCTGGGTCTTCCAAATCCGTCAGGGAGTGCAGTTCCACAAGGGCTACGGCGAGATGACCGCCGAAGACGTGGTGCACAGCTTCAACCGTGCCCGCTTCGACGGCGTGTCCACGGCGGTTTTCACCAACATCGAGGATGTCCAGGCAACCGGGGCCCATGAGGTCACTTTCAAGCTCAAGGGCCCCGACCCGCTGTTTCTCGGATCGACCGTGTTTCAGAATGCTGCGTCCATCGTTTCGAAGAAGGCGGATGAGGAGAAAGGCGAAAGTTTCCACACCGATTCGATCGGCACCGGTCCTTATCACCTCGACCGGTTCGACATCGAAAACGGTGTCTATATGAGCCGGCATGAGGATTATTGGGGAGAGCCTGCCAAGGTCCCGCGCATCGAGTGCGTCTACATCGCGGACACCACGGCACGCACGCTGGCCCTGATCTCCGGGGAGGTCGACATCATCGAGGCGGTGCGTGCGCCGGGCTGGATCGACCAGATCAAGCAGCGCGATTCCTCGCTGCTGGTCGATATGACCAACCCGGGCTCGTTCATGACGATCCACATCAACCTTACCGCCGAGCCGTTCGACAACCCGCTGGTGCGCAAGGCGATCGCCACCGCGATCGATACGGAAGTCGTCGCCAATGCGCTGGCGCCGATGGGCCGGCCGACCTACACGCTTTCCCCGCCGCACTACCCGACCGGATGGGCGCACGAGGATTTGCCCGAAGAGCTGCGTTACGACTACAACCCGGATCGTGCGCGCGAGCTCCTGGCGGAGGCAGGCCACCCGAACGGCATCCAGTTCGAGGCGAATACGAGCCAGCGCGAGGACTACCGCTCCACGATGCTGATCGTGCAGGAGTTGATGCGCCCTGCCGGCATCGACATGCAACTCAATATCATGGACCACTCGGCGTATCACGGCTCCAACCGGCAGGATCAGAACACGCTTGCCCTGCATTCGGCGAGCTATCCGCCCGTACCGCTGGACTACATGATGCGGTATCTATCGAGTGGGGCGGAGGTGAAAGCCGACGGGACGGGCGGCGGCAACTACTCCCATTACGGAGTGGCAATGCCCGGCGTGGACGACATGCTGGAAGGCATGCAGCTTGCCAAGAGCTTCGACGAGTATGTCGAGATAGGCCGGAAGATCGAACTCAAGCTCCAGGACGATCTTCCCGTGCTCGGAGTGAACACGTTGGGCTATACGACGGTGCGCAGCCCCAGGGTCGATCTCGGCTACGAGGTCAATGGCGGCTATGCCCGCTGGCGCTTTCACAAGGCCACCAAGTCCTAGGCAGACTGTCGCATGGCGAGATATATTTCCTTAAGGATTCTGGACTCCATACCGACCATCTTCCTGGTCCTGTCGCTGGTATTTCTCGCCATGCGCATCCTGCCGGGCGATCCGGCCATCGCAGTGCTGGGCGAGAACGCCCGGCCCGACACCATCGCCCGCTTCCGCGAGCGCTTCGGTCTGAACGATCCGCTCTGGCTGCAATATGTCAAATTCCTGGGCGACATGGTCACGCTGGATTTCGGCAGTTCCCTGGTCAAGGACGTGCCGGTTCTCACGCTGATCAAGAACAACCTGCCCTATACGATCGAACTGACGATCGCTGCGATGCTGATCGGCATCACCGGCGGAATTCCGCTGGGCGTGTGGGCGGCGATCAACCGCAACAAGGCGCCTGATGCCGGTTTCCGGGTCTTTTCGCTCGTCGGCTACGCCGTTCCGGATTTCTACCTCGGAGCGGTGCTGCTCATCGTCTTCGCCCTCAACCTCGGCTGGTTCCCGATCAACGGGGCGGGGGACGGAATCCTGGATCGTATCCATCACATCATCCTGCCGGCCGTAACCTTGGCGATGCTGAAGATCGCCTTTCTGGGGCGACTCTCACGAACCTCGCTGCTCGAGGTTCTCGGCAAGGACTATGTGCGCACGGCGCGGGCGAAGGGCGCGCGGGAACCGCGCGTGATCTACAGGCACGGCCTGCGAAATGCACTATTGCCTCTGTCCACCGGTCTGGGACTGTCCGTGCTCACCACCTTGTCGGGATCGGTTGCGGTTGAGCTGGTCTTCAACCGCCCCGGCATCGGGCGACTCCTGATCGATGCCATTTCCGAGCGCGACTATCCGGTGATCCAGGCAGGGGTTGTGATCTTCGCCTCTATCGTGGTGATCATCAATCTGCTGATGGAACTGGTCTATGTCGTCGTCGATCCACGAATCCGGGTGAAGTGATGTCGATTGCAGATCCAGTAAAGATCCCCGACGAACCGGGGTTTCTCTCCACCTTCCTGCAATCGGTTCTGCTGCAGCCGGCGGGTCTGATCTCGGCGATTGTGGTGCTGTTCTTCGTGCTGGTGGCGATCTTCGCGCCGTGGCTTGCGCCGCACGATCCGATGGCGCAGAGCTTCCTTGCCATCAACGCCCAGCCTTCGGCGGAACATCTTCTGGGTACCGACCAGTTCGGCCGGGACGTGCTGTCGCGCATGATATACGGCTCGCGCAATTCGCTGATCATCGGCTTCCTTTCTCCGGTCTTCGCCGCACTGATCGGTGCGACACTGGGCGTGACGGCCGGCTATTTCGGAGGCATCCTCGACCGCGTGGTCACGCGCGTGATCGACATGCTGATGGCATTCCCCGAACTGCTTCTGGCGATACTCATCGCCGCCGCCCTCGGCGGCGGGTTCTGGAACGTCGTCGCTGTGCTGACAGTCGCCTTCACCCCGGGGTTCGCCCGCGTGGCGCGCGCCTCCACGCTTTCGGTGAAGGAAGAGCCATATGTGGAGGCGGCGATCGCCTCCGGCGTACGCACACCCCTGATCATCGTCAGGCATGTCGTTCCAAACATTGCCGCACCGATCGTCGTGCTCCTGACGCTCTGGACGGCTTCCGCTATTCGCCTGGAAGCGACGCTCAGCTTCCTGGGCATCGGCACCCAGCCGCCTGCGCCGAGCTGGGGCAACATCATCCGGGAGGGCCTATCCAACCTGTTCGCGACATCCTGGCCGATCCTGTCGGCGGGCCTCGCCATAACCATTGTGGTCATGGCGATCAGCGTGATCGGCGATACGATGCGCGACATCCTCGACCCAGAGATCAACTGATGCAGCCACTGCTCAAGATCGAGAACCTGACAGTCGAGTTCGGCCAACGCAGTGGCCCGATTCAGGTGCTGAACGGGGTGAACATGACCGTCGGCGTCGGCGAGGCGGTGGGGCTCGTTGGCGAATCGGGATCGGGAAAATCGATCACGTCGCTATCCGTGCTCCGCCTTCTGTCGGAGCCACCGGCGCGGATCACCGGCGGGCGGATCGAATTCCAGGGCAGGGATCTCCTGGCCTTGCCGAAGTCCGCCATGCCGGCGATCCGTGGGCGCGACATCGCAATGATATTCCAGGAGCCGATGAGCTCGCTCAATCCCGTCATGACCGTCGAGGCGCAGATCTCGGAAGCCCTGATGCTGCACCAGCCCATGAGCAAGGCCGAGCGCCGGGCACGAGCCATAGAGCTGATGAGCCTGGTCGGCATTCCCGACGCGGAGGAGCGGCTGAGGGACTATCCGCACCAGTTCTCCGGTGGTATGCGCCAGCGCGTGATGATCGCCATGGCGCTTGCCTGCGATCCCAAGCTTCTGATCGCGGACGAGCCGACCACGGCCCTCGACGTGACGATCCAGGCCCAGGTTCTCGACCTGATGCGCCAGCTCCGCAGCAAGCTGAATACGGCCGTGCTGTTGATTTCCCACGATCTCGGTGTCGTGGCCGAACTCTGCGAACGTGTGGTGGTGATGTATGCGGGCCATGTCGTGGAGGATGCGGACCTCGCTTCGCTGTTCGAGCGGCCGCAGCACCCCTATACGCGTGGGCTGCTGGCGGCGGTGCCCTCGCTCACGGACGAGCGCGACCGGCTCTACCAGATCCCCGGTTCTGTTCCCCAGGCCGGCACCATCCGCAAGGGCTGCCCCTTCCATCCGCGCTGCGGGCTGCGCCGCGATATCTGCGCGGAGAAGATGCCGCCTATGACCAGACGTTCGCCGCGGCACAGCGCGGCGTGCTGGGTCACGCAAGAGACCGATACACCGGCACCAGCGAGGGAAGCGGCTTCATGAAGACGCCCATCATTCGCGCGGACAATCTGGGCAAGCTCTTCGCCGACCGTGGAGGGCTTTTGTTCGGAAAGCCCGAAGGCGGGGTCAAGGCGGTGGACGGCGTCAGCCTAGAGATCGCCCGTGGCGAAACGCTTGCGGTTGTGGGCGAATCGGGTTGCGGTAAATCCACCCTGGGCCGGCTCCTCCTCCGCCTTATCGAGCCGTCGGAGGGGCAGGTCTTTCTCGAGGGCACCGAGATCACCGGGCTTTCGGTGGCCGAGATGCGGCAGTTTCGCCGCAAGGCGCAGATCGTGTTCCAGGACCCTTATGGTTCGCTTAGCCCGCGTAGGAGCGTCGCGCAGATCATCGCCGAACCCTTGGAGGTCTTCGGTCTCGTCAGGAGCCGCAGAGAGAGGCGGGAGAAGGTCGCCGATCTTCTCACGCAGGTAGGATTGCCCACCGGCGTGATGGACCGGCATCCGCGCCAGTTTTCCGGCGGGCAGCGCCAGCGCATATGCATCGCGCGCGCCATCTCGGTCGACCCGAGCTTCATCGTAGCCGACGAGCCCGTGTCGGCGCTGGACGTGTCGATCCAGGCGCAGGTCATCAACCTGATGCAGGATCTCCAGAAGGAGAAGCAGTTTTCCTTCATGTTCATCGCCCACGACCTTGCCGTCGTGCGGCACATTGCACACCGCGTTGCCGTCATGTATCTTGGGCGCATCGTCGAGCTCGGAAGCAAGAAGCAGATCTACGAGGCGCCGCAGCATCCCTATACGCAGGCGCTGCTTTCGGCGGCGCCCGAGGCGACGCTGAACAAGCCGCGCCGGCGTATTGTATTGCAAGGCGACGTTCCCAGCCCGCGCAAGGTGCCACCAGGCTGCAGCTTCCATACCCGCTGTCCCATCGCCCAGGACATCTGCCGGCGCGAGCGGCCACCGCTCCGGGATGTGGCGGGAGGGCAGGCCGCCGCCTGCCATTTTGCAACGCCCAATCCGATTCCGGTCGAAACCCTGCCGGAAAGAACGGCGGCACAATAGCCGCCAGGAGCGTGCCCGATCACCTACAAAGTGGGGAAAAGACGCGGGACGCTACGAAACAAGCGAGACGTTCCGGTTTCCCACCAAAACGTAAGCCTTCGATCTGGCC
Source organism: Chelativorans sp. AA-79 (assembly GCF_029457495.1). Taxonomy (NCBI): domain Bacteria; kingdom Pseudomonadati; phylum Pseudomonadota; class Alphaproteobacteria; order Hyphomicrobiales; family Phyllobacteriaceae; genus Chelativorans; species Chelativorans sp. AA-79. The sequence continues at coordinate 4,998,197 of NZ_CP120361.1, forward strand.
CTGTTCCATGCCGCCCTCCGCATATTTCGTTAGCCACGGTTTCCCGGCTCGAACGCGGCGCCGATGTCTTTGGACCCCTTACCCCCGGCGTGGATAAAATGGATTTCCTAACCACCGACGGTCGCGGTGACCTGTGGAAGCCGGTTCAGCCGGCGTTCCTGTGCGCGCCAGTCGAACCCGTCGCGCCAGTAATCGAGCAGGCGGTGCATGAACGGCAAGCTGATCCCGTCCTCGGCATCGCTTCGGAAAATGGCGCCGGGAGCCTGGCACCGCGCAGTCGCCGCTGCAGATCATTGATTTGATCGTTTGAGATATGGATTCTAAATGGGCGCATGCAGCCTGGTCCTCTGATCGATAGGCATGGCGGCCGATCGGTCCTCGCGCGGCTTTCACCCTTCGCTTCAGCGCCTTGTTCCTGGCTGAAGGCCATCTCCTTGTACAGGCAGCAGATCCGTTTGGCATTCACGTTCCAGCCCGCAACAATACATGCACGTGCCGATAGCCGTAGCGCACGCGCGTCTCGGCGGCCTACTCAATCTTGTCGAAGCTCCGATCGGCGAGGATATTCTTCAGCCGGTTGTCCTCGTCCTGAGAAGCGATCTGCGCCTCCGTTGGCCGGCAGGCGCACAGCCCGCCGGCGATGGCGATTTTCGTCGGCCTGCATGGCGGCTATTCGTCCATGCCGGATGCCGCTTCCATGTCCATCCACATGGGCTCGAAGACATGACCGTCGGGATCCTCGAAGGTGCGGACATACATGAAGCCCATGTCCTGCCTGTCGCGGATGTCAACCTTGCCGCCGGCGGCCGCCGCGGCCTCGGTGATGGCGTCCACCTCTTCACGGCTGTCGCGCGAGAGGGCGAACAGCATGCCGGTCGCCTCCCGCGGGTTCGCGATTGGCTTCGCCGTGAAGGTCTTGAAGTAGTCGTGCGTCAGCAGCTGGAAGGTGATCGTGTCGGACCAGACCATCGAGGCTGCGTTCTCGTCGCTGAACTGCTCGTTCTTCCTGCACCCGATCGCCTCGTAGAAGCGGATCGAAGCGGCGAGATCCTTCACCGGCAGGTTCACGAAAATCATCTTGGGCATTGTCGGTCTCCTTTGAGTTTGGCCCCTCTCGCATAGCATTTCTCAATATTGCGAATAATCCCTCCAATACGCTATATACTCTCCAGGAAATTGGGATAATGGAATGGCCCGGCTTGAAGATCTGGAGACGTTCATCGCGATCGTCGAAAGCGGCAGCCTGACGGCCGCCGCGAAGCGGCTGCGGCGTCCGCTCCAGTCGGTGAGCCGGTCGCTCTCCGTGTTGGAGCGGGATCTCGGCGTCGAACTCGCGCGCCGGACGACGCGCCGGATGAGCCCGACAGAAGCCGGGCTTACCTTCTACAACCGTGTGAAACCCGCGGTGGCGGAAATAGAAGAGGCGCGGCATCAGGCGGGCAATCGCCGCATCGAAGCCACGGGCCTTTTGCGCATCGGCGCCCCGGTGTTCTTCGCTCCCGCCTATATCGTGCCCGCCGCCGTCGAATACATGGCGCGTCACCCTCGGGTCGAATTGGACCTGAAACTGTCCGACAAGTTTGTCGATATTGTCGAAGAGCAGCTCGATCTGGCGATCAGAATAGGGGATCTCCCTGACGCCGAGTTGAAGGCGAGGCGGTTCGGCGCGCTGCGCCGCGTTTTCTTCGGTGCGCCAGCCTATTTCGAGGCGCATGGCCGGCCGGATCACCCCGCCGCGCTCATCGAGCATCAATGCGTCGTGCGGTCCGTATCGCCCAGCGATTCCCGATGGCCGTACAAGGATGGAGATACAATCAAATCCGTCCGGGTGTCGGGCCGCTTCCGGGCGGATCACGGCGCGTCCATGTATGCAGCGGTGGCTGCCGGCCTGGGGATCGGCTTCACGCCGTTGTGGCAGATACGTCAGCTCGTCGACGAAGGGCGGGTAGAACTCATTCTCGTTGACAATGAGCCCCCTCCTGTTCCGATCCACGTCGTCTGGCAAGGCGGCAAGCTGATGCCGGCGAAAACGAGGCTCTTCATCGATGTCCTCGCCCGTCGTTTGAAGAACGCGCGGCTCTAAACGCTCCACGACAGCGGCGCCAGCGAGGCGTACCCACCACCTTGCCACAGCTCTGCTCACTCGGCGGCGAGAGCCATGACGAAACATGTCAGCGCCGCGGCCGACGAGATCGTCCGGACGTGGTTCCAGAACGTCCAGTCCTGAAGAAAGCGCGCCCAGACATCGGCCGCCTGCGCGGAGACCGTATCGACGCGCGCCAGCGCGTCGTTAAGCGGCACATTGAAGGCGATCGTGACGACGAACATGCCGAGCACGTACATGACGCCACCGGCGAGCGTCGCGATCGCACCGGGCTCGCCAAGCCGGAACAGGGCGAGAAAGACGAGTGCGGCAGCCGCGAGAGTGGTGCCGAAGAAGAACGGCATGAACAGTGAACGATAGATCACCACATTAATAGTGTTCATGACAGCGACACCCGCCACCTGGTCGACGCGGCCAAGCGCCGCCATGATGAACGCCGAGAATGCGAAGTAGACACCCGCAAGCAATCCACAACCGACGACGGTAAACCACAGCAGGGCCGATATGAGGTGCTGGCTCATGACTCAGGTCCTCCACACGCCGGTTTCCACCGCCGCGCGAACATAGTCCGAGAAATCGCGCGGTGCGCGGCCCAGCGCCTTTTGGACGCCGTCCGTGACGTGTTCATTCCGCCCGTCCAGCACTTCGCGGGTCAAGCGCTTCAAAAGCCCGACAAATTCCGCCGGAATATTTTCCTGCTTATCGAGTTCAACCGCGTAGTCCTCGACCGATAGCGGAATGAAGCGGATGTCACGGCCGGCGGCTGCAGCAATCTCGGCAATGGCCTCGCGGAAGGTCAGCAGGCGCGGACCCGTCAGTTCGTAGAGTTGTCCGATGTGGCGGTCATCCGTCAGCGCCGCGACCACTACGTCGGCAATGTCTTCCGCATCGATGAACGGCTCCAGAACGCCATCGCGTGGGAAGGCCACCTCCCCGGCCAGGATGCCATCAAGGAAGAAACTCTCGGAGAAGTTCTGGGCGAACCAGCTGGGGCGGACCACGGTCCAGTCCGCACCCGAAGCCACGAGGACCTGTTCGGCCTCCTGCGCCTCGTCCTCGCCGCGGCCTGAAAGCAGCACCAGGCGCTTCAGGCCCTTTTGCACGGCAAGAGAGGTGAAGGCGCGGATTGCCTCGTCCGCACCCGGCAGAGCGAGATCCGGATAGTATGAGATGTAGGCGGCTTGCACGCCGTCGATCGCCGCGCCCCAGGTATCGGCGTCGTTCCAGTCGAAGCGCGGGTTTGCCGAACGCGATCCGATGCGAACGTTGAAAGCCCGCGAAGTGAGGCGGTCTGCGACGCGGCGCCCGACCTTTCCTTTGCCGCCGATGACAAGAACGGGGTCATGAACGGTGATGCTCATTTGGTTCTCCCTACAAATGTGAGTCTATCTCATATTTACAAAAGCGATAAATCCTCATATTATTGTTGTCAAGGAAAATGTGAGGGTTTCTCATAAATGACCAGGCGGCAATCGAGTTCAAAAGCCGGCGCGGAGCATCAAGACACGAACAGGCGCTCGCGTGTCACGCCCACGCAAAAGCGCAGCCGCGAGCGGATGGAGCGCATCCTGGGTGTGGCTACGGAACTCATCGCCGCGACCGGAAGCGACGCCATGCGGATGAGCGAGGTGGCCGAACGTAGCGGCATCTCGATCGGGTCGCTGTATCAGTATTTTCCCGACAAGCGGGCGATCATCGCCGCATTGGCAGACCGCTACCACGAGACCAGCCGGGCGTGCATAGGCGAGGCGCTGTCGGAAGTGGAAACCCTCGATGAGTTCCGGCAGGCCTTTGCCGAGCTGATAGAGATCTATTTCCGGCTCTTCCTCGGCGAGCCCGCCATGCGGGACGTGTGGTCCGGCACACAAGCCGACAAGACCTTGCTGGATATCGAGCTCCTGAACAGCAGGGAAAACGGCGACCTCGTCGCCGACACGTTGGCCAGGCTGATGCCCGCAGCGGATAAAAAAGCACTCGCCACCAGGGCTTTCCTTGTCATGTCATTGGGCGAGGCCACCATGCGTCTGGCGATTTCCGTCACGCCTGAAGAAGGCCGCCTGATCGTGGAAACCTATAAGCGCATGGCGCTGAAAGAGCTCACGTCCAAGTAGCTCGGCAGTCGGAGCCGTGTCCATAGGGACCTGCCGCGGCCGCTATAACGCGATCGCACCGTCTCCGATCGCCGCCTCCAGACGGTCGACGGCTGCGGCAAGTTTTTGGTCTATGACGTGAAGATACTGCATCCAGTCGCCCCCGTGACGCAGGTCTGCGGCGCCATCCGAGATGCCGCGGAGGGCAACGAGAGGCACGTCGAGGCGCTGGCATGCGCGAAGGCATGCATAGGTTTCCATATCCACCATGTCGGCGATGATGCCGTCATAGGCAGTGCCGCTGACGATGCTGCCCCCGGTGGAGAGCGTGGCCTCCGCAATTCCGGGAATGCGGACGGGCAGCGGCACTTCTCTCGGCAAATCGAGGAAGGGGGTGACGCCCTTCTCGAAACCGAGCGGCGAGGCATCCATGTCGCGGTAGGACACCGAAACCGCCTGATAGACCTCCGTCTGCTCGAGCGTGCGGCTGCCGGCGGAGCCGAGCGAGACCACCAACTGGGGAGGCGTCCCCCGGCTCTTCAGATGCGACAGCGCCGCCGTGAGCTCCACCGCCGCCTCGACGGGTCCGACGCCCGTCATGAACGGCCGGAAGCGCTCTCTCAGATGCAGGCCGTACTCCGCCTCCGCGGCCATGACGAAGAGCACGGTCCGGCCGGCAAGGCGCGAGAGCGGGGTCTCCCTCATCCTGCGATCCCCTGGCGGCCGACGACGGTCATCATGGTGCCGGTCATGGTGGCAATCAGCTTCGCCTCTCCCTCCCGGTCATAGGCATAGGCTTGGCCGTCGGCGACGATGATGGTGCGGCCGGGCTTGGTGACCGAGCCACGGAACAGGAAGCGCTCGCCCCGGCCCGGCGCCAGAAGATTGACCTTGAACTCGATGGTGAGCACGCCCGCATCGGCGGGCATCAGGGAATAGGCGGCGTAGCCGCAGGCGGCGTCCAGCGCCATGGAGATCACGCCTGCGTGGAGGAAACCATGCTGCTGCGTGAAGCTTTCGGAATGGGGCATCTCGATCTCGACGGTGCCCGGTGTGACCAGGGTCAGCTCGGCGCCGATGGTGGCCATCGCCTTCTGGCGGGCGAAGCTCGCGCGCACCCGCGCCTCGAAATCCCCCTCCGCCACGACCCGTCGATCCGCCATTCGCTCTTTCCCTGCTTTTGCCCGTTATGGCAAAGCGCCACCGGCAGGGCAATCGGCAGATTGTAGAGGCTCATGAGCCGTGGGGCTCTTCAGACCGGCCAACGCAGGAGAAGCCTGCCCCCCGCGCTTTTGCAAATCGCCAAACCCTATCCCATTCGCTCAAAGCAGGCGAAGTAGAAACCGTCGGTGCCCGTCGTGGCAGGCGTGAGCGTGATGCCGCCATTCAGGCGCGGTTCTGCATCTACCGCAGGAAAGCGCTGCCGCCAGAGAGCGTCGAAATCCACGGAGCTGAATTGCGGGGACCGGGCGAGGAAGGCGGCGGCCTGCTCGGCGTTCTCCTCATGAAAGATCGAGCAGGTGATGTAGGCGAGCCGGCCGCCCGGCCTGACATAAAGGCTCGCCGCGTCGAGGATCGCCGTCTGCTCGGCCCGGCGAACTTCGAGCTGCTGCGGCGTCAGGCGCCATTTTGCGTCGGGGCGCCGGCGCCACGTGCCCGAGCCCGTGCAGGGCGCATCAACCACGACAAGGTCCATCTGGCCTTCCAAGCGGCCAAGTTGCTGCTCCTCCGCCACCACCTGCACATTGCGGCAACCCGCCCGCTTGAGCCGCTCGAAGATGGGGGCAAGGCGCTGCCTGTCCGTATCATAGGCGTGGACTTGGCCGCGATTGTCCATCATGGCGGAAAAAGCAAGCGTCTTGCCGCCCGCGCCGGCGCAGAAATCGAGCACCTGTTCGCCGGGCGCGGCGGACGCGAGTTCGGCGACGATCTGGGAGCCTTCGTCCTGCACCTCGAACCAGCCCTTGTGGAAGGCGGGCTCCGACTGCACGTTCGGATGGCGGCCATCGCCCGAGATCGGCGCGATGCGCAGGCCGCTGGGCGCAAGGGCGGTCGGCTCGGCACCCGCACGAGCGAGGCTTGCAAGCACCTTTTCGCGCGATGCCTTCAGCCGGTTGGCGCGCATGTCGAGCGGCGGGCGGGCGGCGAGCGCAGCACCCTCCTCTGCCCAGGCGTCGCCGAAGGCCGCCTGCATCAAAGGCTCGCACCATTCCGGCGCGTTGGCGCGCGCGGATGGGGGCAACCCTTGCGAGAGCCGCGCCTCGAGGATTGACAGATCCGCCTCGCCGAGCGCGGGCGGCGCGAAATGATCGTCGGCGATGGCGCGGTTGAGCGCTTCAGGGAGGGCGCCGTTCTCCATGAGGTAGCCGCCCAAGACCAGGGCGCGGGGCGTATCGGCATCGAAGATGAAGCTGGCGGCGCGGCGGCGACGCAGCCCGTCATAGACGAAATTGCCGATGGCCGCGCGGTCGCCGGCGCCGGCGAAACGGTGCGAAAGGCCCCAGTCCCGCATGGCATCCGCCGCGGGGCGATGGCGCGTTTCGATGTCCTGGAGAATCTCGATGGCTGCTGCGAGCCGCCCGCCGAGGCGCATGGTGAAGTCCTTCCGGTAAACCCGTCTGGGCTTCTTGCTAGGCGCTTGCGGTGCTGCACGCAAGCAAAACGGGCACGGATCGCTCCGCGCCCGCCTGCCGCCCCTTTTCCGGGCGCTTACTCGGCGGCGGCCTGCGGCGTCGCGCCCGTCACCGGGATCGCATTCGCCTCGTAGCCGTGCTGCTCCTTCAGCGCAGCGCGCACGCCGTTGCCGTAATCCGGGTGGATACGGTCGAAATGGACGAGCTGACGCTCGATGATCTCGCCAGGCACGCCGGCCATGGCGGCGGCGATGTTGTTGAAGAGCCGTGCCTTCTGCTCCGCATCGAACAGGTTGAAGAGGGCACGCGGCTGCGAATAGTCGTCATTGCCGATGCGATGATTGTAGCGGTCGGCATCACCGGAGATGCGGAGCGGCGGCTCCTTGGCCGAGGGCTGCTCCACGGCCGCGCCGGCAACGCTGTTCGGCTCGTAATAGGCGTCCACATGACCGGTCCGCTGGCCGAAGAAGTTCATCTGTCCGTCCTTATGGTAGTGGTGAACGGGACAGCGCGGCGCGTTGACAGGCAGCGCCTCGTAATGGGTGCCGAGGCGGTAGCGATGCGCATCCGCATAGGAGAAGACGCGGGCCTGCAGCATCTTGTCGGGCGAATAACCAATGCCGGGCACGATGTTGGACGGCGAGAAGGCCACCTGCTCGATCTCGGCGAAGTAGTTCTCGGGGTTGCGGTTCAGTTCCAGAACGCCGATGTCGACCGGCGGATAGTCGCCATGCGGCCAGACCTTGGTCAAGTCGAAGGGGTTGTAGGGCGTCTTCTCCGCATCGAGTTCGGGCATGATCTGCACCTGCACCTTCCACTTGGGGCCCTCGCCGCGCTCGATGGCGCCGAAAAGCGCCTCCTGATAGCTTTCACGGGTCTTGCCGACGACCTGCTCGGCCTCTTCGTTGGTGTGGAACTTGTGGCCCTGCATGGTCTTGAAATGGAACTTCACCCAGAAGCGCTCGCCGGCATCGTTCCAGAAGGAGTAGGTGTGGGAGCCATAGCCGTTCATGAACATGGGCGCCACCGGCAGGCCGCGGTCGGACATCAGGATGGTGACCTGGTGCAGCGATTCGGGGCTCAGCGACCAGAAATCCCACATCGCTGTGGGCGAGCGCAGATTGGTCTTGGGATGGCGCTTCTGCGTGTGGATGAAGTCCGGGAACTTGTAGGGATCACGCACGAAGAAGACCGGCGTGTTGTTGCCGACGAGGTCCCAGTTGCCCTCTTCCGTATAGAACTTGATGGCGAAGCCGCGCACATCGCGCTCGGCGTCCGCAGCGCCGAGCTCGCCCGCCACGGTGGAAAAGCGCAGGATGAGCGGCGTCTCCGCACCCGGCTGCAAGGCCTTGGCGCGTGTGTATTTGGAGATGTCGCCGGTGATCTTGAGCGTGCCGTAGGCGCCCCAGCCCTTGGCGTGGACCACCCGCTCGGGAATGCGCTCACGGTTCTGGTGCGCCAGCTTCTCGATGAGCTGGTAGTCCTGCAGCAGGACCGGGCCGCGCTCACCCGCCGTGAGCGAATTCTGGTTGTCGGGGATGGGTGCACCGGCGGTCGTCGTCAGTTTCGGTTTATCGACCATGTTGCTCTCCTTGCTTGCGCACGGGACTGCGACCTGTCCGCGCGGGCCGTCGGCTGGGTGATTGGAACAATTCCAAACTATCCGCGGTTCGTGATAAAGGCTAATTGCCTTTGCTAGTCGCGACGATAAATTCTTCTTATGACGCGCCTCACACTTCGCCAGATGCAGTATTTCCAGCGCTTGGCCGAACTCCTGCATTTCGGCCGGGCTGCGTCAGCGTGTGGCGTCACCCAGCCGGCACTCTCGGCACAAATCTCCGAAATGGAGGCGCAACTCGGCTTCCGGCTGTTCGAGCGTGGCGGCGGCACGGTGCGGCTGACGCAGGAGGCCCAGGAACTGCGCCCGCGGATCGAGCGCATCCTCGCCGAGGTGGAGGACCTGGAGCAGGTCGCAAGGCGCGACAGGAATGCTCTGGAGGACCGGTTCCGGCTCGGCGTCATCCCCACGGTGGCGCCATTCCTGCTGCCGCGCCTTCTGCCAAGGCTAAAACTGGACTTCCCGGCCCTGAGGCTGGAGATCCGCGAGGCCGTGACGGCCGCGCTGATCGAGGAGACGAACGGCGGACGGCTCGACGGGATGATCGCCGCCGCCCCGATCGACGCGCCGCAGCTCAAATGCGAGACGCTCTTCGACGATCCGTTCTACCTCGCCGTGCCTGAGGCGGATGCGCGGCGCATCGCGCCCCCGGTCACCCAGGAGAGCGTGGCGCTGGAGCGGCTGATGCTGCTGGAGGACGGCCACTGCATGCGCGCCCAGGCGCTCGCCGTCTGCGGCATGGTCAAGCCCGTCACCATGGCGAGCTTCGGAGCGACCAGCCTCATGACGCTCCTGCAACTGGTCGCGCATGGCTTCGGCGTAACGCTGATCCCCGAGATGGCGCGCGAATCGGCGGAGATGCAGCACGGGGTGCGCGTCCTTCCCTTCCGGGCGCCCGCGCCCTCGCGCACGATCTGCCTCGCCTGGCGCAAGACAAACCCGCGGGGCACAGACTTCTCTGCCCTAAGTAAAACCATCAAGGATCTATATCAAAAAAATCAGTAGAACCCGGCTTATCCCCCGGTCAAATTGCGGCGGATTCTTGCCTTCATCAATAAGTTGTAGGATGATTCTCCAGCATCGCAATTGTGGGGATGATTCGGCCATGAAAGCCTATATCGCGGAAGTATTCGGAACATTTTGTCTTGTGTTCATCGGTTGCGGGAGCGTCGTGCTCGGCGGCTTCGGCCCGCTCATCCCAACGGGGGGAGCGCTTGGCATCGCGCTCGCCTTCGGCGTCGCCGTGGTGGCGATGGCCTATGCCGTGGGGCCAGTCTCGGGCGCCCATCTCAACCCTGCCGTCACGCTGGGTGCCTTCCTTGCCGGGCGCCTGCCGGCCAAGGAGGTCGCACCCTACATGATCGCGCAGGTGGCGGGCGGCATCCTGGGCGCCCTGGTGCTGTGGATCATTGCCTCTGGCTCGACCGCCGGCGCGCCGTCCAGCCTGGGGGCAAACGGGTGGAGCACCTATTCCACGAGTGCTGCCTTCATCGGCGAGGTGGTGGCGACCTTCATCTTTGTGATGGTCATCCTGGGCGTCACCTCCGAGCGGCATAGCACGGTAGTCGCAGGCCTCGTCATCGGCTTGACGCTCACCGCCATCCACATCGTCTTTATCGCCGTCACCGGCACGTCAGTGAACCCCGCCCGCTCGATCGGCCCGGCGCTGTTCTCCGGCGGGGCGGCGATCTCGCAGCTCTGGCTCTTCATCGTCGCTCCGCTCATCGGCGGCGCGCTGGCGGGGCTGGTCTACAAATCGCGCGCACTCGAGAACACCGAGACCGACCTTCTGAAGAAGGCCCAAGCTTGAACAGAGATATTTCGCTGGATAGGAAAAGCGCCCGGCCTAGCTGGGCGCTTTTCCTTTGGGCGATCAGGACGCGCCGGGATAGTTGGGGCTTTCTCGCGTGATCGTGACATCGTGCGGGTGGCTTTCGCGCAGCCCGGCACTGGAGATCCGCACAAAGGCGGCCCTCTCCTGAAACTCCGACAGATTGCGCGCACCCACATAGCCCATAGCCGCCCTCAAGCCTCCGGTGAGCTGGTGCAGGACGCCTGCGGCCGGCCCTTTGTAGGGCACCTGGCCTTCGATGCCCTCGGGCACGAGCTTCAGCGTATCGCGCACCTCCGCCTGGAAATAGCGATCCGCGGAGCCGCGCGCCATCGCGCCAACCGAGCCCATGCCGCGATAGGCCTTGAAGGAGCGGCCCTGATAGAGGAATACCTCGCCGGGGCTTTCATCGGTGCCGGCGAGCAGCGAGCCTATCATGGCGGCGGTGGCGCCGGCGGCGAGCGCCTTGGCGAGGTCGCCGGAATATTTGATGCCGCCGTCGGCGATCACCGAGACGCCCGCCTTCTGCGCCGCCTCGACTGCGGACATGATCGCGGAGAGCTGCGGCATGCCGACGCCCGCCACCACGCGGGTGGTGCAAATGGAGCCTGGGCCAATGCCCACCTTCACCGCATCCGCACCGGCGTCGATCAGCGCCTTGGTGCCGTCGCTCGTCGCCACATTGCCGGCGACGATGCGCACGGCATTGGACAGCGTCTTGGCGCGGGCAACCGCATCGAGCACGCGCTGGGAATGGCCGTGGGCGGTGTCGATCACCAGAAGGTCAACGCCGGCATCGATCAGCCGCTCGGCCCGCTCGAATCCGTCCTCGCCGACGCTGGTCGCCGCAGCAACGCGCAGGCGGCCCTGCGCATCCTTGCAGGCATGGGGATTGAGTTGCGACTTCTCGATGTCCTTGACGGTGATCAGGCCCACGCAGTTGCCCGCGTCATCCACCACGAGCAGCTTCTCGATGCGGTGCTGGTGGAGAATACGCTTCGCCTCGTCCTGGCTGACGCCCTCCCTGACCGTGATCAGCCGATCATCCGTCATCAACTCACGCACCGGCTGCGCCGGATCAGAGGCGAAACGCACGTCGCGGTTGGTGAGGATGCCGACGAGCTTGCCGACCGTGTGGCCGCCAATACCGCCGTTCTCCACGACCGGAATGCCGGAGATGCGATGCGCGCTCATCAGCGCGTGGGCGTCGGCGAGTGTGGCGTTCGGGCCGATCGTGACCGGGTTGACCACCATGCCCGACTCGAACTTCTTGACTTGCCGCACCTCCTCAGCCTGTTCGGAAGGAGACAGGTTGCGATGGATGACGCCGATGCCGCCGGCCTGCGCCACGGCGATCGCCAACCGCGCCTCGGTGACCGTGTCCATGGCGGCGGAAAGGATGGGGATGTTGAGCTCGATATCGCCCGCGATCCGCGTGCTCACATCGGTCTGGCCGGGCATGACCTCCGAATGGCCGGGCTGCAGGAGCACGTCGTCGAAGGTGAGCGCTTCCGCGCCGGTGGGGGTCTCGATGATCTTCGCCATGGCCGATCCTTTGGAATAGAAATGCCCGGCCCTCCCTCCCGGCTGGAGGACGGTCCCGGATGTGATTCCCTTTCAGGATTGGCGGTGGCTGGTACCACGTCTGGCCGAGGTTGAAAAGATGGCAGGTCGAAGCGAGATGCAAGGCTTTGTCGATCGAGCTATCGCCGGACCCAGTTGAGGCAACCGGCCACCACCGGAGAGCCGCTCACGAGAAGCGCGCCGTTCCGGTAAAGATCGAGCAGGCGGGCTTGTTCCGGCAAGACGATAGCCCAAACCTGGTCGGAAGGATCGGTCCAGACCAGGCGCCCCTCCACCCTGGCCACCGCAGACAGTGCATCGGCAGGAGAGAGCCCTGGCCGGAAGACGACCAGGAGCTCTGCATCGCGGGGCGGCGGCAAGGCCGCGCCGCCGCCCATGACAAGGGCGAGCAGGGTCAACGCAGCCGGCCCCGCGCGCACGCCGTCGCCGGAGCCACCGCGCGACCGCAGAAACAATCCCGCGGCCACAAAGGCTACGCCGAACAGCAAGAACCAAGACAGGTCCCAAAAGAGCGGAATCCCGGAATCCATCCGGATACGATGGATTCCCAGAAGCCAGTGCGAGACCACGCCGTCGAGCATGTGCCAGGCACCAAAGCCGATCAGCGCATCGGCGATGATCAGCCTGTCCGCGTTCGGGCGGGCGAAGACACCGCGCGACCACCAGAGGAGAAAGAGCCCGGCCAGAGCCATCAGATACATCATCAGATGGAAAAGGCCGTCGGAAAGGATCTGGAAACGGAGATCGCCAAAGCGCCCGCCCTGAAGCCCTGAGAGCAAGTGGTGCCACTGCAGGACTTGATGAAGCAGAATGCCATCGAAGAAGCCACCGATTGCAAAACCAAGCAGGTAGCCCGCCCAGTGATATTCGGCGGGGAATCCGATCGATCCCTTTTCTGACTGGCTGCTCAATCCCGCTCCTCCTCCGTCATTGCCGAACAAGGACCGCTTCCCTAGGTTCCATCTTCATCGCGGGAGGGCGAGCTTCACTGCCAGCCCTCTGCACAACGGGCGCCGAAAGTGATAAGTCCACCATACCAATCCGGCATGCGGCGCCCGTGCCGCTCTACCGCTACAGAGTCCGCCTTGAACCGTACCCTGCCGCTCGTCCTCGCCGTCGCTCTTTTCATGGAGCACATGGATTCCACCGTGATCGCCACCTCGCTGCCGGCGATCGCGGAGGACATCGGCACCAGTCCCGTGACCCTGAAACTGGCGCTCACCACTTACCTGGTGGCGCTTGCCGTCTTCATTCCCGTGAGCGGTTGGATGGCGGACCGGTTCGGCGCCAAACGCCTTTTCCGCATCGCCATCGGCGTGTTCGTGCTCGGTTCGGTGGCCTGCGCCGCCTCGGACTCGCTCCTGGCGTTCGTGCTGGCCCGCTTCCTGCAGGGGATGGGCGGCGCAATGATGACGCCGGTCGCCCGCCTGGTGCTTGTACGGGCAACCCCGAAGAACCAGCTCATTTCCGCCATGGCGTGGCTGACCGTGCCGGCTCTCGTCGGCCCGGTCGCCGGACCGCCCCTCGGCGGCTTCATCACCACCTATTTCTCCTGGCACTGGATCTTCCTGATCAACCTGCCCATCGGGCTTGCCGGTATCCTGCTATCCGGCCGCGTTCTGCCCGAGATCGAACCGGAGCCGGGCACGAAGCTCGACCTCAAGGGCTTCGTGCTTTCGGGACTGGCGGCCTCCGGCCTCGTCTTCGGCCTCTCGGTCATCAGCCTTCCCGCGCTGCCGCCCTCGGTCGGCGTTGCCACCGCTGTTTTCGGCGTGCTGATTGGATGGCTCTATGTGCGCCATGCACGCGCCGCCGCGGCCCCGGTGCTCGATCTGCGGCTTTTCTCCAACCAGGCCTTTCGCGCCGCGATCATCGGCGGCTCGCTGTTCCGTATCGGCGTGGGCGCGGTGCCGTTTCTGCTGCCGCTGATGCTTCAACTCCGCTTCGGGATGACGCCTTTCCAATCGGGCCTGCTCACTTTCGCCTCGGCGCTCGGAGCGATCGCCATGAAGTTCGCCGCCAGCACCGCCCTGCGCGCTGTGGGCTTCCGCTACACGCTTATCTGTGCGGCCGTCCTGGGCAGCATGCTGATCGCGGCCAACGCGTTCTTCACGCCGGCCACGCCGCACGGAACCATCTTTGTCGTGCTGGTGGCGGCGGGGTTCTTCCGCTCGCTCTTCTTCACCTCGAACAACGCGCTCGTCTTCGCGGAGATCGGCAACCGCGAAGCGGCGCAGGCGACAGCCATCTCCGCCGCCGGTCAGCAGATCAGCATCGCGATGGGGGTGGCGGTCGGCGGCGGCATTCTGGAGGCGGCGGGCTATATCACGGGGACCGTCCTCGGCCCCGGCGCCTTCGTCAGCGCCTTCCTGATTGTGGCCTTCGTCTCCGCGCTCGCCATCGTGCCTTTCCTGAGGCTGCCCGCCGACACCGGCAGCGCGGTGTCCGGCCACCGACAGAAGCGCGCGGAGGAACAGGAGCAGGCGATGGCGGCGGAACGCAGCACCTGAACGCCATTACGGGTGAGCAGGAAGACGGCGCTCAAGCGCCGGAACCACCATCCCACTCATCGCGGCCCTTGAAGCCCTTTGCGAGGAGATAGAGCTCCACGGATTCGTCGCGCGAGGCGGGCGGCTTGACGTGATGGATGGAGCGGAAGTTCCGCTTGAGCCGCGTCAGCAGCTCGGCCTCCGTGCCGCCTTGGAAGGTCTTTGCCAGGAAATGCCCACCCGGTTTCAACACCGAGATTGCGAAATCGGCCGCCGTCTCGCAGAGCTGCATGGTGCGCAGATGGTCCGTGCGGCGATGGCCGGTGGTCGGCGCGGCCATGTCGGACAGCACCACATCGGGTGGCCCGCCCAGCACTTCCAGCAGGCGGCCGGGCGCGGCATTGTCCAGGAAATCCATCTGAAGGACGGCGGCACCGGGCACCGGGTCCATTTCCAGATAGTCGATGCCGACCACGCTCGGATGCCCGGGGTCGGACTTCACGCGCTCCGCGGCCACCTGGCACCAGCCGCCGGGTGCCGCCCCAAGATCGATCACCTTCATGCCCGGAGCGAGGATGCGGCGGCGGTCGTCGATCTCGATCAGCTTGTAGGCGGCACGCGAACGCATGCCTTCGGCGGTGGCACGGCGGACATAGGGATCGTTGAGATGGCGCTCGAGCCAGCGGCGGGAGGAGTTCTTGAGCCCGCTCTTCTTCTTCACCCGCGTCTTCAGCATGCGCGGGCTGCCGCCGGTCTTCTTCTCCCTTGTCACGCCGGGCAGGCTCCGCTTCTCCTGCGCCGCCAGACCCCGTCGCGCGCCATCATCTCGTTGAGCATGCCTTCGCGCAGGCCGCGGTCGGCGACGCGCAGGCGCTCTGCCGGCCAGTGGCGGCGGATGGCTTCCAGGATGGCGCAGCCTGCGAGAACGAGGTCGGCCCGCTCCGAGCCGATGCAGGGATTGGCCTTGCGCTCGTCGAAGCTCCAGCCGAGGATCATATCCATGATGCGATCCACGCTCTCGCGATCCATCCACAGGCCGTCGACGCGCCGGCGGTCGTAACGCTTGAGCCCGAGATGCACGCCCGCAAGCGTGGTCACCGTACCTGACGTGCCGAGGAGATGGAACCGGCCGGTGCCGGCCACATGGGCAAGCAGCCCGCCACCGTCGAAGCGGGCGAGCATCTCTCCAACGTGGACCACCATCGCCTCGAAGCTTTCCGGTGTGACATGGCGGCCGCCGAAACGCTCGGCAAGCGAGACGACGCCCGTAGGAAGCGAGGTCCAGGAAACGATGTGATCGGCGAGCTTGGGCGTGCGATGGCGGGAAAGATCGATGAGCGCGATCTCGGAAGAGCCGCCGCCGATATCGAAGAGCACGACGCCATCGGTCTCGCGCGAGACGAGCGAGCCGCAGCCGGAGACGGCGAGACGCGCCTCCGTCTGCCGGTCGATGATCTCAAGCTCCAGTCCCGTTTCCCGTCGCACCCGTTCGAGGAAGTGGGCGCCATTTTCGGCGGCGCGGCAGGCCTCGGTGGCAATCATGCGTGCGCCCGCGAGCCTCCGGCCATCGAGCTTCTGCGCGCAGACGGCAAGCGCTTCGACGGCGCGCTCCATGGCAGCCTCGCTCAGGCGTCCGCTGGTCGCCAGCCCCTCGCCCAGCCGCACGATGCGGGAGAACGCGTCGACGACGCGGAAACGGCCGGGCCGGCCGGGCGCGGCCACCAGTAGCCGGCAATTGTTGGTGCCGAGATCAAGCGCGGCGTAGAACGACTCCGATTCGTGGGCGCGGGCGATCCTTGCCGCATAGGCTCTGCCGCGGCGCAAAAGGAGTTCGGTCGACAAAGGCGGCGGGGTGAGGGAAACCGGCCCTGGCGGCAGATCCTTCCGCACGGGGCGCGGCTCGGAATCACGCACGAACACGCCGCGCCGGCGTCTTCTTCTGCGCCTGCGCTTCGGCGGAGCAGCATCGGCCATATCCGCTGCGGGAGCGAAACCCGGCTCCCGCCCGGTGCCCACGCCGCCTTCGGCCGACGCGTGATCGCGAAGGAACTCCGCGACCGGTGGCGCGTCACCTTCTCCGTGGTCGTCCACCGTCTATCCTTCCGCGCCGCGCAGCACCCGAAGGCGCGCATCAGGCGCTTGATCCGTCATGTTGAGAACAGATTAGCAGCCAAGGGCAAAACCACCAAGAGCAGACGGCATGAAATCTTCCGTAAGGATAGCATTCGGCGCGAACGGCCGCGCGCGCGCCGCGCGATACCGGTATTTACGCGCGGCCTGTTCCGAAGCGGCAAAAAGCATCTGGGGTTTGAAACCGGCGCCGGGGTTGACTATTAAGGAGGCATGGTTAAATAGCGGTGACGCGCACCGCCTGCCGGCCCGTGACCATGCTGGGGAATAGGTTAACGGTAGACCAGCGGACTCTGACTCCGTTAGTCCTGGTTCGAATCCAGGTTCCCCAGCCAATTCCCTTTTGCCAAAAACAATCATTTTAGCCTAAAGCCAAAATCGCAACCGGAACACTTTTTCGGTGCACGGAACCGGCACATTGCGACTCACCGGGATAATTGCCGCCGGTTGAGGGAGCGCGATGGCAGCCTATAGCGATGATTTCACAAAGATAGCTCATTGCGGAGGGCAGGCGACGTTTGCTGTCCGATGTGATCAAGAAGGCCGAATAAGCATCGCTGCCGGTTCGAGGACCAAGAAGCCCGACACCGATGGCTATGATAACCATCAATAGCAAAGTCTGGCGAGTGTGAGAACAGGCTCGATTTTTACTATGCTTCGGTGTCTCAAGAGACCCGCTTCAACTGCCAAAATGCGGCGAGTTCAATGACATTTCGGGGACTATACGGCTATTGCGTGTCACGCGCTATCGAAACAACATGGCTAGCCTCAACGAGACATTCGCGCAGTTGCGGAGAGGATTGGTTGATAGAACCATCTCGCCAGAAGTCGTAGTAAGCTGAGCGGTTTCAGCTTTCGATGCTTCGTGTCGAGATATGGTCATCAGCTTAAGACGCGCATACCCATGAAGCCGGCCAGACCTAAAAGGCTAGGAAGGGGACCTATAGATTTGCTTGAAATTATTAGGTTCTTCGTCTGCGATTTGAGGATCGGAGGCGAAGAATGGCAAAGCAGTCCTTGTTTTGGCTGTCGGATGAGGCATGGGCTGCGCTTGAGCCTCATCTGCCACACGGACAGCCCGGCAAGCCTCGTGTCGATGACCGCAGGGTCATATCCGGCATTCTCCATGTGCTGAAGGTTGGGTGCCGCTGGCGGACGTTCCCCCTGAGTACGGCCCCGCAAAGACCATCTATAACCGCTACCACCGCTGGTCCCAGCGCCGCATCTGGCATCGCATCTTCGAGAAGATGGCGGCAGTTGGCCCTGTGCCGGAAGAGCTTTCCATCGACAGTACCCACGTCAAGGCGCACCGCTCCGCCCAAGGCTCAAAAGGGGGCGTGGGCGCAAGCGATTGGCACGTCGCGTGGCGGAAGAACAAGCAAAATCCATTGTCTGGCCGATGATCGCGGCCGACCGGTCGCCTTTGCCCTGACACCTGGCAACATCGCCGACATCAGGATGGCGATCCCGCTGCTGGAAATAGCGCGCCCGACCAAACGGCTGATCGCCGACAAGGCCTATGACGCCGACAGTTTGCGACAGTGGCTTTCAGGAGCGAAGATCAAGGCCGTCATCCCATCCTCGGCAGCGCGAAGAACGCCCTATCCCCTAGACCGCAAGGCTTACAGACGGCGAAACGTCATCGAGCGCCTCTTTTGCAAGCTCAAGAACTGGCGGCGCATTGCAACCAGATACGACCGCCTCGCAGCCAACTACCTATCCGCCCTCGCTCTCGTCGCGGCAATCAGCACCTGGATATGAATGAGCCCCCATCCTAGGCCTTCCGGTCGTGAATATCTGGAGAAGGAACGACCGCACAGAACCGGAACGTACGTCTTTCCCGGCCAGGGCATCGACAACGCAGTCGGCAACTTCCCGCAGAGTTGGAAAAAACTGTTCAGGACACGCAGCTCTGGGACGTGACGCCTCACGTACTGCGGTACAGCTTCGCGAGCATAGCCAACGATCTGGGGTTCACCGAAATCACGATCGCCGCGCTGATTGGACATGCGAAGGGGTCTGTGACCAGCAAGTATGTCCACATGCTCGACTCCACGCTGATCATGGTCGCGGACACCGTGTCCGGCTACGTGAAGGCCTTGCTTGAAGGGGCCGAGTTCAGGCGCAACACCTACACGCTGGATCGACAGACGCGACGCGATGCGATTGAACAATCGGTGATAAAAAATCATCACATAAGCGCTCGTGGTGGTGACGGGCGCCCGTTCGATGTGATCCCTTACGTGAGGGTTAGATTCGCTCGCACAATTATAAGGCTATACGGGCCACAGGGAAACGCTGGATATGAATGCCTCTCCCTCATCCGCGCGATCACTAGAATCGCGCATCTATGCAGTTTACGCGCAATTGGCACCGTCAGAGCGACGGCTAGCCGACGTGATGTTGCAGCACCAGATGGATTTGGCACTTTATACGGCAAGCGAATTGGCACGCGAGGCCGGTGTCTCCACGGCGACGGCGGCACGCCTGATCAGGACGCTGGGCTATCCTTCTTATCCAGAGGCCAAACGCCAGATCCGCGAGGCCAGCCATTGGGGCTCGCCGCAGGGCGGCGCGATCGACAAACCGCAGGATCCGGTAACAACGCCGACACTCGCTTCCGTCGTCCAGACCAATATCGACAACATCCGGGCGACCGCCGATGGCATCCCGCCGCAGACGCTGGCGGCGATCGTCGATGCCTGCGTTGCGGCCGACCGCATCTTCCTGGTCGGCCTGCGCAACGGCTTCGGCCTTGCGCACTATGCCGCGCATTTTTTCGGCCTGATTAAGGATGATGTCCGGGTATTGCCGGCGACCGGCACCTCCATGGCGCACGAATTGTCGGCCATCGGCAAAGGCGATCACGTCATCTGTTTCGCGTTCCGGCGCAGGCCGCGCAAATTGCCTCTGTTGCTGACGGAGATCCGGGCCGCGGGGGCTATCGCCACGCTCATCACCGACATCAGCGCTTCCGAGAGCGCGAGGGCGGCGGACCATGTGGTGCGATGCCGCTGCCACTCGCTGGCTCCCTTCAATTCCTTCACCGCGGCGGCGACCATCATCGACTATCTTTCATGGAATGCCGCCGCACGGCTTGGGGAAACGAGCATGGAACGCTTCCGCCGCATTGACCGCATGGTCGAACTGATGGACGACGTCGCCACGCCGAAGCGCGACAAGAGTTAGCCCAAGAGATTTGCCCGTGAGGGATAGGCCCAGCCGCCGCGCTTTGACGGCGAAAGGCCGGATCTGGCCAGCATTTCCGCCATTCGGACGGCGGCATCCACGCCGTCGATTACCGGAACGCCGAGCCGAGCCTGCAGTTCTGCGGAGAAATCCGCCATGCCGGCACAGCCCAGAACCGCGGCTTCTGCGCCGTTTTCCAACGCCCGCACAATAAGCGTCGAAAGTTTCTCCCAAGCACCGCTTTCAGGACGGTGCAGCTCCAGCACCGGGATATCGCTCGCCAATACCTGAGGGCAGCGACGCTCGAAGCCACAACGCAGGATGTTCATCCTGAGCGTCGGGACGGAGCGGGAAAGCGTCGTTACGACACAGAATTCCTGCGCAACGAGGCTCGCCATGTGCAGCGCCGCTTCGCCGACGCCAACCACCGGACGGCGCGACAAGGCGCGCGCGGCATCAAGGCCGGTATCATCGAAGCAGGCGATGACATGTGCCATCGCACCATCCTCTTCGGCTTGCCGGATCGCTTTCAAGAGGCCGGGCACGCAGAGGGCTCCGTCGAACGGCCCTTCGATCGCCTCTGGACCATGCAGTGACCGGCGCACCAGCAATTCCGTGTCGGGCGATGCGGACCGCGTGGCCGCCGCGCCTATCTCGCCGGTCATCGCGACGGAGGTGTTGGGATTGACGATGGAGATTTTCATAGCCGGGCCTATTGCCAGCCGCTGGTCGGAACGGGATCGATCAGCCGGTCATAGGGAATGGGAGCGGTCACGAGGTGCCCGTCGGCGATGCCTCGCTGCCAGCGCGTATAGGCTTCCGGATCGATACGGGGCGTCGTCCACATGCCGTGGGCGACATAGGTGCGCACGGCGGCGATCGATATTTCAATCGGAAGGCCGGGAAAGGTGGCGGCAAGGAAATCCGCATAGTCTTCGGGGTCCCTTCCCCGGACCCATTGCATCGCGCGATTCAGCGCGGCCGCGAAGCGTGACTGAACCTTCCGACGGTCCGGATCGCTTTCGCCTTCGGCATAGTAGACGCTCCACGGCACATTGCCACCGGTGACGGGAAGTGCCTGGACGACCTGCCCCCTGCCATCGGCTTCCATGCGCAGGGCGTTCGGATAGTCGATGACGAGATAGTCACCCATGCCGCCCGAAAAGAGTTCCGATAGCATGGCGCCGTCGAGGTCTTGGATGTAACGGGCAGCCTGGGGATCCACACCCTGCTCGCGCAGGCAGAGCTTGAAGAACAGGCCGACGCTGGCGCCGTTGCTGCCCTTCATCAGAACTACCTTGCCGGGCAATGTGTCCCAGCGGAAAGCCACTGGGTCCTCGCGCCCGACGATTGCCAGCGGGGCGCGCGCGGCGACTTGCGCAAAGGGGGTGAAGCGCGTGCTTCGGCCGAGATACATGGACGGCACCCAGATACCACCCAGGGCGGCCTGCGCTGTCCCTTCCCGCAGCGCGGTGAGCACCAGGTCCCAAGGCCTGGGCACATCGGCCGTTACCTTGAGACCCTCCTCTTCAAAATAGCCCTGCCACACGGCCACATATTCCGGCAGGTAGTTCAGGCTGTGGCCCGTCGCGGAGATGTGAAAGCTGATCATCTCTCAAGCTCCGGCGGCGAGCGCGGCGGGCCGGGGCTCCGGCAAGGCTTGCTCGGTCTCGGCCGAATACCAGATCGCCGCATCCGCATCATATCCGAGCGAGACCCTGGCGCCCGACGCGACGCGCGGATTGCCGGCCATGCGGACGAAAACAAGGTCCTGGCGCACGAGGTCGCCAGCGGTCCGCCCGTGCTGCGATACGATGCCACAGCCAAGCACAACCTCGGCGCCAAGCCTTTCGACGACGACAACTTCCGCCGGGATGCCCGGCTGCCCCTCCGGCTGCAGCTTCAGCCGTTCCGGGCGCAGGCCGAGGATCAACCTCTCCTTAGCCGGAACCGGACCGGGATGCTGCCAGCTGGCACCCTCTTCGAGCGTCAGCTGCGAGCCGGAGTGCCGGACGTTAAGCAGGTTCATCGGCGGCGCGCCGACGAAGCGGGCCACGAAGGTGTTTTCGGGCCGCTCATAGATCTCGTCGGGTGTTCCGATCTGCTGGATCTCGCCCCTGTTCATGACGATGATCTTGGTGGCCATCGTCATGGCCTCGACCTGATCATGCGTCACATAGATGAAGGTCTTGCGGACGCGCTGATGCAACGTGGAGATTTCCGAGCGCATCTGCGTCCGCAGCTTGGCATCGAGATTGGAGAGCGGCTCGTCCAACAGGTAGAGCGAGGGATTGCGGACCAGCGAGCGCCCAAGCGCCACGCGCTGCCGCTGGCCGCCCGAAAGGCTGGCGGGGCGCCGATCCATCAGGGGCGTGAGCTCCAGCTGCTCGGCGATCTCATTCACGCGCGAGGCGATGTCGGGGCGACGCATCAGCTTCCAGCGGACGATGCTGCTCACGATCGGTATATGATGCCATTTGCGGAATGCATCCATCAGCAGAGGGAAGGCGATATTCTCGCGCACCGTCATGTGCGGGTAAAGCGCATAGGACTGGAACACGAAGGCGACGCCGCGCCGGCTGGGCGACCAGTCGTTGACTTCCTGTCCGTCGAAAGTCACCGCGCCGCTGCTGATCTCCGTCAGGCCGGCGATCATGCGCAGCAAGGTCGACTTGCCGCAGCCGGACGGACCGAGCAGGACGAGGAACTCGCCGTCGGCGATGGAGGCGTCGAAGCGCGGGATGACCGTGGTGTCGCCGAAACGCTTGCTCACGCTCTTGAGTTCGATATCGGGCATGGGTTTATCCCTTGACTGCGCCGGCCGTGATGCCGGCGACGATCTTGCGTTGGATCAGCAGGAAGAAGGCCACCGCCGGCAGGCTGAAGATCAGCGCCGCGCCCATGACAGCGGAAAGCGGGGTCTCGTACTGACCGATGAAGGAGGCGAGACCGACGCTCGCGGGCCACAATTCCCGGTCCATCAGGAATGTCGCCGCGAAAAGGTACTCGTTCCAGCCGGCGAAGAAGGAGATGACGGCAGCCGCGGCCAGCGACGGAGCGATGATCGGAAGCACGATCATGGTCAGTACGCTGATGCGCGGGCAATTGTCGATGACGGCGGATTCTTCTATCTCGTAGGGCACCGCGTCAATCGCGCCCTTGATGATGAAGGCGGCCACGGGCAGCGAGAAGCCAACATTTGCAAGCACCAGTCCGAACAGGCTGTTGAGCAGTCCGAACGTAATGAACATCGCATAGAGCGGCACCAGGATGAGCGCCTCGGGCACGACCTGTGTCATGAACATCAGGAAGCCCAATATGCCCTTGCCATGAAAGCGGAAGCGGCTCAGTGCATAGCCGGCCAGCGCACCAAGCATCAGGCTGAGGGTCGTGGTGCCGACCGCGACAATGCCGGTGTTCACCAGCCAGCGCAGCAGCGGCAGTTTGCCGAGGCCAGCGATCATCCCCGGCAGGTTGCCAATCTGCGGCCACGGTACCTGTCCGGTATTGTAGAGTTCCGAGTTGAGCGACAACGCTGTTGTGGCCATCCAGTAGATCGGAAAGCCGCCAAACACCACCAGCGCCAGTATCAGCAGAAGACGCAGGAGATGCGTCACAACTTTCGGGAACGGTGTCATCTTGAGTTTTGCCTCTGACGACGGACGTTGAACAGGGCGTGGATCGCGGCGACCATGAGAGCAAGCATCAGGCCAACGACGCCGTAGGCGCTGGACATGCCGAGATCGTGGTTCTCGAACGCCACCTGCCGCAGTTTGACGATGAGCGTGCTCGTGCTGCCGACAGGGCCGCCGCCGGTGAGCAAGTAGATGATATCGAACCGGCGGATCGACCAGACCATCACGAGCAGCGAAACAAGCTGTAGTGTTGGCAGGATGTGCGGCAGGGTGACGGCGCGAAAAACACTGAGCTTGTCCGCACCATCGACAACGGCGGCTTCCTTGACCTCTTCGGGAACGGACTGCAGCGCGGCCAGCATCACCAGCATGACGAAGGGAGCTACCTGCCAAACCGTTACCAACAAGATGGAGGGCAGCGCCATCTCGGTGCTGGTGAGCCAGGAGACGCGCTCCAGGCCGAGGCTCGTCACAATCGTATTGAGGACGCCGGAGCGTTCGTTGAAGATCCAGAGCCAGACGAGCGCGGCCGCCACGCTCGGCACTGCCCAGCCGAACAGGAGTATGCTACGCACCAAGGTACGGCCGCGGAACGGCCGGTTGAGGGCGAGCGCCGCGACGAGCCCCACCGCAACGCCGAGCACCACCGCCATGATGGAATAGGTCAGGGTGATCTTCAGAACGGTGTAAAATTCTGGATTGCCGAAGAGCCGCTCATAGTTGCCGGTGCCGATGAATGTGCTGCGATTGGGGTTCGCCAGCCGCGTCCGTGTCAGGCTGAGATAAACCTGCCGGGCGAGCGGCCAGAACATGAACACCAGCAGGTAGGCGGCGGGCGGTATGACGAAGGCATATGGCAGCAGACGCGCGAGCTTGCTGGATCTGGCCTTCTTGCCTGTCGCTGCAACGGTTGGAAACCGTTGCAGCAGCGCTTGATCGAACATCGGTAGTCCCCTGGCGAGAGCGAACGCTCCTCAGAACATCCCGTCCACGCGTTCCTGCGCCTTGGCAAGTGCGGCGGCGGGATCGATTCCGCTGATGAGCACTTCCTCGACAGCTTCCATGACCGGCCTCATGATTTGGGTTGTTTCCATCTCATAGCCCGGGATGAGCACCGACCGGCTCTCGGTCGCGACATCCGCGAAGATCTTGCCCCACGGATTTGCCTTCACGAAGTCAGGGTCGAGCGGCACGTCGGTCGCCAGCATGTCCGGCCCGGATGCCTTGCGCAACTGCGCCTGCCCCTCTGGACTGACCAGCCACTTCAAGAAGGCGATCGCCTCGTCCGGATGTTCGCTGTTGGCGTTGACCGCGGCGTAGATCTGTTGATGCGCGCCAGGATTTGGGAACGGAAGGGGTGCGGCGTAGATGTCGGATCCCTTGAGGGCGCCGCCGGACGCGATGTTCAGCGTACCGCCGGAATTATCGATGCTGTAGCCAACCTGCCCTTCCTTGAAACGTGTACGCTGGGTGGGCATGTCGTCGCCGGTCGGGATGATCTCGGCATCGTACACTTTCTTGAATGCGGTGACGGCGGCGACCGCCTCAGGCGTGTTGATGGTAAGCTCGCCAGCGGAATCGACCCAGTTGACGCCGTAGCCGTAGGCCCAGCTCTGGAAATCCATGTAGAAGCCGGAGAAGTCGCTGATCTGGTGGCGCGAGGTGAAGCCGATGGCGCCCGGAGACTTTTCCTGCACAGCCTTGGCGCTGGCGATCAGCTCGTCGACAGATGCGGGAACCTTGGCACCGGCAGCTTCGGTGATCTTGCCGTTGTAGATGAGCGCATAGGCGGCACGCTGCCACGGCACGCCAAGCGTTTGGCCACCGACGATGCCATTGTCCTTGGTCACGTTCATCGTCACGCCTTCGGTCGCGGTGCTGACATCCACCAGCCGGCCGGCATCGGCCAGCGCATAGAACACGCCTTCCTGTATGATGGCGACGTCCGGGCCCGCGCCCGCTCCGATCTCGGTCATCAGGCGGTCGCCATAATCCTTCGAAGGAATACCAAGCGCCTTCAACTCCACATTGGGAGCCTGCTTTTCATAAGCCTTCACCGCGTTCCACAAGGCCTCGCCGCGCAGAGCGTCCAACCATTGCGAATTGGAGATGACCAGTGTCACCTTGTCTTGCGCATGGGCCGAAATCGTGGCGGCGCAGGCGAGCGCTACGGCGACGAAGCCGGGCAAAATCGAAATCCGTTTCATATCTGTTCACCTCTGTTGTTTGACCAATACTTTCTTCTTGTTTTCAAGCCTTGACCCGATACGGCTCCAAGGGAGTGTTGCAGCTCAAGTTCTCGCAGCCGTTGTCGGTCACGAGATAGCAGTTGCCGACATTGCAGCCGGCCACCATCGGCTCCAGCCACTGCGAGTGCAGAACAAAGGTCATGCCCTCCTCAAGTCGGTCGTGGTTGTTGGAGGCGATGTTGTAGGGAATGAACTTCGCCATCGATACTGAATGCCCGACATTCGGGTTATGCGGCCCTTTGGCGGCGGGATAGACGTGCATCAGCTTCCGGCCCTGCCGCTCCCAGTCCTCGTCGGGGACATGGCGTCGCTGGAGGAGGCGTGGAGAGCCGTCCTCATTCGCCTCCCAATTGTAGGGCATCGTGCGGCTATCGGCGGACGACAGGTAGCCGCGGCGGATGTAGGGCTCAAAGGAAGCGTTTGCGACATTCGAGACGAACTCGCCCGGGCGGACGAGCGCCGCGGCAGCCTCTACACCCTCCACACACATCTGAAGGACTTCTTCCTGGGTATCGGTGATGTCCCCGACCGCGATCATCCGCGCAATCTGCGCCGAGTAGCCGTGGTAGCTGACACTCGAAATGTAGAGGTTGATCAGGTCGCCCGCCCGCACGACATGGCCGTAAGGCTTGCCGCAATGCGTGCCGTAGCGGTTGATGCCGATCTGGTAGCCGTCGCCCCACTCGCCGCCGCGCGACATCTGGGCGTAGGTGAAGGCCGCATAGATCTCGTGATCGGTGACGCCAGGACGGGTCACGTGATAGGCGGCCTGGATGCCGATGTCGGCCAGCTGCGCCGCCGCGCGCACGATCGCCTGCTCGCGCTTGGTCCGCCGGCGCTGCATGCGCTCGATGATGCCGGCATCCGCCACAAAGCGGCTGCGGCCAAGGCGGGTCTTCAACCCATCCCAGTAAGGCGCGGATGTCGCATCGCCGAAGAGCCCGATCTGGCTGCTTGCCATGCCGTTGCGCTCGAGATGCGCCGCGACTGCCTCCACCACGCGGTCCACGCCGCGCCCCGGCCGATTGTATGTCTCGCGGCCCCAGGTGCCGACCTGCCATATTTCGTCCACCAGCACCGGCTCGCCCGCCGGCGGCAACAAGACCGAACTGCTGAAGAAGGAGAAAAGGGCGAGCGACTTGTCGTCGTCGGTCGGAATGACCAGCACGCCTTCCCGCATCCAGTCGCATATATAGCGCAGGTAAGAGTTGGAGACGCGATAGGAACCAATGGAATCGGCGTGAACAAGTATGAGGTCGTGCCCGGCGACGGTCGCTTCACGGCGGATGCGGCGCAGCCTTTCGGTGAACTCGTCCTCCGGCAGCGGATTGACCGGCTCGAACTCGAAGCTCGGTCGGAAGCCGTCGAGCAAAGCCTCTGGAGAGGAGTTGAGATCCAGGCTGTTGGATTTCGTCAGCATCATTAGCTCCGATTTTGCGCAATTAAGGCGACAATCCACCGTCTCTGCAATAAAAATTTCACTCATGGGCAGGACGAGGCAATCGACATGAAAATTTATAAGGGGGACTGCTACTTTTCTCTACATGTGCAAAGCACCATGGATTGGCAATATGGATATGCAAAGCTTGCTCTTTTTCTGATTCCCGATCTGCTTTCCAGTTGTAGGAAAAATGAGGAACCATATGAAACTTTTTTTTCAAGACATTCGCTTGATTCTGCCATAGCCTGGGGAAACGCCTCCAAAAGCAGATGGAGCATGACGGACGAGTTCTTGTGATGACACAATCTCTGCAAACGCGACTGGGCTTGGCGAGTGCCACGCGCGACGAC
This sequence comes from Chelativorans sp. AA-79, assembly GCF_029457495.1. Taxonomy (NCBI): domain Bacteria; kingdom Pseudomonadati; phylum Pseudomonadota; class Alphaproteobacteria; order Hyphomicrobiales; family Phyllobacteriaceae; genus Chelativorans; species Chelativorans sp. AA-79. The sequence continues at coordinate 5,025,540 of NZ_CP120361.1, forward strand.
CGGTTTTCTCGCAACAGACTGCATCGCGACTTCAGCAAGTGTGTTCGCGAAGGGTAGAGGGCGGCATGGAGTTTCAGACCGCGATCACGTCGTAAATCAAAATCGCGAATTTCGGAGATCCGCCACCAGCGAAGCCAGAGAATGGCGGCGGCAATGCTGACCTGTCTTGCCCGTATCTTCGGATGGGTGGTTCAGCCTATGGTTGAGCTGGCGAAGGCCCAGCAACATGTTGTCCAGCCGGATGACCGCTCAACCTCTCGCAATGGACCGGTAACCTTGCGATGGCTCAGTCGGCCACCTCTTCCAATCGGTCGCTGCTGCACGCCACGCAAGTGGCGGGCTGTCAAGGTAGATCAACCGTCTCCACCGCGGTTCGACTTGCCGGGGGGCTGACGACCGTGCCCCGCTCAGCCGAATGGCCGCTTGCCAATCTAAGATGCCGAAAGCGGCCAGTCTGCATCCGTGAAGAGTTTCGGGCGCCGGCAGGCGTACGAAAGTCCCCGAGGAAGGAACCCGCGGGCCACCGTCGACGGCTATGGAGATTTCGATCTGCGGCTGATGTCGGGGATGGCGTAGCCGCCAGCGGCAAGCACCGGTATGAATGCGGACAGGCCGCTTCGTTGCGCCTCCGCGCGATGGTGTCGGCCCGGTGCTGCTCCGGACACCCCCCTGTCGGCGCGGCGACGCTCAGCAGTTCGCGCGCCAGCGCGAGGCTGGCCTTGCGGGGCGGAGCCGGCGAGCAGGCCGTAGTGCCGGATGCGATGGAAGCCGTGCGGCAGGACATGCAGCAGGAAGCGGCGGATGAACTCGTCGGTGGCGAGCGTCATCACTTGCCGCCGGTCGGCGCCGTCGCGGCGGTAGTCCTTGTAGCGGAAGGTGACGCCGCTCGCGTCGAAGGCGATCAGGCGGCTGCTCGAGATCGCGACCCGATGTGTGTAGCGCGACAGATAAGCCAGCACCGCTTCCGGCCCGGCAAACGGTGCCTTGGCGTAGACCACCCAGCGCTTCTTCCTGACGGGCGGCAGGTGGCGCAGGAATGCCCGGCGTTCGGCCAGATGCGCCATTGATCCGAAGAAGGCGAGCCGCCCCGCATCGTGCAGCGCGAGCAGCCGGGTGAGGAACAGGCGGCGGAACAGCTTGCCGAGCACGCGCACCGGAAGCAGGAAAGCCGGCCGCGAAGATATCCAGCGGCTTCCGTCGGGGGTGATGCCGCCGCCCGGCACGATCATGTGCACGTGCGGATGGTGCGTCATCGCCGAGCCCCAGGTGTGAAGCACGGCGGTGATACCAAACCTGGCTCCGAGGTGCCTGGGATCGGCGGCGATCGTCAGCATCGTCTGCGACGCCGCCTTGAACAGCAGGTCGTAGACGAGCGCCTTGTGTGGAAGGCAATGTCGGCGACCTCGATCGAGGCGCGCACGGCTCAGCCGTCGGGCGAGTTCTCTCCCGGCTTGAACAGGCCGAGCTTGTCGAACTGGCTCGTTACCGTGCGCACCGTCCGGGTCGCGACCTTGGCGTAGAAGGCGGTGCTGTTCAGCTTGGCGTGCCCGAGCAGGACCTGGATGATCCGGATATCGGTGCCGTCCTCCAGCAGGTGGGTCGCGAAGCTGTGGCGCAGCGTGTGCGGCCCGACCCGTTTGGCGATGTCGGCGGCCTGCGCCGCCTCGACGACGATCCGATGGAGCTGCCGCGTGCTGATCGGCTTCATCGGATGCTGACCAGGGAACAGCCAGCCGTCGCGGTGCATCACGCCTTGCTGACCGTCCGACCTTCCACCACTCACGCAGAAGCGTCAGCAGGTCCGGCGACAGCATGGCGTTGCGATAGCGCCCGCCCTTGCCGCGCTCGACCCTGAGCAGCATGCGCTCGCTGTCAACGTCGGCGACCTTCAGCGTCGACACCTCGGCGACGCGTAACCCCGCGCCATAGGCGACCGACAGCGCCGCCTGGTGCTTCAAGCAGGTGGTGGCGTTGAGGAGGCGGACGACCTCGTCGCGGCTCAAGACCACGGGCAGCTTGCGCGGGTGCGCGAGCCGGACCAGCCTGCGCGCCAGATCGGGACGATCGACCGTATGCGTGAAGAAGAAGCGCAGCACCGACACGATGCTGTTCATGGTCGGAACGGGAACGCCGTCTTCCTGCTGCTCGATCTGGAACCGGCGCAGGTCGTCGGCAGTCGCCGTATCCGGTGGGCGCCCAAGGAATGTCGCCAGGCGTCCGATATCGCGGAGATAGTTGCGCTGCGTCTCCTCTGAGAAACGCCGCATGTTCATGTCGTCGATCAGCCGCTGGCGCAGCGGCTGACAGGGGCATCAAGAACGGGATGGGGCATGGTCGGGCTCCTTGTTGAAGAAGCCTGTCATGCTCTGCCCCCGCCGCACGACGCTCAATGCAAGCGCGACGACCGGCCTGTGCTCTCTACCTCCAACCGCAGGCGCCCTCCCGCGCAGGCTCCTCGGGTATAGGCCGATTTGGAATCTACAGACCAAGCCCGCGCTTTCTGCCGAAGCTCCACTCGATCCCACCCCCGTCGCACATGACACCCGATATGCCGCCCGATGCGGTTCAGCACAGGCTGCCAGGGCACGAGCTGGAACCCGAGACCGTTGTCGAGCATAGCAAAGCGACCGGAGGCGAGGTTGGCAGCGCCGGCGAGCCGGCCGCTGACATACTCGCCCGGTTTGGCTTCGATGAAGGTGAGGCCCCGCTCGGCCGCCATCGCACGACCCACGCGCACGGTCTCGGTCCGCTCCAGGCGCTGGAGAATGTCGCGCGGCGCGCGCACAGAGCCGTCGGGCAGCCGGGTGGCGTAGCTCATGTCCGCGAGGCTCTGTCCGCGCCGGTCGATCGCCTCCTTGACCTTGCGGCCGAATCCCACCTCCGGCAGCGTGTTCGTGCCGGAGACGTAGTATGGTGACTGTCTTCCAGAGAAAGCGGTGACAGTCTGGACACTGTGGAAACCCGCATCCTGGTGACGATCCTTACCCGTTAAGACATCTCATGGGCAGCATCGCCCCAAGGTGTCATGATCTCTGTACAGCCGCTATTCGAGACGCCTTCTCGCATCACGCCCGCCGGTACCGCAAAAGCGTACGGAAAGACGCTCCGCTTTGCAGTCTGCATCGGACATTGGCGCGCCAACTCTTCCAGCACATCGACGGGCAGATTTTCGTCGGCAACAACTAATCCTGCACCCGAGTTGTCAATCCGTGGATGGTGGAAGGCATCTTCGAGGCTCATATCGTAGTCCATGAGGAACGACAGCAAGTTGGCGACGGCAGGCATGATCTTCCGCCCCCCCGACGCACCGATCGCAAAACGTCGTCCGTTCTTCTCGCCGATAGTGGGGCAGACATTCATGAGACACTGCTTGCCCGGCATCAGAGAATTGACTTTGCCAGGCTCCGGGTCAAACCACATGATGCCGTTGTTAGCGAGGAACCCCGTCGATGGAGACACGATGTGCGAGCCAAAGATCGAGAGCAAAGTCTGCGTGACCGCCACCATGTTTCCGTGCCGATCGACAACGCTGAAATGGGTAGTCGACGTCGGTGCGTTTGCGGGATGAGCTGTATCTCCGGCATTTGCGAAACGTCTTCGATAAGCCTTCGTCAGACTATCTGCCAACACCGAATAGCTTTTCGCATCCGGCTCACCGCCGGGCGAGAAACCATTTTCCATTAGGCTAAGCGTATAAGCAAGGTCTGGACCCGCCGAAAGACCGCCTGGCGCATGCACCGTCCCACCCCGGTAAGTGGAGGAGATCGTTGGGATAAAGCCAGCACGATACCGTGCGAAATCATCGCGTTCGATGCGGCTGCCTTTGGCGTTGAGGTCTTTCACCATAGCAGCTGCGACATCGCCATCATAGAAGTCACGGCCGCCAGCTTGAGCAAGTCGGTCTAGCGTATCAGCCATCCTTTCCTGATTGAGCCTCGCCTGCGACAGGGTGGTCCAGCCAGAAACGTTTGGCCACTTCCCGTCGATGAGGAAGAGGTCGGCCGCATCTGGGTCGCGTGAGAGTTGGCGTGTTGCTGATGCAATGATGAGCGACGCGTACCAATCGATCAACATGCCTTTTCGAGCAAGAGCAATGCCAGGCTGAAGAAGCTCGCGCCAAGGCATTCTGCCGAAGTGCGCATGTGCTACAGACATACCATCGACGGTCCCCGGCACCGCAACAGCCGTGCCACCGAAAATGTTGCAGTCATCTTTGACTTTCGTCCAAGGGAAAAGGTCCGACGCCTTCCCACTGGGATCCAGAGGATAGTCCTCCAGTCTCAGACCTGATGGAGCGCGCATACCGAATTGCACTGTATGTGCCTGGCCTTCGTTCGCCCGCCAGACCATCATCATACCACCACCCAGGGGCCCGCTCATCCATGGCTCAACGACACCGATGGCAAAAGAAGTTGCGATTGCGGCATCTACTGCATCACCGCCAGCTCGCAGAACTTCAGCGCCTGCGATCGCGGCGAGCTTGTGCTGAGCTGCTACGACCCCACCAGCAGTCGGAATTACTTCCTTACGCACCATCTGGGTGGTGGAAAAATTGTTCATCAAGCCTTCCTCTCAGAATTAGTGAATGGTGAAGCGACGATCAGCAAAAGCGCGGCGGCAAATGGCATAGCGGCTGCGACAGCCAGACCGAATCCATAGCCGGCAACCGAAAAAATCCACTGGGCAATCAAGGGGCTGGCGACATATCCGGCGAACAGTACGAATGTGGCTGCCGACGTCATTTCGACAACTCTGCCGACCGGCGATATCCGTGCGAGCTCAGACATGAAGACGCCATTCCAGGAAATAACGGTAGCGCCCGCAATTGCAGAGATCGCGATGATGACGACTGCCGACGTGGTCGGACCGATCGCGGAGAGGGCAAGCATGGCGAAGCCCGAAGAGATGCATAGCCATAGGAGCATGGCGATCCCCCCACGCAGCCAGTCGGCCAACCAACCTGCGAAGACGCGCCCGACAATGCCGCCGATCTGTAGCACAGCGAAGGCAGCACCGGCCGAAGCGACCGAGTAGCCCTTCTGTTCACCGAGCAGGACCGGGAAATACGCTAGAAGGATGCCTTGAGCAGAACCGAGACCAAAACTCACAGCCACAAGCCTCCGCACCTTGGCATCGGTCGCAACAAGCTCAAGCATTGCGGCAGGAGCCATGATCAACGGCACCAGCTTTCTGCGACCAGTTGCGTTCTGATAGGTCATCGCTTCTTCGAAATTTCCTCGCCACAAGGCGAGGCCGAGCGCACCGGCGGCCGCAGTTCCCGCGGCGATCCAAAGCGCCAATGGGAGTCCGAAATTTATTGCGATCATGGGCAGCGCAAGGCCAGCGACAAGCCCTCCAAGTGGCACACCCGCCTGCTTGATCGAGAACGCCAGCCCACGCCGACGTTCAGGCGTTGCTCTCATAAGGATGTCGCTACCAGCAGGAGCCGAAGGCCCGTAGCCCAATCCAATGAAAAAGGCTGCCACTAGTATGATTGTCCATTCACCATTGAGGCAAAGCAGCACCGCTAAGCCGCTCAACAATGCTCCGACCTGCAGTTGTCTCAGGGAGGACAGACGTGAAACAAGTCGGGGGCCCCACAAGAAGAAGATCATGCTTCCAAAGCTGGTCGCAGCGGCCATCTGTCCGGCAGACGTTGCCGAGACTCCTGCCGCCGTTGTCAGTGGTATGGCGAAAAGTGGCAACACTCGAGTCGTCAGCGCAAGAATGGCTTGAATGCAGGTAATCGCAATAAGGATCGATCGCCAGGGCCGCTGAGTGTCAGCGCCTATCCCGGTCGGCTCCATCGACGTCAGGTGACCCACTGGAAGCCGTCAATCTTTATGTCTTGTCCTGTAAGAAAGCAGGGCTCGGATAGCGCAAGAAATGCGACTACTTGCGCCACATCGGCTGGGGTGCCGACGCGACCTGCAGCAATTCCGCGCACTAGTTCAGCCTCTCTGGCCCGGATCATGTCGTTGCTGCGTTCGGTCTTGATAACACCCGGACAGATGGCGTTGACCAAAATATCGGGTGCCAACTCCTTGGCCAGAGCTCGCGTCATGCCGAGAAGGCCAGCTTTGGCGGCTGTGTAAGAGAAATGACTGACTGCGCTCGTCACCCCGCCCGTATGGGCGTTGAGGGAGGACATGATAATTATGCGTCCGCCACCAGCCTGCTTCATGTGAGGTGCCGCAGCATGGATATAATTGAACGCACCTTTCAAGTTGATCGCAATGGTGCGATCAAATTCGTTCTCCGTGATCTCAAGGATCGATTTTGCATTCGACTTACCAGCATTGTTAAAGAGGATGTCGATCCGACCCCATTCGTTAATCACCCGCGAGACGATTTCCCCGGCGAGACGGTGCTCTGCGACATCAGCCTCGAACACGAGGGCACGCCGGCCAAGCGCCTCAATCTCACCTTTGGTGGTCTCGAGATCTTCAGCGATCAGGTCAACGAGTACAACGTCGACGCCGCGCGCTGCGAGTTCGAGGGCACAACCTCTGCCGATGCCTCTTCCACCACCGGTAATCAACGCGGTCTTGGTCATTCCGCCATTTCCTTTCGAGCCGGCAGGTTTCCGGCGAAATGACATGCCGCCGGATGTCCGCCGTCCTCGTTGAGCATGGGGTCGTCCTTGCGGCATATCGGTTGCGCATAAGGACACCGGCCCTGGAACCGGCAGCCCTTAGGAAGCTTACTGGCATCGGGCGGCTCGCCCTCGAGCCAGAAGCTCTCCGTCACACGCGGGCCGTTGATGCGGGGTATCGCCGCGAGCAGCGACTGCGTGTAGGGGTGGAGCGGATTGCGGAACAATGCGTCCGTCTCGCCGATCTCGACGATGCGGCCGAGATACATGACCGCGACCCGGTGGCACATCGACTGCACGACCGAGAGATCGTGGCTGATGAAGATGTAGGTCAGGTCGAACTGCTCACGCAGGCTGAGGAATAGCGCCAGCACCGTAGCCTGCACCGAGACGTCGAGCCCCGCGGTCGGCTCGTCGAGGATGACGACCCTCGGATTAAGCATCAATATCCGGGCCAAGCCGACGCGACGTTGCTGGCCGCCGGAGATCTCGTGCGGAAACAAATTGAGGTGTCCTGCCGGCAGGCCGACGGCCGCCAGGATCTCCTTGACCTTGGCGCGGCGTTCGTCTCGGCCGAGCTTCGTATGGATGACCCACGGTTCCTCGAGAGAGCGACCGATCCGCCAACGCGGATCGAGAGAGGCACCCGGATCCTGGTAGGCGTATTGCAGGCGGCTGCGCTGCGCTCTGGCCGCGCTTGGGCTTTGACCGGCGACATTGTTGCCTTCGAAAACGATGTCGCCGGACGTCGGGTTCTGGATGCCCATGACTGTTTTGCCGAGCGTGGACTTGCCGCAGCCACTTTCGCCGACTAGGCTGAAGATTTCGCCCTTTTTCACATCGAAGGACACGTCGTCGAGCGCCCTGATTTCGCCCCGCGTGCGGCCGAATGCGCCGCGAACCGGGAAGCGAACATTGAGATCGCTGATGGACAGGATGGGATCCGTCATTGCCGGGCCTCCGACGGTTCGAGCCGAGGTTCGACCAAGGGGTGATAGCAGCGCGCGAGATGCCCGGGCGCGAACGGCTCACGAGCCGGCCGTGTCTGGCATTCGGATGTGGCGCGGTCGCATCGCGGGGCAAAACGGCAGCCCGGCGGTGGCGCGTAGAAGCTCGGCAGTTCGCCAGGTATGCCGGTCATGCTTCCCGACCTGTCGGGGCGGCTGGCCAGCAGCTTACCTGTATAGGGATGCGCGGGCGCGTTGAAGAAGCTGTCGACGGGCGCGGTCTCGACATCCTGGCCGGCATACATGACCGTGATGCTGTCACAGATCTCATAGGCGGAACCGAGATCGTGCGTCGTAAGGAGGATGGCCACGCCGCGTTCGTTGGCAAGCCGTCGAATGAGGCCGAGAATCTGTGCCTGGATAGTGACGTCGAGCGCAGTGGTCGGCTCGTCGGCTATGATGAGCTGCGGCTGCGGCAGCAGCGCCATGGCGATCATCAGGCGCTGTCGCTGCCCGCCGGAGACCTCGTGCGGATACTTCTTGAGGATCTGGGCCGGCTGTGGAAGCTGGACGGCCGTCAACATTTCCATGACAAGCTCGCGGTCCCGGCGCCTGCGCGACCGCGAATAGGGCATCAACAGCGATGGCCAGGCACCAGGAACCTCCTCCTCGATGAGCGGCGATTTCCACTTCATCAGGTCGTCGATCTGCTCGCCGATCGACAGCACAGGATTGAGGCTAGTGAAAGGGTCCTGCGGGACAAAGGTGATCGCCCTGCCGCGGACATTGTCCTGTCGCCTCCGGTACGCCTTGCCCGAGGACAGCATGTCGGCATCGCCGAACCGGATCGTGCCCGAACGCACCTCCAGCGTGTTGCGCGGAAGGACGCCCAAGATTGACTGGGCAAGAGTCGTCTTGCCGCAGCCGCTCTCGCCGACCAGGCCCATGATCTCGCCCTCGGCCATCGACAGCTTGACGCCGTCCAGGACATGAGCGAAACCGTCGTCGCCGTGAAATCCGAGGCTGAGATCGTCGACAGATAGCAGGTCTGCGGTCATTTCGTTCCTCGCCTCGTCTTGGGGTCGAGAATGTCGCGCAGGCCGTCGCCGAGAAGGTTGAAGCCCATCACGACCATGAAGATGGCCAGGCCCGGTGCGGTGGCATACCACCAGGCGTCCGGTAGGAACTCACGCGATTCCGCGATGGTCCTGCCCCATTCGGGGGTAGGCGGCGGCGCCCCCAGGCCCAGAAAGCCGAGCGCGGCGGCCGTCAGGATGGTCGCGCCCATGCCGATCGATGTTCGCACGATGATCGCCGAGGCCGTGTTCGGCAGGATGTGCATCACCATCACACGGAAATCGGAGGCACCGAGCGCCTGGGCCGCCTCGACGAAGGTCTGGGCCTTCAGGGCACGCGTCTCGGCATAGACAAGCCGCGCCCAGAACGGCCAGTAGGTGAGCGATAAGGCCAGGATCACATTCTCGATCGAAGGCCCGAGCGTCTGCGCGATGGCGATCGCCAGAACGATCTGCGGCACCGCCAGGAACACATCCGAGCTGCGCATCAGGAGACCGCCGAGAAAGCCGCCGTAGTAGCCGGCTATCAGGCCGATCGGCACGCCGATGATCACGGCCGTTCCCACCGCAACGACCGCGATCATGATCGTGATGCGCGCCCCGAACATGAGTCTGCTGAAGATGTCGCTGCCCATCCGGTCGGTGCCGAACAGGTTCTCCGCGCTCGGCGGCTGAAGTCTGTTGGTAAGGTGAAACTGGCTGACGTCCTCCGGATGGGGCGCCAGCCATGGCGCAAAGATGGCCACCAACACCAGGAACAAGATGATCGCGGAACCGAAGGTCGCGGCCCGGTCCGACAGGAGTATCCGGACGACTTTCATTTGACGATCCTCGGATCGATGAAGGTATGGACGACGTCGACGATCAGGTTGATGCCGATGAAGACGATGCCGACCAGCAGGCTGAAGCCCAGGATGGCCTTGGTGTCGGACTGGAGGATCGACTGGACGGCGTAACTGCCGAGGCCCGGCCAGTCAAAGACCGCCTCCACCACCACGGCGCCGGCAAAGAGTGCGCCGAAGATCAGGCCGATCTGGGTGACCGTCGATATCAACGCATTGCGCAGAACATATTTCCAGATCACCACCGCTCGCGGGAAGCCCATCGCTGTCTCGTAGAGGACGTAATTGCTGTTGATCACCTCCAGCACGCCGGCCCGCGTGAAGCGCAGCAGCGTCGCCGCGGCGGGCAGTGCGAGCGTCAGGGCCGGCAGGGTCATGTGCCACAGGGTGAGGCGCAGACTCTCCCAGTCGCCCGTCAGGATACTGTCGATCACGAAGAAGCCGGTGACGTGCTCGGGACCGAACCCTGAGATGCGACCGTTGAGCGGCATCCAGCCGAGCCGGGTCGCGAAGAACATCTGCAGCTCCATGGCGAACCAGAAGCTGGCCACGGCGAGACCGGAGACGGACAGAACGCGCAGGAGCTGATCGACCCAGCTATTGGCCCGCACGGCCGAGACTACACCCAGCGGAACGCCGATCACGATAGCCAGCAGGATCGAACCCAGGGTCAATTCGAGCGTAGCGGGAAGGCGGCGCATGAGATCATCGGAAATCTCGCGCTGCGTGTAGAGGCTCCGGCCCATGTCGCCCGTCACCAGATCGCCCAGATAGATGGCGAACTGCACATAAAGTGGCTCATCCAGGCCGAGTTGCGCCCGTAACTGGGCGAGTTGGGCCTCCGTCGCGTTCTCTCCGGCGATGATGCGTGCGGGATCGGTCGGAACGACATTGGCGATCAGAAAGACCACGACGATCAGACCGAGCAAAGTCGGCACAAACCAGACGAGCCGGGATACGACTATCTCCAGTCGTCGCATGACACACCTCAGGCTTGGTCTGCGGCGTCAAAGCCGCAGACCGGTTGGCGTTGTCGAACCAGGTTCAGTCGGCGAAATACGCCCAGCGCATGTCCTGACCGTTGCCGATCGGGCTGAAGCGAACCCCTTCGACCCTATTCGAGTACGGTCCGTACCACTTCGTATTGTAGATCCAGATGCCGGCGGCATCCTCATAGACGATGCGTGTCGCCTCCTCGTAGAGCTCTTTGCGCTTCTCCTGATCGGTGGTCTTGAGTGCCTCCTCAATCAGCGCGTCCGCCTCTGGATTGTGGTAGCTGGAGACGTTGCGGGTCGGGGCGTAGCGCGAGCCGTACTGCTCGCCAATCCAGTTGTTGGGATCAGCGTAGTAGGTGCTCTTCCAGTACGGCACCATGTCGTACATGGTGTCGGGGTTCTGCATGTTGCTGCTGACGACCGGCCACGGGTCGTTCTGAATTTCGACTTTCAATCCAAGCTGGTTGAGCGAGTTCTGCAGGAGAGCGGCCGCCTGCTCGGTCTCGCTGAAGCCCGCCAAGGTGCCGATCTTCAGCGTGCGGATCTCTTCGCCCGGATGCGCGGCCTTGTAGGCATCCAGATATTCCTTAGCCTTCGCCAGATCATAGCTGTAGCCTGGGACATCAGGCGCGCCCCACATATTGTTGGGCACGATGGTCGGATTGCGCGACACCGTGTCCTGCATGATGGCGCTGATATAGCCGTCATAGTCGAAGGCGTGGGCCATCGCCTTGCGGAATTTGATGTCGTCGAACGGTGCGCGCCCGTTGTGCATGGCGAAGTGGAAGACGCGCATCGATTCCTCTTCTATGATCTTCACATTGTCTGCCTCGCGCAGGCGCTTCACCTGGTCGGGCGCGAGATACCCGTCGAGCCCGTGATAGTCGCCGCGCAGCAGGCCTTGGATGCGGGTGTTGGTCTCCACGACCGTGCGGAATTCGATCTCGTCGAAATACTTTTCACCCCAGCCGGCGAAGTGGTCCTCGAAACGCTCGCCGACGAATCCGATCGCGGGATCATAGCGCTTCAACGTGAACGAGCCCGTGCCGGCAATGTGGTCGATTAGGTAGGCTTGGCCCCAGTCGCCGTCGACCTCGTTCTCTTTCACCACGTCGGAATTGACGACGTAGATGTCGGAGACCATCGCGCCGAAGATTGCCGAAGGCTCCTTCAGCGTGAATTCGACCGTATGCTCATCAATTGCCTTCGTGGAGCCTGGCTCCAGGACCGGCAGGAACAGCGCGCCGGCGCCGCGGCCAAGCGCCAGCATACGCTCGACCGAATAGACGACGTCGTCGGCCGTCATCATGGAACCGTCGTGGAACGGGACATCGTCGCGCAGCTTGAACGTCCAGGTCAATCCGTCCTCGGAAATCTTGTGGCTCGTGGCCAGCCAAGGGATGAGCTCGGGCGGATTGTCGACCCAGCGGTAGAGCCCGTCATAGAAATTCAGACGCGTGGCGACCCGCGCCACGTCGTTGACCGTGTGGGGATCAAGCGTGTCATACGCGCTGTTGTTGGCACGCACATATCGATCCTGCGCCAGTGCAACTGACGCCGTGCCGAAGGCCAACGCCGCTATCAGGGCCATCACTGATAATCTCATCGTAATCCTCCTCTGGATGTTGATTGTAGTTTCTTCTTGTTGGGCGCAGCTCAGCCGCTGTGCCAGTTCACTGCGATGCGGTGCGGGCGTGCCTGACAATGTCGGCATGGGTGGCGAACCACGCACCGCCCCTGTCCCGGATGTGGTCGATCAGCACCTCCAGAATCCACATGCGCGAGCGGTAGCCGATGACATGCGGGTGCATGGTCAGCTGGAAAATCCCGCCCTCGGCATGGGCCGCGTCAAATTCCCGCCGGAAAATGTCGAGCACGGCTTCGGGCGGCGTGTAGGGCCGCAAGGCGCTGAAGCGGTTTATGTTGAAGTAGACAGCGTCGTCGCGGATCCACTCGACGGGGAGTTCCACGACGCCGGTGTCCTCCCCGTCGAGCAGCAATGCGTGACAGTCGATATCGGCCATCAGCGAGCTGTCGTAGATCAGACCCATGTCGCGCGTGATCTCGAGCGTCACATGCGAGAAATCCCACGAGGGCGTGCGGATGCCGACCGGGCGCACCCCGGCGATCTTCTCCAGACAATCGGCCGACCGCATCTGCAGGTCCCGCTCGACATCGGCCGGCAGGATCGAGTTGCGCTCGTGGATCCAGCCGTGGATGCCGACCTCATGACCGTTATCTGCAAAGCAGCGTGTCTCATCGGGATAGAGCTGGGCAACGACGGCCGGCACGTAGAAGCTCGCCTTGATGTCGTGACGGCCAAGCAGCGACATGATACGCGGAATGCCCTGGCGGTTGCCGTACTGGCCGCGGCTCATGGCGCCGATCGACTTGCCCCCGTCGCGAAGCTCGTTGGTCTCATGATCGACATCAAAGGAAAGCGCCACCGCGCAGCGCGCACCGCCGGGCCAAGAAGCCGGGCGATAGCTTCGCCCTGCCCTCACACGGTCGACCTTGCTCCGCCATTCGGCCTCGCTCCACTCCCAAGGATTTTTCTCGTCCGACATGACTTCCTCGATTGCTTCAGGGATCTCAGGGGAAGGGGTGCCCCGTTACCGGGAGAACCTGACCCGTTATCCAGCTCGCCTGACTGGAGGAGAGAAACAGCACTGCCGATGCGATGTCCTCCGGCTCGCCGAGGCGGCGCATGGCGATTCCTTCGAGCATGCGTTTCTGCCGCTCCGAGCCGTAGGACTGCCACTGCCGCTCGTAGTCGGGACTCGTGCGCAGGAAACCCGGGGCGACCGAATTGCAGGTGATACCGTGCGGGCCCAATTCGAGCGCGAGTTGGCGCGTGAGGCCGATCAGCCCGTGCTTGGCCGAACAATAGGACTGGATACCGGTCAAGCTGGGACGCAGGCCCGCGCCGGACGATATGGTGACGATGCGACCTGATCCCCTGGCCTTCATCGAGGGAACGACAGCTCGCACCACATGCAGGGCGCTCATGACGTTGCTGTCGTAGATCGCCATCCAGTCGTCGTCGGTGACCTCTTCGATCGGGCGCGGCGACTGGCCGCGGACTCCGCCGGCGACATGGATCACGACATCGGGCGCAAGGCTGCCGACGGCTTTCCGCACCGCCCTGTCGTCGGCAAGGTCCAGCGCCGCGGTGATCAGCGGCTTGTCTGGATGGAGCCGTGCCAACGCCTCGAGTTCCTCTTCTAGAATGTCCGCCGCCGTCACCTTCGCTCCGGCATCGAGGAAGCCGGCAACGATCGCCGCGCCGATGCCCCTGGCGGCACCGGTGACGAACACGACCTGATCGTCGAAGGCGATCCGCATCACTCAGCCGCCTCCCTGGCGTAGTAGCTCGCGAGTTGGGGAAGCTGGCCGGTCAGGTGGTCGAGCGCGACTCGCACTTCCGATCCATCGCCACGGCGTTGCTCGGGCGCCATGCCGGCCACCTGCTTGAAGACACCGCGCTTGACGAAATGCCGCCAGTTGAGGGGAATCTGCGACAAGGCACGATTGAGTTCCGCATAGTTCGCATCCGTCCAGATGCGCTCGAAGGCCATGCGGCTCTCATTGTAGGAATAAACTGCGGACGTTTCCGCCTGGCGGCGCGACGCCCGCAACGACCGCGTCGCGACGTCGTCGACCTCTCCGTTCGAGATCACCACGCCATATTCGGTCGCCGCCGCCTCGGCCGAGACCGTGCCCCGGCACACGTCGCGCAGGACGATCTCCGGCGGCCGCGACAGCGGATCGCCGAAACCGGCGCCACCGCCAGAGGTCAGATTGACGAGATCGCCCGGCTGGACAACCACGACATCGGTGTTGCCGAGGTCGACGGTCTCGCCGTCTGCCGTATAGCGCGTGAAACTGGAGGTCTGTCCGGCCTTGCCGCCGCTGCCGCCCCAGGCCGCGAAGATCGACCGATCCCGGTTGCGTGCAGTCACCACCGAATCCGGCGCGAAGACCTCGAATTCCAGGACGGTCGCCAGGCCGCCCCGGGCAAGTCCGGCGCCGCCACTGTCGCGCACCAGCCCGTATCGGTGTATCTTGATCGGCACTTCGGCTTCGTTGATCTCCACCGGCGTGTTCTTCAGGAAGGCGCTATTGGCACCCGACCCGTCCGACCCGTCGCCGAGCGCCGAGCCGCCGGCCCCGCCGACTACGGGGTTGATCGAGGCCATGGCGATCTTGCCGGTCCTGTTGTCGACGGTCTTGACGTTGACGATGCCGCCGCCGCCGGCCGGGCCGACCGGCAGACGATCAGGCGCGGCTGCGTGGAAGGCGCCCATGATGACGCCCTGCAGACGGTTGCAGGTCAGCGAGCGCATCCCGACCGCCGCGGGCTCCTGCGGGTTGAGGATGGTGCCGGTAGGCACGACGCATTCGGCCGCACGCAGGATGCCGCCATTTAGCGGGATGCTGGGGTCGAGCGTGTAGAGGCAGTAATTGTAGCCCACCATCAAGAGGATGTGCCGCGGGTTGCCTCCCGTCGGCATGTTGAGCGCCGACTGCAGTTGCGGATCGGACCCGGTGAAGTCCATAATCACCCGATCCCCACGGATACGCAGGGTGAGTTCCAGCCGGGCTGGGATTCCGGACGGTCCGTCCTCGTCGAGATAGTCGACAAAGCGGTAGTCGCCGTTCTCGAGGCCGGAGATCACCTGGCGGGCACGGGCCTCACCGACGTCGAGCAAATCCTGAATGCCGTCGCGCACGACATCGATCCCGAACTTGCGGATCATCTCGTGCATCTTGCGCTCGCCGGTATTGACGGCCGCGATCTGCGCCTTGAGGTCACCCCAGTTCTGATCGGGCATCCGGACATTCAGCATCATCGTGTCCACAAGCTGCTGATTGAGGACGCCGTGGCTATAGAGCTTCGTCGGCCTGAACCGGATCCCCTCCTGATGGACCTCGGTATTGGCGCGTGACAACGAGGCGGGGACGGCGCCACCCATGTCGGTATTGTGAATGTGGCCGACCGCAAAGGCGACGATCTCGCCCGCCCAGAAGATCGGCTTCCAGATGTGCAGGTCGGGCGTATGCGTGCAGACGAACCCGCTATAGGGATCGTTGGTCACGCAGATGTCGCCCTCCTCATATTCATCGATCAGCGACAGAGCCCCGGCATAGTCGAGGCCGATGAACCAGGTCGCACCGAGATCGCGCGGGCTGGCAAAGGTCGTCCCCTGCGGAGTGACGAGCCCGGTCGTGAAGTCCTCCGTTTCCTTGACGAAGGTCGAATGGGCCGTGCGGAACAGCGTGTAGGCCATGCTTTCGGCGACCGCCTGCGCATGGTTCTCCAGAACCTTGAGCGTGACGGGGTCAATGCGCATTCCAGGCTCCGCGGGTCAGGATCAGGTTCGCGAAAGCGTCCACGCGGCCGGCGAACCCCTCCGGCACGATGGTGGTCGTGTCGTTTTGGGCGATGACGCAGGGGCACTCGAAGCGGGCGCCCGCGGTCAACTGCTCCCGGTGATAAAGGGCGATCTGTCGGCTTTGCCCGTCGAGATGAACCTGGATCATTCTCTCCGGCGCGACCTGCCGCTCATCGAGAGGCGCCACCGGTAGGACCGGCTTGGCCGACTGTCCCTTGACGACCATGTTAAGCGCGATGATCTGGATAGCGGCCTTCTCGTCGGCATGCCCGTAAAGACGCAGGTGCTCCGCGTCGAAGGCCGCCCTGATCGCGGCGAGATCGCCCAATGCTATCGACGCGGGATCGAGCGCGACCTCGATCTCGAAGCTCTGGCCGCGATAGCGCATCTCGGCGGAGGGCAGGAAGGATGGCTCGCCGCGATAGCGTTGCTCCTCCTCGATCCAGCAGCGTGCGCGCTCCTCGAGTTGGGCGAGCTCGGCCTGCATGCGTTCGATGTTCTCTTCTGCCAGGTCGTAGTAGGCCGTCGAGGTGAAGTCGTTGCGGACGTCCGCGGTCAGTCCCCCAAGCGCGGACAGCACGCCCGGCGCCGGCGGCACGATGACCTCGTTGATACCCAGTTGCCTAGCCAGGAAGCAGGCCATCATCGGCCCGCCCCCGCCGAAGGCGAGCAGGCTGAATTCAGATTCGCCGACGCCGCGGCGCGAACACAGCTTGCTGACCTCGCGATACATGCCCGAGACCGCGATGCCGACGATACCTTCGGCCGTCTCTTCGACGCTGCGGTCGAGTTCCGCAGCGAGCGGCGCGATCGCCGCGACCGCTTTTTCGCGGTCGATCTGCACCATTCCGTAGCCGACCGAGCCGAGGTCGACCAAGCCCATGGCGACAAAGGCGTCGGTGATGGTCGGCTCGCTGCCGCCGCGGCCATATGCAGCCGGCCCGGGCGTGGAGCCTGCACTTTCCGGCCCAACCCGCAACATGCCCGCGCCGTCGACGCGCGCAATCGAGCCGCCGCCCTCGCCGATCGAGGTGACAGAAACCGTGGGCACGAAAAGCGGAAAGTCGCCGATGATCTCGGCGGCGCCGAACCCGGGCTCGCCGTCCTCGATGATGGCAACGTCAGCGCTCGTCCCGCCGATATCGAGGCTGAGGACCCTCTGCGCCCCGGCGGCCTTGGCCACATAGGCCGCGCCCATCACCCCGGCGGCCGTTCCCGAAAGAAGCATGTCGACGCACGCCGACTTACCGAGTTCGGCCGACATCACGCCGCCGTTCGACTTGGTGACCATCGCCTCCGGCGCGACGCCAATCCCTCGCAGCGCCTCCTGCAGCGCGCCGAGATAGCGCGCGACGCGCGGCTGGACGTAGCCGTGGATAACGGCAGTGGAGGTGCGCTCGTATTCGCGGATGATCGGTCGGACCCGGTGCGAGCAGTAGACGTGAAGGTCGGGCGCCATGCGCTGCACGGCTTCGGCGGCTTCGGCCTCGTGAACAGGATTGCGGTAGGAATGGAGAAAGGAGATCACGACGCCCTCGCCGCCAACGGCCCGCACCTTGTCGATCGCAGATTTCAGGCTCTCGTGATCGAGCGGCGTGTCGACGCTACCATCGGTGCGGAGACGCTCGCGGACGCCGAAGACGCGATCGCGCGTAACCAGAGGCTCTTGCCTGGCCGACAGCAGGTGGTAGGGATCAGGCATCTTCAGTCTGGCGAGTTCCAGAACGTCGATGAAGTTCTCGGTCGTCAAAAGGCACAGCCGGATGCCCCTGCGCATGATGATGGAGTTGATGCCGACGGTCGTGCCATGCGTGAAATAGCTGATGTCGCCGGGCGCGATGCCGTGACGCTCTTTCAGGACGCGCAGCCCCTCGACCACTTCTCGGCCCGGCGTCGCAGGTGTCGAAAGTACCTTGACGGTTTCAATCCGCCCACTTTCTTCGTGGAATGCACAGAAGTCAGCGAAGGTGCCGCCAATATCCACACCAACACGATACCCCATTATTTCTTAGCCCCTATGTTCGTGTCGGGCGCGTATCCCAGTTTGGCGCTAAGCTCTGTTGCTGCCGCTAGCACGCATGCGAGCATCTCGGACTTGCGTAGCTCATAGCGCTGTGTAACCGTCGCAATATCCAGAACGGCGACGACCCTCCCGGCACGATCGCGCACAGGCGCAGCTATGCCACAACCACCGATCGTGTACTCTTCTTCGATGATGCCGTAGCCCCGTTGCCGGATATCCTCCAAGACGAGGCGAATTGCAGACTCCTCAGTCAGAGTCTTATCCGTAAACCGGCGAAGTTCGGTCCGTTCAAAGTAGGCATCTACTTCCTCTGGCGACGCATAGGCCAGAAGTACACGCCCCATCACAGAGGCATAGCCTGGAAGGGCCTCATTTCCCGAGTCATACCGAATAGGTTGTCGGCTAACCACTTTGTGGACCAGCCTAGCATCGTGGTTAGCGTCACGTATCGACAAGAACACCGTTTCACCGCTCGCATCACGAGCAGCGGTCATGATGGGAATCGCATGACGCCGAAGTACAGCTTCGAACCCTCCGATCCAGTTGAAGCCGTCTCGGAAGGAGTCGACCAAGGCATATCGATCACCATCATCGCGCACGACATAGCTTCTGTTCACGAGCGTAGCCAATAAGCCATGGAGGCTGCTCTTTGGGTAGCCGAGCGACACAGCAATCTCGTTGAAGCGCATTGGCCGCTGGTTCATCGACAGCAATTCCAAGAGGTCCAACACCCGCTCCGCAGACTTGACATTGTTCATGTATGTGAACTCGATTCATATTTGTGTTTAGCATGACGTATCGGTAGCTTATGTCAACCGGCCTTGAGCAACTTTGTGTTCATGGCGGCCAGGAGAGTGTTTGGTTCCATCACGCCGTGTAGGCGCAGGTGCGATCAGCGAGCGATGTCCTTGAAGACTTCCAGGGCCTACGGCCTGCGGATGCTCTTCGGAGTAGCGCCGATGTACCAGCGCGAGCTTAGAGAAGTTGGCGACGCTGTTCCCAAAGCTACTTGCAGCCACGACAGGAGCATGACCTTGACAAGCACCGTGTTTTCCCCGCTCCGCACCGGCGGGCTCCAACCTGCTAACCGGATTGCCGTATCGCAGTGGTCAGCTTCCGTTAAATGCCCTCGAATGGGGTTAGAGTTTTCCGCGCCATTTTCCTGGCTGGGAGAGGGAGCGGAAGCGATGAAGGCATCGCAGTTCACGGACGCGCAGAAGGCGTTCATCATCAAGCAGGGCGAGGACGGGACGCCGGTGGCGGAGATCTGCCGGAAGGCGGGGATCAGCCAGGCGACCTACTTCAACTGGAAGAAGAAGTATTCCGGCATGATGCCGTCGGAGATGAAGCGGCTGCGCGAGCTTGAGCAGGAGAATGCCCGGCTGAAGAAGATCGTGGCGGACCTGACGCTCGATCGGGAGATGCTGCAGGACGTCATCAAGCGAAAGCTCTGAGGCCTGGCCGGAAGAGAGCGCTGGTGGACGCGATGCGTGTCGAATGGGCGATCTCGATCCGCCGCGCCTGTGCGGCGATCCGGTTCGACCCGAAGACCTGCCGGTACAAGTCGCGCCGGCCCGGCCAGGCCGCTCTGGAACAGCGGATCAAGGAGATTTGCCAGACCCGTGTGCGCTTCGGCTACCGGCGCGTGCATGTCCTGCTGCGGCGGGAGGGATGGGCGATCAATCAGAAGAAGACCTACAGGCTTTACAAGGAATTGGGCATGCAGCTGAGGAACAAGACGCCGAAGCGACGGGTGAAAGCGAAGCTGCGCGAGGACCGCGCCGTCGGCCCGAACGATGTGTGGGCCATGGACGTCGTGCACGACCAGCTTGCGACCGGTCGCAAGCTACGGGTGCTGACGGTGGTCGACACGTTCTCGCGCTACGCGCCGGCGCTGGATGCCAGGTTCAGCTATCGCGGCGAGGACGTCGTTGCCACGCTGGAGCGGGTGTGCGCACGAACCGGCTATCCGAAGACGATCCGTGTTGATCAGGGCTCCGAGTTCATCTCCCGCGACCTGGACCTGTGGGCTTACCAGCGCGGCGTCACGCTCGACTTCTCGCGGCCGGGGAAGCCCATCGACAACGCCTTCATCGAGGCATTCAATGCGCGGTTGCGGGCGGAATGTTTGAACGCCCACTGGTTCTTGAGCCTTGCGGATGCGGCGGAAAAGTTGGAGGCTTGGCGCAGAGACTATAATGAGCAACGGCCACACGGCGCGATCGGGAACAATGTCCCGGCCGCGCTCATGAAATCGGCACACGCAGCCAGCCCGTGTTGCTGACCAAGGCCGGAAAACTCTAGCGCCAGCCGAGGGCGCATTGGGGAGCGGCCCAAAACGTGAACAGGGCTAACCTATAGGCGGGACAAAGCGGGGAGCACGTCATGGCGGTTGGAACCGAGGCCAAGCTTGTGGTGTCAGGTGCGAACGGCACTGACCGAGAGCGACGGGCCTATTTAAGCTAGCTTAGGTTAGCATCACAGTTATTTACGTGTTGGCGGGATTGTTTAAATAGCGCCTGCTCACTCGGAAGCTTGAAGACCCCGACCGCGCCGCACGCCAGTTCCTGGCGCTCGTTACCTACGACATGCATGGGCTGGATGAGGATGAATTGATAAAGGCTCTTACGGCCAACGTGCGTTTCTTTCTGCGCGGCTGCGCTACCGGCGGCGCGGACTCATGATCTATTCATGTAATGCACCCGCAGGGCGCACGATCTCACACCGCAAGACCACGTCAACTTCGCACCGCTTGCAGGGTAGGCGCCGGTCGGCGGCCCTTGGCGGTCGTCTGGCGTGCCGCTGCGGTCAATGCTGTGCCATTCCCGTTAAATTCGGATTCGCGAATCCTGCAAGGCTTGCATATGGCTGCGGATCATCGGCGCCTAGCGGAACGATCGCCATCGCGCCGCACGCGAATGCATTCAGACAGGGGGCGCGCGACCGCTACAAGCCCGAGCAATCGGCGCGAGCCGACCTGCGCGATTTGCCCGCCGCCGAGCTTCACTTGCTCGACTGCGGCCATCGGCTGCTCGGCTGCTCGAGACCAACCTTGATGAGGTCATATCGCTGATCCGCGGCTTCCTCGTGCCGTCACCCCCCGACACATCGATGCCAATCCGGCGCAGAATATGTGGATCCACTAAATTGCGCGTGATCTGCGATTGGTCATGATGCTTCCCTCGGACTATTTCAAAACAGAAGCATCATCTCGTATGTGTAGGTCGGCCGCGCGGCCATCTCTCGCTTGGGCGTTATTCGCCTCAGGCAGCCAGACCGCCAGCATCCCCTCCCATTCTCCGCACAATTCGTTCGACCGCGTCAGCCAACGCAACGGAGCCGCGGCCCTGTTCAGTTCCTTCTTCGTACTCGACCCTGCCGCTGACGATGCCATCATACATCCCGAGCAGCGCATCGGCGACCTCCGGGGGCACTCCTTCCTGGGCGAGAACCACAGCACGAGCCTCGGGAGGAACGAATGCCGTCTCCACAGGGCGGCCGAGGACACTGCTGAATGCGGTCGCGACATCGTTCGCGCTCCAGTCCTGCGGACCCCGCAGTTCAACGATCCGCTTGCCGCTGAAGTCGTCGCTGAGCAGCCGGGAGGCGGTACGCCCTACGTCGATTGTGCTCACCATCGGGATCTTCTTTGAGGGTTCGAGAAAGCTCGGAAGCACGCCGTCGGCGATCACTGCCGGTGCTACCTCGCCCCAAGTCTCGACGAAATAACCCGGTCGCAGGAAGGTGGTTGACGGCGCTGCCGTCTCAAGATGCTTCTCCAGCCTGTTGAGTGTTGCGATGACGCCTGTGCCCGTCTCGTGCTGGGCACCGACGGAGGAAAGGGCGACAACCTTTGGCAGCCCGGCCTGTCGCACCGCTTCTGCAAGTGCGCTGCCGACCTCGTCCGCGCGTCTATAGGGATCGCCGCTGACAGGCGGAGGAGAGAGCAGGAAGGCGCCCGATGCGTCGCTCAATGCTGCGGCGAGGCTCGGCACATCCTCAATGCTGCTTATCGCTACATCAGCCCCCAGCTTCGTCCACTTTTCGGCCTGCTCCGGTCGCCTCAGCACGACGCGGACAGGTTTACCCGATTCAATCAAGGCGTGGGCGGTCTCGCTGCCGGCTCGCCCGTTTGCTCCAAGCACTACGTACATGTCAGTTCTCCTTAGCTAACGTCTTGGAGACTAAGTCGTGCGTTGCCATGCGTCCAATGCATGGACTATATTCCAATCATGCGTGAAGTGGATTTGAGAAATGCCGATCTCAATCTGTTGGTTGTGCTTGATGCGTTGCTGGACGAGCGGAGCGTGACCCGAGCCGCAACGCGGCTCGGCATGAGCCAACCCGCTGCCAGTCGGGCGCTTGCGCGGCTGCGGGTGCTTTTCTCGGATGCGCTTCTGGTGGACGGACCGGGCGGTTACCTGCTTACCGCGCGCGCGGAGGAGATGCGGCCTTTGCTGCGCAACACCCTGGCAGGCATCAGCGAACTTCTCGCCGGCAGAGCATTCGATCCGATGCAGGCGGGCGGCTCCGTGCGCCTGCTGATGCTGGATCTTGAAGCCGCAGTACTCGGCCCGCGGCTGATCGCCAGTTTCGCGGAGCAAGCGCCGGCCATCGATCTCGAGATGGTGCCGCCAGGGCTGCGGCCCATCGAGGCGCTTGAAGCCGACGCGGTCGACGCCCTCATCGGCGTCGTCGACGAGGCGCCTGCCGGGATCCGGAAACGCAAACTCTACCAGGATCACTTCGTAACACTGATGCGCGCCGAGCATCCTGCCGCAGGCAGGAAGCTGACGTTGGAACGGTTCCTTGAGCTGGATCATGTCGTCGTCAGCGTCACCGGGATCGGCCGAGCGTGGGTCGATGAAATCCTCGCTCGTTTGGGCAGGCAACGCCGGGTGAAGGTACGGGTCCCGAGCTTCTTCGCGGCAGTCGAAATCGCCGCGCGTTCCGACCTGGTCATGACGCTGCCGTCCAGCCTTGCCCGAACGACCGCTGACATGCGGCGCTTCGTGATGGCGCAGCCGCCGCTCGACCTGGGCAGCGTGGTGATGAGCCTCGCCTGGCATGCCCGCCATCAGGATGCCCCAAAACATGTCTGGCTGCGCAGAACGATCGTCGCGGCCGTTGCCGACATTGGCCTGTCGTGATCCCTGCCGCCACCGCTGACAAGCGGGACCAGCGCATCAATATTGTTATGGCAATTGGCGGCTTTCAGTTGGAAGATTGCGAGAACAGCCGTTCGTCGGCTCAAGAGCAAGCGTTCCCAACAGGCATGCATCGCTCACGAATCACCTGGGCCAGGGTGACCCAGCTCACATCTCGTATGTGTAGATGGACCCGCGCGGCCATCTTCCGCCTGGGTCTTATTCAGCATTCCCACCACTTAGCATGTGATCCGCAAGGTTGTAGCAGTGGCTCGCCCGATAGGCGTTCCGGCCCCGGTTCATGTGCGTCAGGTTGAACGCCCGGATAGCCCACAACGCTCGGGGAACCGCGAGGAATTTGCGGATCGAGGAGCAGTCGCGAACCTTGATGCCGAAAATGTCCTCGCCTCGGGGAACAAAGTAACTGACGTCTTTCGGCTTCACGACACAGCGCTCAAGAAAAGCATCGTCTACCTGCCCGTGATCGAGTGAATGGTCGGTGGTGAAATCGGAAAGATGCGTCACGAAGAGCGCGCGGATACCGTCGCCGTCCGCATAGAGCGAGAAAAGCTCCATCCAACTCGCATTGACGCGAACGAGCGCCTTGCCCGGGGTCGACGGTAGACAGGAAACCGACCAGTAGTGCCGCTCGGTCCGGCGAGGGATCGGGATACAGTCGCGGCCGTAGCGCCTGAGAATTTCCAGAACCTCTCGCGCCTGCGGCCGGCGCAGCAGCTTCTCGAACCGCGCGACATATTTGAAACGCAGTTCAAGCGACTCTGAGCGCTCGTCGGCGTCGCGCAGGATCGTCTTGCCCTCCATCCAACCGCGCTGCTGCTGGAGATCCAGGAATTGGCGCAGACCGGTGCTGCTTGGTCGGCGAGCGGCGCTCATCGGCGGTCCAGCAGCCTCGTCACGGCCTCGTGGACAAGGGCGGGGACGCTGTCGGCATCGTCCAGATAGGCGCTTTCCAGCAGGCCGTCCGAAAGCGCGACGAGGAGGGAAGCGGTAACGGACGGAGCTGGGTCGCCGTCCTCTGCGAGAAGGTTCTCGAGGCTTTCGTGGTACCACACGCGGCGCGCATTGATCGCCTGCCGCACAGGGCTGGCTGGATCGGGATATTCGGCCGCCGCGTTCAGGAACGGACACCCCCGCCAGCCTCCCGCGGTCACAGCCTCGCTGATACGCTCCATGATAGCCGAGATCATTTTCCGAGGAGGCTGCTTCGGAAGCGCGGCCACTGCCGCCCGGCCGAGCCGGTCTATCTCTTCGAGATAGGTGACGACGAGGTCGTCCTTCGAGGGAAAGTGATTGTAGAAGGTCGCTTTGGCCACGCCGGCTTCCGCGATGATGCGGTCGATGCCGACAGCATGGATGCCACCTTCGTAGAAAAGCCGCGTCGCGGTATCGAGCAAACGGCGGCGTGCGGAACCTGCTTCAGGCTGGCTTTCGGACTTTTGTTGCTTCATCGCTTGACTCTAACAGACAGGTCTGTCTATTACAAGCCAAGACAGACCTGTCTGTGGAGTGCGTCATGCAAGCGAGAGACACAGCCGAAGTCATCCGCCGGTTCAACCAAGCGTTCGAGAAACACGATCCTGCGATTTTCGAGGACTTGGTCGCGCCGGATTGCGTCATGGAGACGATCCAGCCGGCGCCGAACGGCACGCGTTACAAAGGCTACGAGGTCAACCTGGCGTTCTGGCAGGCTATGGCGGCTGACCGCGTCAACCGCTTCGAGGTGGAAGAGACTTTTGTGATGGGCGACCGCGCCAACGTCCGCTGGCGTTTCCATTTCGGCGACGGTGGCTCGGTGCGCGGGGTCAGCCTGATCCGTGTCCGCGACGGCCGGATCGTGGAAGCCTTAGCCTATGCCAAAACACCCGGTGAGTCGGCGCCTCTGCCTGAATGCGGCAAGGAAGACAAGCCAAGTGGGAGGCGCGAGCATCGTCTTTCTTGTTTAACCGGAGCCTCGTCAGTAACCGGCCAGACGCGGAATCGGCTCCATCGTTCAATGAGGTGGGAAAATGACCAGTGACAGCAAAGTTACCCGTGACATCATGGAACGTTTCCACAACGCATTTGAGAAGCATCGCCCGGAGGACCTCGATGATCTCATCGGCGTGGGCTGTGTTCTCGAAAATACCGCGCCGGTCCCAGATGGAGCGCGCTACGAAGGGCGTGAGGCGTGTCTCGCTTTCTGGAAGGGCGTCGCGTCGTCGGCCAACCTTGTCTTCAAAGCTGAGGAAATCTCCGCGATGGACGACCGCGGGATCATCCGGTGGCAGCTTCGCTGGAGCGAGCGCGAAGCAGACCGGGTTCGAGGCGTCAACATCATGCGCATTCGGGACGGAAAGATCATCGAGGGTTTGGGGTACGTGAAGGGCGGCTGACGTTCCGATCCAAACCGGCGATCCTCGCGGGTCGCTATCCCAGACCATGCACGGCGGTGTGCCGCCGGAACAGGGCACCAGCCCGAAGGAGCAGACCCATGATCATCATAGCCGGCTACACCCGCACCGACGCTGAGAGGCGGGACGGCACTGTGGCAGCCTTCAGAGGCATGGTCGAACGCGCGAGGGCGTACGACGGCTGTCTCGACTTCTCTATAAGCGCGGATGCGGTCGATCCGGAGCGTATCAATCTGTTCGAATGCTGGCGTGACCAGATCGCGCTGAACGCCTGGCGCAAGGTCGCGAAGGGGCCGCGC
Source organism: Chelativorans sp. AA-79 (assembly GCF_029457495.1). Taxonomy (NCBI): domain Bacteria; kingdom Pseudomonadati; phylum Pseudomonadota; class Alphaproteobacteria; order Hyphomicrobiales; family Phyllobacteriaceae; genus Chelativorans; species Chelativorans sp. AA-79. The sequence continues at coordinate 5,051,271 of NZ_CP120361.1, forward strand.
GTGAAACCTCGAGTGGTCGCCGTAAGCCTCTATCGCAGCGAGAAGGCCGAAAAGCCTTTCTGAGGACGAGACCCGCGGACCCACCGCCCGATCTGACGACCGGGCGCGAAGTGTCGGAAGCCGCCAAGGGGGAATCCAATGATTCCCATCGTCTCCGATCGACGGAATCTGATCGTTGCCCCTCATATTATTTTCCGGCCCCAAACGGCGGCTTCGCGACCTTTCGTATCGTTCGAGGATGGAGTCACGACGAACATCCTGGCCGCTCGCTCGAGAGAGTTCGTCGACAACGGCCCGCTGCCGAAGTGTCAGGACCCTGCTCACAACCAAACCGGGATCTAACAGGCTCGGTGGTATGCCGCTGACTCCAAACAGCAAGTGAATATCTGTGCATGTCCCCGCAACCACCTTTACTTGCTTGGCAACTTCGGCAACATGGGCTGGCCATCCGGCAGCAAGTTATGATGGGCGCGCCCTCCTGATTTGAACCTGCCTACACCTTCAGGCGCGTCCAATACCGCCAGTCGGCGGTCGATCGACGTTACGTTCTCTGGAAGCAAGATGGTGCGCCAGGTCGAGAAATTCGCCGAGGCAGTCCGCCAATTGGTGCCAAGCCCGATCCCAGATGTTTTCGGGCATTGTCGCACGCCGATGCGACAACCGCGGCGGCTCAATCATGGGATATCTTCATTGGAAAATGGCGCACCCGACAGGATTCGAACCTGTGACCTCTGCCTTCGGAGGGATTACGACTAGCTCCGTCGATTACCGAAAGGGGCACGCCGTGATGCGCTATGTTACTGTAAATAAAAAGGAATTTGATTTCCTTCGCCGACAGACTTATCCTTCTATTCGCCACGGTTTTCGCCCTGCTGCTTACGTGGTGCTTACGCGAGTTTTCGGGCATGTGACGGAGGAAGTCCATGGCTAAACTGACAAAACGAATCGTCGATGCGGCGGAAAGCCGTCGCAGTGATTACGTGATCTGGGACGATGAGCTACCCGGTTTTGGGCTCCGTGTCTTCACATCAGGCAAGCGCAGCTATGTGATCCAGTATCGCCAGGGAGGACGGTCGCGGCGCTACACCATCGGCCTGCATGGTATCTGGACGCCAGAAACTGCCCGCCAGGAGGCCAAGGTGCAGCTCGGCAGGATCGCGCGCGGCGAAGATCCCGCCGAGGAAAAGCAGCTTGATCACAAGTCCATGTCGGTCAAGGAACTCTGCACTCTCTACCAGAAGGATTTGCAAGCCGGTCTGATCCTCGGGAAAGGCGGGAGGCCGAAAAAGCCCAGCACCATCATTTCCGACGTCGGACGGATTCAACGCCACATCATCCCCCTGCTCGGCACGCGCCGGGTGAAAGACCTGACCAAGGCCGACATCACCAAAGCCATGAAGGACATCATGGCCGGCAAGACGCGCTTGGTCGCGAAGACCGAAAAGCTCCGGGGCAAGTCCATCGTGAAAGGTGGCGTTGGCACGGCGACTCGAACCATCGGGCTCTTCGGTGGCATCCTCACCTATGCCGTGGAAGCCGGCCTCATTGACGCGAACCCCGCTCACGGCGTTCGGCGGCCGAAGGATAATGTCCGTGCCCGACGGCTGAGCGAGGCGGAATACCGTGTCCTCGGGGAAATGCTCCAGGCTGCTGCCGAGAACGAAACCTACCGCATGACGGCGGACATCATCCGGCAGATCGCGCTCACGGGATGCCGACGTGCCGAGATGGTCGGATTGCAATGGGATGAAGCGGACACCGAATATAGTTGCCTGCGGCTGAAGGACAGCAAAGAGGGTCGCTCCATCCGTCCGGTCGGATTGCCGGTCGTCGAGTATCTCGAAAAGCGGCGGACCGACGCGGATGGCGAGTTTGTGTTTCCCGGCCGAGACGGCGACAAGGCATTCGGCTCCTTCCCCAATCACTGGAAGAAGATCTTCGCGGACTCCCCTCTCGCCGACATCACCCCTCACGTTCTCCGCCACAGTTTCGCGAGCGTGGCCAATGATCTCGGGTTCACCGAGATCACCATCGCCGCCCTCGTCGGACACGCAAAAGGATCCGTCACGAGCAATTACATACATACGGTCGATACGGCTCTCATCATGGCGGCCGACACGATCGCGGGCTACATTCAGGGCCTTCTGGACGGTATCGAGTTCAAGCAGACCGCTTATGCGCTGGATCGGGACTCCCGGAAGACATCGCTCGCGCGCTTCATTCAGAAGGCGACCGGCAACGACAACCCCTCCGAAGTCGCGCAACCCCTGGCCGCCTGACCATGGCGGACACAGGCGGGCGAGTGTTGCTCAACCTTGAAACCGGAGCGCCTCCAATATATATTCCGACGCATCGGATGAATTGTTGATGTTGGAGGCACCCATGTCCGCGACCGAGATGCTGAAAGCGACCGAAGCGGCCGTGGTCGCCCGCGTGAGCCTGCGCGACGTCAATCGCGTCATCGACGAACGCATCCTGCCGGAAACGCTGATCTCGGTCGATAACGGCCGCTTCGTGCTGGGTGCCGCCTGCACCCTGATCTCCTTCTATTTCGAGAGCGCTAGGCGGCTGACCTCGGAGGAACGCCTGTTTGCCATCCGTTCCGCCGAACCGCGCTTGCGGCACTGGAACCGTGCGGCGACCGCGGCCATGCTGAAGGCTGACTGGACCGTTCGCGACGACTTTCTGACGATCGACCTCCTGCCATTCTTCGAGCGTTCCGTCGAGCGGCTGGAGCGGCTGGATGCGGCCCGTGAGGTGGTGACGGTCTCCGATGACGTCATGGGTGGCACCCCCGTCATCGGCGGCACGCGCATTCCCGTTCATGACGTTGCGGCCGCGATGGCGGCAGGCGTCCCGGTGCGGGAGATCCTTGAGGACTATCCGTCCCTGACCGAGGACAAGCTGGAGCTTGCGATGCTCTACGCTGAGGCCAATCCCCTTCGCGGGCGGCCGAAGCCGATCATCGCCAGCTTGCCCAGAGGAGCGCGCGTCATCTCGGATCACCGTGTCCCCCGCAGGCGGGCCGGATGAAGTTTCTGGTCGATGAGTGCCTCAGCCCGAAGCTGACCGAGTTGGCGCATGAAAAAGGATACGGGGAATCGTCCCATGTCGTCTGGCTGGGCCGCTCCGGGGCGAAAGACTGGGATCTGCTTCCCCTTATCATCGACGGGGACTGGACATTCGTCACCCGCAATTCCGTCGATTTCCGGGGTGCCGCTTCGCGCCCCGGAGAGAAAGGGCAATATGCCCGCGTCGACCTGCATGCCGGCCTGATCTGCCTCAATGGTCCCGATACCATGATGCGCAGTCTCCAGTTGGAGCTGTTCGAGCAGGCCCTGCGTGAACTTGAAGCTGATCCGGATCTCGTGAACCAGGTTCTGGAAGTCACGCTGGATGACGATGACCATTTGCGCGTCATTCGATACGCGCTTCCTGCGGAGAATCATTGAATTTTCTGCTCGGTTCTGTTGGGGGAAAGCCTTCCCCCTGGCCGGCACTGCGTTGCCGGCGCACCCCCTTCTGCGGGGGACACCCCCGCAACTCCCCCTTTAGAGTGAGAGCGCGGGCCGGGTTTGCCGTGACGGGTTGAGGGCTGGAGAGCAGGTCTCCGGCGCCCGTCGCGGAGAACCGCGATGTCGAGATATGACCACACCCCACGCTCCGGCTCGGACCGGACGAACCTCTATGACGAGATCACCGGCAAGATCATCGCCGAACTCGAGGCCGGGCGCTTTCCCTGGGTCCAGCCATGGGGCAAGGCCACCGCCAAGGCCCCGCTCGGCCTGCCGCAGAACGCCAGTACCGGCCGCGCCTACGGCGGCATCAATATCCTGATCCTTTGGGGCGCCGTGGTTCAGCACGGTTTCCCCGGACAGGGCTGGCTCACCTATCGCCAGGCGGCTGCCCTTGGCGGCAATGTCCGCAAGGGCGAACACGGCACCACCGTCGTCTATGCCGATCGCTTCACGCCCGAGGACGAGAAGCGGCGGGCGAGAGAGACCGGCGAGGAACCGGGCACGATCCCGTTCTTGAAGCGGTTCACCGTGTTCAATGCTGCCCAATGCGAGGGGCTGCCCGAGGGCATTGCCGTCGCCATGCCTCCCCCGCCGCCCGGCCTGATCGAGCCGAGGGTCGAGGCCATTATCAAAGCCACCGGCATCGACTTCCGCATCGGCGGGGATCGCGCCTTCTATGTCCCGGCCCTCGACCATGTGGTCGTGCCGCCGCCGCAAGCCTATTTCGAGCCGATCAACTGGCATCGGACGGCCCTGCACGAACTGGGTCATGCCACTGGCCATGCGTCCCGGCTGAACCGGGATTTCTCCGGCAGCTTCGGCACCAGGAAATACGCTTTCGAGGAACTGGTTGCCGAGATGAGCGCCGCGTTCTGCTGCGCCTCGCTCGGCATCGTGCCGACAGTGCGCCATGCCGACTACATCGGCTCCTGGCTGGAGGTGCTGCGCGAGGACAACCGCGCCATCGTGCGCGCCGCCTCGCAGGCGAGCAAGGCGGCCGACTGGATTTTGGCCCATCTGCCAAAGGCCGAACCTTCGGACGCCAGCACCGACACAATCGACAGGACGGCGGCATGATCCTCCTGACCGACGAGTTGCGCGCGCAGCTTCTGGCCAATGGCCGCCAAAGCGATGCCGACCATGTGCCGGTGGTGAAATTCTTCAACCCGCTTGGCGAGGGCGCGTGGCTCGCGACCGAGTTGGCCGCCGACGGCGACACGCTGTTCGGGCTGGCCGATCTCGGCGAGCCGGAGCTGGGCTATTTCTCGCTGGAGGAAATGACCTCGGTGCGCTTGCCCTTCGGGCTCGGCATCGAACGCGACATCCTCTTTACCGGCGACTTCCCGATCTCGGTCTGGGCCGAAGCCGCGCGGGAGACCGGCAGCATCCGCCGGGCCGAACGGATCATCCGCACGGCCCGACAGTCCCTGTGGGAGGGCGTGTGATGCGCTTCCGTCGCTGGCACCGGCCCGAACCCTATCGCGACACTTCGCGCAAACGCGCGGCGTTCCATCGTAAGCAGCGCCTCGAACGCGAGGCGCTGCCCCTCTTCGCCGAGCAGATCGCCGCCCGACAGCACGGCGTCGACGAGGAAATGGCCCGCCGTGCCGTGTGGTGGGACGAGGCCGAGCGCGAACGCCGCCGGATGCGGGCGGCCACCTGGCGCAAAGCCCGCGCCCGTCTCTTCGCGCTGCCCGACACCTTGCGGCGCACGGTGCGCGAGATCTGGCGGACCTGTCCCTATCCGGCCGATCCGGCCTATTTCGCGGACCTGCTGCATCAGATCGACGTCGGCCGCGTCGATCCGCACCGGCCGCCCTGGAAATTCCATCCGGCGCTGAAGGCGCGGATCACGCCGGACCCGACGAGCTTCGACGCGGCGTTTCACCAGATCGGCCAGCGCAAGATCGGCGGCGGGCCGAAGACCACCGAGGCCGACGAGCTGCTGTTCTGCGGTAATCTCGGCTCCGGCATCCTCTTCCTGCGCTCGCGCGTCCGTCTCATCGAGCGGCACGAGAGCTTCTACACCTCGTCCAACCACCGCCTGCGCGACTCCAAGGTCGGCAGCGGCGGCCATTTCGTCGAGATCGAGGTGACGGGCGATTGCCCGGACGCGGACCTCGCCACGGTCCAGCGCATCGCCCAGGCGGCCGACACGCGGCCCGTCGTGGACAGACGCGCCGCGCGACCGGGCCGGACCAAGACCGGGAGGGCGGTGTGATGGAACCGGCACATCTATCGGCCGTCCCCGCCCGCCATGCGCGGTGTTCTCCCGACGTGCCGCCGCTACCCCCGAACCGTCAACGGGCGAGCCGTTCCCCTTCGCAGCCGCCCGCAGGCGCCCTGGTCGGTGACTGTCCGGGGTTCCGGCGGTCCTTGCGAACCCTACCGCTCACGACGAGCGGCAACAGCCAGGAGGTTTCCATGCCTGTTCCCTCATCCCCCACATCCGTCTTCGTCTTCGGGTCCAACCTCGCCGGCCGGCACGGCAAGGGCGCGGCCCTCTGGGCGCGCCACCACCGTGGCGCGATCTATGGCCGAGGCGTCGGCCCGCAGGGCGATGCCTACGCGATCCCGACCAAGGATCGCCATCTGCGCGTCTTGCCCCTGCCGGTGATCCGCAGCCATGTCGCGGACTTCCTCGGCTATGCACGCCACCGGCCGGACCTTCGTTTCGAGGTCACGCCGATCGGTTGCGGCCTGGCCGGCTATCGCCCGGACCAGATCGCGCCGATGTTCGCGGGAGCGCCCGCCAACGTGTTCCTGCCAGACGCCTTCCGCGTGGTGCTGTCGGCTTCGTCCGGGGAGGTTCGCCATGGCTGACCGCCCGCCGCCCGGCCACAATGGCGGGCCGCCGCTCGACGATCCCGCGCCCGACCGGCCGGGCCGATGCCGCGACTGCCGCCATTGGCAGCCGCCGCCGGAGAACCTCGAACGCGATTACGAGGCGTTCCGGCTCGGCCTTTCGCGCCGCCGCGTCAAGCGGCCGGCGGGCTTCTGCGACCGCGTGCTGCTCGGCCATGCCAAGATCCCCGCCTTCTCGGCGACGGCCGGGAATTTCAGTTGCCGCAACTTCGAGCCCGCGCCGCCGAAGCCAGCTCCAAAGGGTGGCGGCTTCGTCACGATCTGGCGAGGCAATCGCGTCCTCTGGCAAGGCCCGGAGGGCGAGATACCGCCGCGCTTCCGCGACGACGACGATCCCGCCGAATCCTGACGGGGCGGACGCCGCTTTTCCCGCAACCATACCGCGCCCGCTCAGCGGGCCGATGTCCCATCGACATGGAGATCACCATGATGACTCGCGAAACGCTGCGTGCCTCCCTCGCGCGTATGGAGGCTGGTCTTGCCGAGACACGACGCAACCTGGCCTGCGCAGAGCATGCCGTTCGCAAGCGCGCCGAGACAGCGACGATCCAGCGTCGGCCGAAGGCGCGATATTATCATCGCCGGATGAGCCGCTGGACCGGCGCGGACGAGGCGGAATACCTGCGCATTCTCGACTTCCTGCTGGTCGCCGTCGGTCCTGACCTCGAAAGGCTGCGGCGAAAGATCGACCGGCAGGAGGCGGCCATCCAGTCGCTGCGCCGGAAGTATGGCGTCAACGAGGAGCGGCCGCGGCGCCTCGACTGGTGACGCGGTGCCTGCCGCCGGCGGTTCAGAGGAAGAGAGGGGGTGGAGTTTTCGTGACGGATTTAGGGTCGAGAGAGAGGCTTTCGGCGTCCGTCGCGGAGATACCACGATGGCAAGAGCTGCCAAGAAAAAGAAACCCGCCCTCCCGATGATCGAATTCTCGCGGGCGCGGGACATTCCGTTCAACCGGATCAGGCTGTCCGCAGACAACGTGCGCGAAACCGACATCGAGGCGGGCCTTGACGATCTCGCCCATGACATTGAGCGCCGTGAGGATCTGATCCAGGGCATCAATGTCCGCGCCATCCTCGACGAGGACGGCAACGAGACCGGCGATTTCGAGACTCCGGCCGGCGGTCGCCGCTTCCGGGTGATCAGCCGTCTGATCAAGGCTGGGCGCTTCCCCGAGGACGGCCTCGTTCCCTGCATCGTCAAGAAGACCGATGCCAAGACCTCAGCCATCGACGACTCGCTGGCCGAGAACCTGCTGCGCCTCGCCCTACATCCGCTCGACCAGTTCAAGGCGTTCAAGCGGATGTTCGATATGGGCATGTCGAAGGAGGAGATCGCCGACGCCTGGCGGACCACGCCGCGCTACATCATGCAGCGTCTTCGCCTCGCGACCGTCGCGCCATCCCTGCTCGACGCCTATGCGAAGAACGAGATGACGCTGGCGATGCTGGAAGCCTTCACCGTCAACCCCGATCACGAGCGTCAGCAGCAGGTCTGGGAGCGCGTCAGCAATTCCTGGCAGAAGGAACCCTGGCAGATCCGCAGCATGCTGACCGAGACCACGGTTCCGGCCGCCGACAAGCGCGCCCGCTTCATCGGCATTGACGCCTATGAGGCAGCGGGCGGCCCGGTGCTGCGCGATCTCTTCTCCGAGGAGAACGGCGGCTGGTTGCAGGACGTCACGCTTCTCGACCGGCTGGTCGACGAGAAGTTGCGCACCGTCGCCGACGAGATCGCCGGTCAGGGCTGGAAATGGATCGACGCGGCGGTCGAGCTTCCTTACGGCCACACCAACGGCCTGCGCAGGCTGGTCGGCGTGACCCAGGAGCTGACCGACGAGGAGCGCGCCACCCGCGAGGCCCTGCGCGACGAGTATGATGAACTCGAATCGCAGTATGCCGAAGCTGACGATCTGCCCGATGAGGTCGATCAGCGGCTTGCCGAGATCGAGGCTGAGCTGGAAGCTTTCGAGAACCGGCCCGTCACCTTCGCGCCGGAGGATATCGCCCGTGCCGGGGTGTTCGTCAGCCTCGACCGCGAGGGCGGGCTGATCGTCAGCAGCGGCTACGTGCGTCCCGAGGACGAGCAGCCGGAGGCCGTCGACGGCGAGGATGCGGACCCGTCCGATCCCGATGCCGTGCAGCGCGCGGTCATCACCGTCGGCGGCGAGCCGGTCCCCGATGGCGAGGAGGAGGACGAAGATACCGTCAAGCCGCTGCCCGAGCGGTTGGTGACGGATCTGACCGCCTGGCGCACGCTGGCATTGCGCAATGCGCTCGCCGAAAATCCGCACGTCGCCATGACCGCCCTGCTGCACAAGCTGGTTCTCGATACTTTCGAGCGCACCGCCACCTCGGGAACGAGCCTCTATGCCGCCGTGCGTCATATCTATCTTCCCACGGATGCGACCGGGCTCGCCGACAGCGCCGCGGCAAAGATGATCGACGAACGCGGGGATGCCTGGCGGGGCGACATACCCACCGGCGATGACGATCGCCTCTGGCACTGGATCGACGGCCTCGACGATGCGAGTCGTCTCGCATTGCTGGCCCATTGCGTCAGCTTCGGCGTCAACGCGCTTTACGAGCGGCCGAACCCCTACTCGGGCAACGGTATCTCGCAGCACGGTCTCGACCGCCGCATGGCCGAGACCGAACGGCTGGCGCAGGCCACGGGCCTCGATCTCGTCGAAGCGGGCTGGAGGCCCACGGTCGAGAACTATCTGGGCCGCGTGACCAAGACCCGCATCCTCGAAGCGGTCCGCGAAGGCGCCGGTGATCGGGCCGCCGATCTCATCGCGCATCTGAAGAAGGGCGACATGGCGAAGGAGGCCGAACGGCTTCTGGCCGACACTGGCTGGCTGCCGGAGCCTCTGCGCCCTGCCACGGATGCGCAGGCCGTGGACGGCGCGGTCGATCAGGACGAGGACGATGTGGCGCTGCCGGACTTTCTCGCCGCCGATGACGAGGAGGCCGCCCCCGAGACGGCCGCACTCGTCGCTGCCGAGTAATCCGCACCGGCGGGGCGGCCTCGGTCGCCCCGCTTTCCATCCCCTTCCACCTCAAGGCCCGACATCTCGCCGGGCCGTTTTCGTTTCAGGAGACCAGATTCATGTCCGCTTCCCTCATCTTCGACATCGCGCCACTCGGCTCGCTTGTCGCCTATAGCGACGGCCAGCCGAAGCCGCCTGCGCGCTTCACCAAAAAGCTGGCCGCGTGGAAATCCCGCAATGGCGTCGGCCGTCTTGTCCGCAAGACGCCGGGCCGCGAGCGTCCGACCTATACGACCCCGCCATCCTTCACCCTGCATGAGGGTGATTTCGGCGGAGGTGGCATCATCCTGATCACCGTCATGCGCAGCTACGGCATCGACAGCGATCTGCGGTTCCGGGTGATCGAACGCCCGAAGATCGGTCAGGTCCGCGTCCTGCAGGATGTCGGCGAGAACACCGAGTTGCTGCATCTCGCCGAGAACCGCGAGGCCGCGGAGCTCTGGCTGGCCAGGAGCGGCCATAGCCGCGCGCGTCTCGAGGAGATCACCGCCGACGAGGTAGGCGCCGATGCCATCGAGGGTCGCGCCGCCGCGTGACTTGTCGCTTTTCTCATTCACCTGGCCCGCCGTCGAAGGACTGCGGGCCATTTTCATTTCAGGAGAAGACCATGCCGACCGAACCCAAAGTCATCCGACCAGCCCCGCAAAGGGTTTATGTTGCCATTTATGAGCACCGTCATGGCACGGATGTTCGTGTGTTCGCCGATGAGGCCCAGGCCATGTGCTGGCGTACAGGCTTGGCCAAGGAATGGTGGAGCGATGCCTTCGAGGACGATCCTCCGCCCGATGATGCAATCGGCGAGGCATATTTCGAGCGGATGCTGGAGCGCGACGAGTTCTTTTCGACGATGCAGTGCGAGGTCGAAGCCGGCGATCACCGCCCGACCGATCCGGCGGATCTCGGTTCGATCTCCGGCACAGAAAGGTCGGCATGATGACGGTCGATGAAATCTTCGCCGACGACCGCCGCAATCCTCCCTCGGAGCGTTCGCTTCCGTGGGAGGAAACGCGCGGCGGCGTCACCGTCGTCGTGGAACCGAAGCCGCATTGGGCCGAGGACATGCGCGCCTTCCGGCTCGATGCCCGTGAATATTGCCGCTATGCCGACTGGAGCGCCCATGGCCCCCGCACGCGGTTTTACAGTCACATCGATACCTCCGGCGACGGTATGATGCTGAAGGCCCGCACCATGATCGCCCGCGAAATCGCCGATGGTTTCTGGGACTGACCGGCTCTGAAAGCAGCACCTAGCACCGAGCCGTCGGGTATCGCTGCACATGCAGCGATGGATTGAGTTCCAGCTTCACCATAGCGCAGTCCGCTTGTCGTTGCGGAGGAAAGGGTTCCGTCCCCGGCCTGAATCACGTCCTGGAAATCCACCCGGCAACAGGCTGGTGCGGCGAGGCATCCGCAGCGGGTATCCGGCACCTGTCAGAGGTAAGGCACCACCCCCGCTTCCATTCGCAAACCTTGGTCCGTCCGTCTCTTCGTCAATCAACCCACGAGGGGTCGGCTTACGCAAGCGTGCCGCCCTCGCGGATTCGGGAAATGCCCGAACGCGCGAGGGTGATTGCAGATCCGGCCGGACACTTCGGGCGCCTGTCGCGCGGGGGATGGTCCCCCGCCTCCAGAGACAGGAGCCGGAACCCATGTCCTATGCAGATGCCACCGCCTTCGCCGCCAGCCTCGCTACCACCCTGATGGTCGAGATCGTCGTGTTTCAGGCCGGGGACGGAACCCACGGCGCTTGCCCCGCCGCCGAGTTCGACGGCGACGAGGATATGGTGGAGCTGGAACTCGATCCATGGAGCTGAGGCGCGAAAGCACCTCGCCCCGACGGCCCGCTGCCCAGGCGCAGCCGGGCCTTCTTCCCGTCAATCGCCGCCGATTGCCGCTTGCGTGCCGGTCCGCATTGCGATCCCGGCTCGCATCGGAAAGAACGGGCGGCGACCACGCCGATTTCGCTCCTTCAAGATGAAAGCCTTTTGCCATGCTCAGCCACATCGTCGTTTCCGTCCTGCTCTGCACGGCAACCTGCGAACCGGCCGAAGTCCGGGTCTGGGATGGAGATTCCATCCGCGTGGGCCCAACGCGGCAAGCGGAAGCGGTTCGGATCTTCAACATCGATGCCCCCGAGATCGAGGGGCAATGCGCCTCTGAATCCGATCTCGCGCTGCAAGCGAAGACCAGGCTCGCCGATCTCCTGCATGGGCGGCGCGTTGAAATCCTGCGTCAGAGCACGGACCGCTATGGCCGGACCCTGGCGGCGATCCGCGTCGAAGGCCACGACGTCGGCGATATTCTCGTCGGCGAAGGGCTGGCGAGAACCTGGGCTGGACGGCGCGAGCCCTGGTGCTGAGCGTCGGATCATTCCGGCGCAGACCGGAACAATCCTCAATCGCGAAGGAAGAGTGAGAGTGCGGGCCGGTTGGCCGTGACGGGTTGCAGGCGGGAGAGAGGCTTCCGCCGCCCGTCGCGGAGTATTCCCCATGACCCTATCCCGCCAAACTACGTTCGCTCCTATTCGTGAAATTGTCGCGCGGCAGGTGCTGCCCCGGCTGCACCGCGCCCGGAGGCTGCCTCTGCGTATCTCCTGCATCGGCACGGCTCGTTACGATGGTCTCAGTGATGCCGATGGTTTCGACCGCACGGTCGTCATCGGCGAGTGCCCGTCTCCCGACGACGCCATGACCGTCGCCAGCCAGTGCGTCGCGCGCGGCGACGTCCGCGTCGGCTCGGACGATACGCTGCGCTTTCGCCCGCGCATCATGATCATTCAAGACAGCGACCGGGGCCTCGTTCTTGCTGGAGAGGTCCGCGCCCGGATCATTCTCTGGCAGCAACCTGTCGCGTCCGATGCCGAGGCCCGCCGTGTCGTCACCGAAGCCAGCCGGTTACGCGGCACGGCCTTCGCGGCATCCGGGCGCGGCGACACGGTATCCGCGCGCGATTACCGCTACCGCGCCGGCCTGCTCGAGGCGCGACTGGTCGATCCCTTCTGGCGCGAGACCGCCACCGAACTTCAGCGGCTGCCGCAAGCCGCCTGATCACACCAACCAGTTTCCACCCATCCTCGCCCGGCCTCACGCCGGGCTTTGTCGTTTCAGGAGCCTGACATGGCCAACTATTTCACCCATTTCTCCTGCCTGCTCGATGTGGGCACGCCCGAGAACGCCGCCCGCGCGCTCGAACTCTACAACGCGCTGTCCGAGCAAAACGCCGCCGAAGACCCTCCGTCCGAAGGTTTCCTGCTCTCAATCCAGCCCGAGCACGGCGGCACGCAACTCTGGATGCGCGACGACGAAACCGGCGATCCCGAGCATGTCATCCAGTTCGTCAAACGCTGCGCCGCCGCGTTCGGGTTGACCGGACTCTGGGGGTTTCAATACGCAACCACCTGTTCGCAGGCGCGGGTGAACGCCTTCGGCGGCGGCGCGCACGCCCTCGATCTCGCCACCGGCGAGACCGTGGACTGGATTTTCAGCGGCAGTTGGCTGGAGATCGTTCTGGACGGAGGCGATCCCTATGCCTGAGATCATCGAAACCACCGTCTATCGGCTCAACGAGCTTTCCGACGAGGCGAAGGACAAGGCCCGTGCTTGGTATCGCGAGGGAGGCTTCGACTACGACTGGTATGATGCGGTCTATGAGGATTTCCAGCAGATCGCGGAAATCCTGGGTGTCCGCTTCAAGACCCGCACCGTTCGCCTTATGGGCGGTGGGTCGCGTCAGGAGCCGCGCATCTTCTTCTCGGGCTTCTGGTCGCAAGGCGATGGCGCCTGCTTCGAGGGCTACTATTCTTACCGGAAAAACGCCACGGCCGAGATCCGATCCTATGCGCCGCAGGACAGGATTCTGCATGGCATCGCCGATGCCCTTCGGAGCGTCCAGCGGCGCAATTTCTACCAGCTTCGCGCCGAGGCTACGCATCGCGGCCATTACCACCACGAATATTGCATGGCGATCTCGGTCGAGCGCGACAGCCCGACGTGGCAGGACATGACCGCCGATGCCGAGGAAGTCGTCATCGAGGCGCTGCGCGATCTGGCCCGCTGGCTCTATCGCCAGCTTGAGCGCGAATACGAATACCTGACCTCGGATGAGGCGGTCGATGAGACGATCGCCGCCAACGACTACACCTTCACCGAGACAGGACGCCGTTTCGGCTGATTTCGACAAGCGCCCCGCCTGACGGCCGGGCGCTTGTTTCATGCCTGCTGTCGCCTCGGATTGAGAGGGAGAGTGGGGCCGGAAGGGAATTGAGCCGGTGCGGTCGAGAGAGAGCGCCGCTTAGGCTCGATCTCTTTCCGCTCTCCCGAGGAATCCCCGATGAACATGATTTCCGCATCCGCGGCGGCATCCGCTACCGCGCCGCTTTCGCGCGACCAGGACGCCGAGACCGCAGCCTGCATCTTCGCCGCCGCCGGTCTGCTGCTGCCGCATCTCGAACGCGGCCAGCGCGTCGATGCCGCCACGTTGCGCGGCGCCATGGAAGCGGGTTTCGGCGTGTCCGATGCCACCGGCGCATGGACCTGGAAGACCGCCTATGACGCCTGCGAGGCTGCGACGGTCCTGTTCCTGCGCAAATACGGCAACGTGCTTTTCCGCAAAGCCGGATCTCCGGCCACGATCCTGCCGCAGCTCGACAAGATTGCCGGGCTCCTGCCGACCCACACCCGGCGTTCCGAGGAAGCCCAGACCTTTCAGCAGTTCTCCACCCCGATCCCGCTCGGCTTCGCGGCAGTGACGGCGGCGGCGATCACCCCCGCCGACCGGGTGCTGGAACCCTCGGCCGGCACCGGGCTCCTCGCCATCCTGGCCGAGATCGCCGGCGGCTCCTTGCTGCTCAACGAACTCGCGGAGACCCGCGCCGGTCTCTTGTCTTCCCTCTTTCCGGCCCTTTCCGTCACCCGCTTCGACGCGGCCCAGATCGACGATCATCTCGATCCCGGCCTTGTCCCGACCGTGGTGCTGATGAACCCGCCGTTCTCGGTCGTGGCCAATGTCGAGGGCCGGATGGCCGATGCCGCCTTCCGCCATGTCGCCTCGGCGCTGGCGCGCCTCGCACCCGGCGGGCGGCTCGTGACCATCACGGGCGCGAGCTTTGCCTCCGATAATTCGGCATGGACCGCCTCCTGGACCCGGTTGCAGGAACGGGGCCGCGTGGTCTTCTCCGCTGCCGTCGATGGTTCGGTCTATGCCAAGCACGGCACCACCATCGACACACGGCTGACCGTCATCGACAAGCTGCCCGCCGAAGATGCGGCGGTGTTCCCGACCGCGCCCGGTGTGGCGTCGGATGTCGCCACCCTGGTGGGCTGGCTGGCGGAGCAGCTTCCGGCCCGGCTTCCCGTCGATCCCGGCCTGGCCGTGCCGGCCGCACGGCCTGCCGCGCCCCGCACCGTGCGCGGCTATGTCAACCGCGCCGCGCGATCCGCGCCCGCCGCGCCGCTGTCCGAGCCGGAGGGTGTTCCGCTCGCCTTTGAGACCGTGGATTGGGAACCGGCTGAGGACGGTCGCCTCTCCGACGCGATCTATGAGGAATACGGTCTCCAGACCATCCGCATCGCTGGGGCGCAGGCGCATCCGACCCAGCTCGTGCAGTCGGCCTCGATGGCGAGCATCGCGCCGCCGAAGCCGAACTACCGGCCGATGCTGCCGAAGGACATTCTCGGCAAGCTGTCCGAGGCGCAGTTGGAAACCGTGATCTATGCCGGCGAGGCCCATGCGGGATACCTCGCCGGGGGCTGGACGGTCGATGACACGCTCGACAATCTCTCCGCCGCGCCGGAGGACGCCACGAATGCCATCCGTTTCCGCCAAGGGTTCATGATCGGGGACGGCACCGGCGTCGGCAAGGGCCGGGAATCCGCCGCCATCATCCTCGATAACTGGATGCAGGGGCGGCGCAAGGCGGTCTGGATCTCGAAATCCGACAAGCTGCTGGAGGATGCGCAGCGCGACTGGTCGGCCCTCGGCATGGAGCGCCTGCTGGTCACGCCGCTGTCGCGTTTCCCGCAGGGCAAGCCGATCACCCTGAACGAAGGCATCCTATTTCTAACCTATGCCACGCTGCGCTCCGACGACCGCGGAGAAAGGGTTTCCAGGGTCAGGCAGATCGTCGAATGGTTAGGCTCCGATTTCGATGGAGTGATCATTTTCGACGAGGCGCATGCCATGGCCAACGCGGCAGGCGGCAAGGGAGAACGCGGCGATGTCGCCGCCAGCCAGCAGGGCCGTGCCGGGCTGCGCCTCCAGCACGCCCTGCCGCAGGCCCGCGTGGTCTATGTCTCGGCCACCGGCGCCACCACCGTCCACAACCTCGCCTATGCGCAGCGGCTCGGCCTCTGGGGCGGCGAGGATTTTCCGTTCTCGACCCGCGCCGAGTTCGTCGAGGCGATCGAGGCCGGCGGCGTCGCGGCCATGGAGGTTCTGGCCCGCGACCTGCGCGCGCTTGGCCTCTACACCGCCCGCTCGCTGTCCTTCAAAGGCGTCGAATACGAGTTGCTCGACCATGAACTGACGCCGGAGCAGGTCCGCATCTACGACAGCTATGCCGATGCCTTCAGCGTCATCCACAACAATCTCGATGCGGCGATGCAGGCCGCCAATATCACCGGCAGCGACGGCGGTTCCGGCACGTTGAACCGGCAGGCCAAATCTGCGGCGCGCTCGGCCTTCGAGAGCGCGAAGCAACGGTTTTTCGGCCATTTGCTCACGTCCATGAAAACCCCGACGCTGATCCGCTCGATCACCAGCGATCTGGAGACGGGACATTCCTCCGTCATCCAGATCGTCTCGACCGGCGAGGCGCTGATGGAACGGCGGCTGGCGGAGATCCCCACCGAGGAATGGAGCGATCTGAAAATGGACCTGTCGCCGCGCGAATACGTCCTGGACTATCTCGCCCATTCCTTCCCGGTCCAGCTCTACGAGCCGTTCACGGATTCGGAGGGCAATCTGTCCTCGCGCCCGGTTTATCGCGACGGCCAGCCGGTCGAGAGCCGCGAGGCCGTGGCCCGGCGGGACGAGATGATCGCCAGCCTTGCCAGCCTGCCGCCGGTCCCCGGCGCGCTGGACCAGATCATCCAGCATTTCGGGACCGACACGGTGGCCGAGGTGACGGGGCGCTCGCGGCGCGTCGTACGCAAGCGCAGCGTCACCATCGACCGCTTGGTGGTGGAGAACCGCGCGGGTTCGGCGAACCTCGCGGAAACCCAAGCCTTCATGGACGATGCCAAGCGCGTGCTGGTGTTCAGTGACGCCGGCGGCACGGGCCGGTCGTATCACGCCGAAATGTCGGCGAAGAACACCCGGTTGCGCGTCCATTACCTGCTTGAAGCGGGCTGGAAGGCCGATGCCGCCATCCAGGGGCTCGGCCGGACGCACCGCACCAACCAGGCGCAGCCGCCGCTATTCAGGCCGATCTCGACCAACGTGAAAGCCGAGAAGCGTTTCCTCTCGACCATCGCCCGCCGCCTCGACACGCTGGGCGCGATCACGCGCGGCCAGCGCCAGACCGGCGGCCAGGGCCTGTTCCGGCCTGAGGACAATCTGGAATCGCACTACGCGCGCGACGCCCTGCGCCAACTCTACCTGCTGCTCGTGCGCGGCAAGGTCGAGGGATGCTCGTTGGAGCGGTTCGAGGCTGCCACCGGCCTGAAGCTGATGGACAGCAATGGCATTAAGGACGATCTGCCCGCCATCACGACCTTCCTCAACCGGCTGCTGGCGCTGACCATCGAGCTTCAGGGCGTGCTCTTCTCCGCCTTCGAGCAGCTTCTGACGGCGCGGATCGAGGGCGCCATTGCCTCCGGCACCTATGACGCCGGGCTGGAGACTTTGCGGGCAGAATCGTTTGTCGTCACCGACCGGCAGGTGATCTACACCCATCCCCGCACCGGGGCCGAGACCAGCCTGCTGACCATTACCGAGCGCAGGCGCAACCGGCCGGTGACGCTCGATGCGGCCCTGGCCGAACTCGATGACCCGCGCGCGAAGCTGCTGATCAACGAGCGCTCGGGCCGGGCGGCGGTGCAGATCCCCACGACCAGCGTGATGCTGGACGATGGCGAGATCGAGCGCCGCGTTCGCCTCATCCGGCCGATGGAGGCGCAGAACGTCCCGGTCAGGATGATGGGCGAAACCCATTGGGTCGAGGCCGACCGGGACGCTTTCGCTGCGGCCTGGGAGGCCGAGGTTGCAGAAGTGCCCGAGTTTGCCGACTCCACCCTGCATATGGTGACGGGCCTTTTGCTGCCGATCTGGAAGCGGCTGCCCAACGACTCCACCCGCGTCTACCGGCTCCAGACAGACGCGGGCGAGCGCATCATTGGCCGCAAGGTCTCCCCGGCCTGGGCCGCGAACGCGACCACGACCGGGATCACCAAGGTTACGCCGGAGGATGCCTTCGCGGCGCTGATGGAAGGCAGGACGATCCTCGATCTCGCTGAGGGCCTCCAGCTTCGCCGGGTCCGCGTCATGGGGGTGAACCGCATCGAGCTTTCCGGCTTCACCGACACCATGCGCCAGCGGCTCACGGCCTATGGCCTGTTCCACGAGATCATCTCCTGGAAGCTGCGCATGTTCGTGCCCGTCGATGCCAGCGGCCCGGCGATCCTCGGCAAGCTGCTTGATCGCTGGCCGGTCGAACGCATCGGCGAGCGGGAGGCAGCCTGATGCCGCGTCACGACGCATCTGAACTGGCGACCCGTCTCGGCCGAGAGGCCGAGGCGGTCTGCCGCCACTATCTGTCGTCCGGCCACCGCGCCGGGCGGTACTGGCTGGTCGGCGATGTGCAGAATACGCCAGGGCGCTCCATGTTCGTCCGCCTCGCCGGACCGGAAGCTGGCAAGGGCGCAGCAGGAAAATGGACCGATATGGCCACCGGGGAACATGGCGATCTGCTCGACGTCATCCGCGAGGCGCTCGGTCTGGTCGACTTCAGAGACGTGGCCGAGGAAGCGCGCCGTTTCCTCGCCCTCCCGCATCCCGAACCGGAAAAGACGAGAACGCCGACCGGCAACACATCCAGCAGCGCGCCCGGTTCGCCTGAAGCGTCGCGCCGCCTCTTCGCCATGGCGCAGCCGATCCACGGCACCCTTGCGGAGATCTACCTACGCGGGCGGGGGATCACCTCCCTCTCGGACGCCGCCGCGCTGCGTTACCATCCCCGGTGCTATTACAGGCCCGACGAGCATTCGCCCACCGAGATCAGGCCGGCGCTCGTTGCCGCCGTCACCGATCTCTCCGGCCGTCAGACCGGCGCGCACCGCACCTGGCTCGCCCCGGACGGGTCCGGCAAGGCGGCAGTCGAAACACCGCGGCGGGCGATGGGCGACCTTCTCGGCCACGCTGTCCGCTTCGGCACCGCCGCTGAGGTGCTCGCCGCCGGCGAGGGCATCGAGACCGTGCTGTCGCCCCGTCAGGTTCTCCCCCATATGCCGATGCTGGCGGCGCTTTCGGCCGCTCACCTCGCCGCCATCCTGTTCCCACTGAGCCTGCGCCGGCTCTATGTCGTCAGGGACCGCGACCCGGCCGGGGACGGTGCAAGAGACGGCCTGGTTGCCAGAGCAGCGAGCTTCGGGATCGAGGCGATATCGCTCACGCCGCTCAACGGCGATTTCAACGATGATCTGCGACGCCACGGCGCCGATGCCCTCAGGGCGGCCCTGAAGAACCAGCTTCATCCCGAAGACGTCCGCCGTTTCATGGAGGGGTGACACCATGATCGGTCCCGGAGGCGCGGCCCAGCTTCGCCCCCTGCCGGTTTCGGTCTCAGGTCATCGCCAGGAGCATCCTTCGTCGGAGAGTCCCGCGCCCACGGCCTTCTGAGAGGGCGATCGGCGCACAAACGGGCCGGGCAGGCAATGGCCGGGTTTGGACTATTTTCCGCCGGCGGGGACGAGCCCCGCCTTTGCATCGCGAAAGTCAAAATAGTCCACCCCCGGCCATCAAGGCCCTCGCGGAGCGGGCGAGGGCTGCCAACCCGTCCCGCCCGTGCGCTTCGACGCCTGCGAAGGCCGCGATGGGCGCGGTCTCCAGACGAAGGACGCTCCCGATGGAAAACGAAACCGAATATGCAGGGGCCGAGCCGGTCCACACCTCCTCCCAGACCGATCACGCCCTCACCGAGCTCCAGCTCTACGGCTGGCGTCCCTTCCAGGACGAACCCGATCCCCGGCCGCTGCCCGAGGGCAATACCGTCGCCGCGGCCGTCACAGACATCTTCGACGCCCTGGTCGCGACCCTCAGTGACACCCGCCTCGAGCCCGATCTCGAAGAGCTGCTCTGGGGGACCGTCAATCTCTTCCACCGCGCCACCAGCCGGGTGGAGCGCGATCTCGACGATAACGAGCAGGCGCAGCGCCGGATGCAGCGGGAACAGGACGGCAGTGAGGTGAAGTCGGTCGAACTCGAACGCCTCACGGCCGAGGGGCAGACCCTGATCGAGCGGCGCGCCAGCATGGAACTCTTCCGCGACCTCGCCGCCGAGGCTTTCGAGCACCACACCGGCAGTGCCTGGCGGCCGCGCAGCGGCTCGATGGTCAACCATCGCAACCTGACCGCCGCGATGATCGACAGCCGCGACTTCCTCGCGGCGAAGCGCCGGGCCGAGACCGAGGTGATGCTGCCCGCCGGCCCGAAGGTGGCCGTGACCGGCGGCGCGGACTTCAACGACCACCGGCTGATCTGGGCGAAGCTCGATCAGGTCCATGCCAAGCACCCCGAGATGGTGCTGCTGCACGGCGGCTCGCCGAAGGGCGCGGAATTGATCGCCTCCCGCTGGGCCGATCACCGTAAGGTGCCGCAGGTCGCCTTCCGGCCCGACTGGACGAAGCATGGCAAGGCCGCGCCCTTCAAGCGCAACGATGCCATGCTGGACGTGCTGCCGGTCGGCGTCCTCGTCTTCCCCGGCACCGGAATTCAAGAGAACTTCGCGGACAAGGCCCGCAAGCTCGGCATCCCGGTCATGAAGTTTGACGGCGGGGCGTAAGCCCCGCCGTTCGGCGGCTTTCAGCCGCCGAACCTTGACAGAAAACTACGCCGGGCATTTGATGGAGCATCCTTGAAGAACCGGCGAAGCAGCATAGTCGCAGGCAGAGCGTATCTCCCGGTAGCCTGTTGTGATCCTCAACCGTTCTGCTGGAGGTTTCCATGACGTTGATTCTGCTTGCCATCTCCTTGACCATCACGGCCTGCGTGATCGCCTGGAATCTCGCGATCTATGCCTTGCCCGTCATGGCCGCGATCACCGCTGCGCAATATGCCTGGGGTGCCGGAGCGGGCGTTCTAATGTCCGGCTTCGCCGCCATAGGAGCGGCATTGCTATCGGTGGCTCTCGTGATCGTCGTTCTCGGCTTCGCGAAGAATCCGGTTCTGCGGCTGATCGCACTTGCTCTTTTCGCCGTGCCTGCCGTCATCGCTGGCTATGCGCTGGTCTATGGCATCACGAAGAACGCCATCGACTCGACTGTTTTGCTCAATCTGCTCGGCGGCATGGGCGGCCTCGTCATCGGCATCTCGGCCATCGTCAATCTGAACGCCCTCGGCGAGTCCGTGTTCTCGCGCTGAAACGGCGGCCGTGATCGTCGATTCCAGTGGGGAAAACCCGGCGGCTTGCGCCGCAAGGTTCCGGCTGTCCGCTCGAACGTCGGGCGTCCATGTCATCGCTGTCCTGGCCCCATCGTTCTCGGTCTGCTTCGCCCGGTTTGGAAATCGGTCAGCAGCATGAATCCCACACCCGTAGCGCTCGACTCCCGCAGCATCGGTGCTTCGTTCCGGGAGTTCAGCCACGAACACCTTCATTGCCGCTCTCGCAATCCAGCGGGACCGGCCTCCGCTGTCGAAGCCGGGGCAATGCCCTGCCGCGCCCGGAAATCCGATAGCTGCTTCGTTCTCATCCCGGACGACGCGCCTTCCTGCGGCAAGCGCGAGGGCGGCCCGGAACGCGAAGGCGGGTGGGCCGGTGCTGTGCCGAATGGTCCGGGTCTCGGGGGCTGTCTGGTCGCTGTCGCCAGCAAGGACGATGGCTCTGCTGTGCATCCCCATTTTGCTCTCGAAGGCACCAATCCCTCCGCCTGACTGATCCCCTAAGTCCGTTCGCTTTCCACCAGCAACCCCCGCGGCTCCCAGCCGTGTTGCCGCGCGGAGCGCGGCTGCCCGCCCCACCTGGGGCCTTAGGGGCAAGCTGCCGCCAGGGCGGCAGTTGCGGGAGTCTCCCGACGGCCTTGGCCGGGTCTCGTCGGAGGGATGGTCCCTCCGAGAAGCAACGGAGACTTACAATGCAGAACATCGTCATCCTCGCCGGCAACATCGGTCAGGCCCCCGAAACCCGCACCACCCAGGGCGGCACCGGCATCACCCACTTCACCCTGGCCACCTCGCGCCCCCGCTACTCGGAAGGCCGTGTCGTCCGCGATGAGAACGGCTATCGGGTCCAGGACACGGAATGGCACCGCATCACCTGCTTCAACGGCCTCGGCAAGACGATCCAGCAGCATTGCGACAAGGGCATGAAGGTTCTGGTTCGCGGCCGCATCCACTACACGAAATGGACCGATCAGCAGGGCGTTGACCGCTATGGCTGCGAGATCATCGCCGAGACGGTGGATTTCCTGAGCCGGGCGAAGCAGACCGAGAACGATGACGGCAAGTTCATCGACGACGAAGACATCCCGTTCTGAGCGGGAAGTCCGGAACCCGGCGGCGCAAGCCGCCGGGTTTTCCCATGTTCGCGCCGAATCGCTTGATGAAGGGGGGCAAGCCGCCCCTCTCAAACTCTCCCCATGAAGGAAGGGCAAAGCCCCTCCTTCAAACATCCTCCCATGGAAGGGGGTGTTACACCCCCTTCCAAACCATCCCCATTCCGATATTGACGCGGCCCCTGGTCGGGGCCGCGGGCTCTTCTCTCACTGACTTCGGATCATACACCAGCCACTCCGGCGTCAAGGACATCGCGGTTCCCCCAATTTTCAGCCGCCGCCCATAGGGCGTCGCCAGAAAATCGGCTCCCCCGCTCGCCGCCGTTGGCGGTCGCTCCGCGATCCCTGACCCCTCGCGGCTACGGTGTCCGCTCCTCTCGTCAGCGAGAGAAAGGAGCATGACATGAATAAATACAAATACATCAGCATCGACGGCGGCAGCGCGGCTTACTGGCGTGAGCGCAGACATGCCTTCGGGCTTATCCGCGAAGCCGAGTTGGTGGCGAAGGAACTGGCCGAGGCACCGATGTATCTGCATGGAGGCTACGACGAGGACGGCGATGTGATCCCTATCGAGAACCTCGGTCCGCACGATGACATGGATGACGCGATCCGGGCCATCGAGGCCGACCCGACCGCGGTGAGCATCCTCCTCGCACAAGGCCGCACGCACATTGGCGGACATAAGATCGGGGCGGTGATCCGGGCACTGGAACCAGACTGGGGAGGCATCGAGGACCCGGAGAGCAATCCGCTCTGGGGACCGGATACCGACTGAGCCTGCGACGAGAGGCGGCGAAAGCCGCCTCTCGTCTTTGCTTCGTTGGCAACAGCCCTGGCGGCCGGATCGACCGGCCACCAGGGCTGATGAAAGGGGGGCAAGCCACCCCTCTCAAACTCTCCCCATGAAGGAAGGGCAAAGCCCCTCCTTCAAACATCCTCCCCAAGGGAAGGGCCGAGGCCCCTCCCTTGAACCCTCCCATGGGAAGGAGGCGACGGTTCCCTCGCCCTCCTTCCCAAACCCATCCTCCTCTCCCTGAGCCTGCGGTGTCGCTTTCTCCGCGCGAAATATGTGCGGATCTTCGGCGACCGAATCAGATGTCGGGCAAGGAGAGGAAATCTCGCTGTAAAAGGCAGTTCTGCCCCGATTCCGGGTGGCGCTCGATCCAAGAACGACTAAAATAGTCGTAGTTCTGGAGTGCGTGCAGGTCTCGGTGGGAGGTGATCATGTATGATCACCGCCCGACAATCACGGGCCGCGCGTGCGTTGCTGGGTTGGACACAGGAGACGCTCGCTGACAAGGCCCGAGTATCGCTGACCGCGCTTAAACGCCTCGAATCCGAGAACCGGCTTGAGGTGTTTGAGTCCACTCGCGATGAAGTGCGCCGCGCACTCGAGGCCGCCGGGATCGTTCTCCTGTCGACGGACAAGGGCGAAGGGGTGTTGCTCCTGCATGACAGGATCGATGCCCAAAGGTAGCGTCGCGGCCTGGGCGTTGACCTGCTCTCGTCAAAAAGAATGGCTATCTCTCACCGGAGATGGTTAACAAACACGTTACCCGAACGTGAGCGAGTGATGGGACACGCGACACAGACATTTCTTGATGCACCACCGTCCAGCCAGACGCTGACGTCCTATGATCGCGAGCACATGAAACTCTACATGCGGCTGCTTGATGCCGAGCGCGACGGCGCTGACTGGCGTGAGGCGGTGCGAATCCTCTTCGGCCTCGATCCCGCTCGGGACCCCGAGCGTTGTCGTTCCGTCCATGACGCGCATCTTTCCCGCGCGCATTGGATGACGGAGTACGGCTATCGCGAACTGGTCCGCGACAGCCAGCGGAAGGCGTGATCGTGATGCGCGGCACGCATCGCCTGTTGACCTCCACCTGACTTCCCCAATTCAACCCGAGCGGGAATCGTAGACATCCCAACTTCCTGGGCTGAAACTTGGGAGACTGCGATGACCCCCGACGCATCGACCTGGCGTTCTTCGGAATATGACCATCTGGATACGTTGACCGCATCCGATCTGGCCTGGGAATGGCTCCGTCGCAACGACGCCTATGACGCAGATTTTGAAGCTGTGGCCTCTGGCCATGGAGACCCCGAACCGCTGACCGAACAAATCCGGCAGCGGTGGGGGTTGCGATTTCCCCGTCGATCCACTGATCTCGCCTCCTGATGCGCCCGTCTTCTGGCTCCCGCGAGAGGACACCAGCGTCGTCATCCTGACGGAAGCCCCGCCGGAACTCGACACAAGCCCTGTTCCTGAGCCGGTAGAGCCATGGCGAGACGATACGCCAATCGGCGATGACGAGGCAGCATTCCGCTTCGCCCTCGGGAACGGACAACGTCTCCAGATCATCGACTGCGCCATCGATGGGCAGGCGGTTGCCGTCATCCCTCTCGGCATCGAAGGCTTTGACCGGATCGAATCGGTCTATCGATTTCTCTCGGCCTTGCACCGCCGCGCCATCCCGCCGGACACGCGCCTGACGCGTCAGCAGCGCGCCCGTCAGCGCAGAATGGTTCGCGCCTTCGACGGTGAACGGACTGGCGCGACGCAGCAGGAAATCGCCGAAGTCCTTTTCAACATAGGGCATCTCGGCCGCGACGAATGGCAGGCTTCGTCGGCGCGTCATCGCATCAAGACGCTCCTGCGCGACGCTCGTGCCATGGTCGCGGGCGGCTATCGAAAACTCCTGCGTCATCGCCACCCACGTTAACGCGATTCCGCGCTCCCGTTGGTGGGCGATTTCGATACCCCCCAACTTCGCCCTGCATCTCTCCGGTTTTTCTTCGCCACCGTGGTCGTTGCCCGCCGCTGATCCGCAGCGGCCGTCCCAACACCACGGAGGCCCGTTCCATGCCGCACGAACCCGTCGTTTTGCCGCCGCGCTTCCTGCGCACCAAGGAAGCCGCCGAGTTTCTCAGCCTCTCGGCACGCACCCTCGAAAAGCACCGCACCTACGGAACCGGACCCGCCTATCGCAAGCTCGGCGGCCGTGTCGTCTACGCCATCGACGATCTCGAAAGCTGGGCCGATCGCGGCGCTGTGACGTCCACCTCCGATCCGCGTGGCTCCGTTCTGCCCGCCAAGCGCCATGCGTCTCTTCCGTCCGGCCCGCGGGCCGGACGTTATGCGCGCTGAGCGCGGCCAGCTCCCTTCATGGCGGTGCGACATCGATCTCCTTCCGAGCGCGGGCAACTCGACCTGTTCAGGGCGCTCCCCGGCGATTTCGCGCCACGAGACGCGCAGGATCTCATGGCCTATCCCTTTTTCTCCCTTTCCAAGACCCATCGCATTGCACCGATCGATTTCTCGGCCGGTGATATCGCGATCCGCGTCGAGGCCGTTCCCGATCATGGCATGGCCACGATCTGGGATGCCGACATCCTGATCTGGGCGGCGAGCCAGATCGTCGAGGCGCGCGACGCCGGGCTTCGCACCTCGCGGCTCATGGTCGCCACACCTTACGAAATCCTCCGCTTCATCGGGCGCGGCACATCGGTACGCGATTACAAACGCCTGAAAGCCGCGCTTGACCGGCTCCAGTCCACCACCGTTTCAACCTCGATCCGTCAGCCGGCGGAAGGTCGCCGCCACCGCTTCTCCTGGATCAACGAATGGAAGGAGCGCACCGATCGCTGCGGCAAGACCGACGGCATCGAGATGATCGTGCCGGACTGGTTCTATCAGGCCGTTCTCGATGACGCGCTGGTGCTCACCATCGACCGGACCTATTTCGATCTGACCGGCGGCCTTGAACGCTGGCTCTACCGGATCGTCCGCAAGCATGGCGGACGCCAGCGCAGAGGCTGGCGCTTCGACTTCCGCCACCTGCACCAGAAATCCGGCAGCCTGTCGCCGTTCAAGCGCTTCGCCTTTGAACTGCGCGACATCATCCGCCGCCAGCCGCTGCCCGGCTACACCCTGTTTCTGGAGATCGAACTCGGCGGCCGCGCGCTGCTCGCCTTCGAGCCGATCCTGCCCTGTGGAAAAGCTGTGCAAGGCGTCGTGCCATCCGGAACCCGCAAAGGCGTGCCATCGGGAACCGGGGTCGCGTGCTATGGGGAACCGAAACCGGCCCTAACATCCGACACAGAAACACGAAATCGCGCCCCTAACTTAGAGTCTAACCTAGACTCTAACCTTGAAGAGCGCGCGCGCGATGTGGAAAACCTCATCCGCGACACCGCGAAAAGCCTCAGCATAGCCGGGAAGAAGAGGGAATCTGCCGCCCCGCCGGCGTCCCGATCAGCCTTCGCTCGGAACGGGGTGTCGGCCGCCGACGATTCCCATGCGCCCCGCCTTCCGCTCGATCCGCCGGGAGGCCGGCGATGATCATCGCGCTCCTCAACCAGAAGGGCGGCGTCGGCAAGACGACGCTGGCGCTGCATCTCGCCGGAGAACTGGCGCGAGAAGGACAGCGCGTCACCCTGATCGATGCCGACCCACAAGGCTCGGCACTGGACTGGTCGCAGCAACGCGCGCGTGAGGGCCTGCCGCGCCTGTTCGGCATCGTCGGCCTGGCACGCGATACGCTGCATCGTGAAGCGCCGGAGATCGCCCGCGACGTCGATCACGTCGTCATCGACGGCCCGCCACGCGTCGCCGGGCTCATGCGCTCCGCGCTCCTCGCCGCCGACCTGGTGCTGATCCCGGTGCAGCCGTCGCCGCTCGACGGCTGGGCCTCGGTCGAGATGCTGTCCCTCCTGTCGGAGGCCCGCATCTACCGGCCCCAGCTTGTCGCCCGTTTCGTGCTCAACCGCTGCGGCGCGCGCACCGTCATCGCCCGTGAGACGGCCGAGACGCTGGCGGACCACGATCCTCCAGTTCTCGCCAGCGCCATCGGCCAGCGCGTCGTCTTTGCCGACGCCGCGCAGTCCGGGCGGCTCGCCAGCGAGATCGACCGCCAATCTCCTGCCGCCCGTGAGATCGCTGCGCTCACCGCCGAGATCGAAGAGCTGAGCATCGGGAGGGCCGCACGATGAGCGTCCTCACCGGCGACTGCCGTGAAGAAATGCCCTGGCACGCACCCTACGACATGATCCTCGCCGATCCGCCTTACGGCGATACTTCGCTTGCCTGGGATCGGCGTGTCGAGGGCTGGGTTTCGCTGGCGCGGACCGCCCTCAAACCGTCCGGCTCGCTCTGGGTCTTCGGCTCATTGCGCAGCTTCATGGCAACCGCCGACCGCTTCGCCGACGCCGGCTTGCGGATCGCGCAGGAGATCGTCTGGGAGAAGCAGAATGGCACCGGCTTTCATGCCGATCGCTTCAAGCGGGTGCATGAACTGGCCGTCCAGTTCTATCCGGCCGAGACGGCCTGGCGCGACATCTACAACGACGTCCAGACCACGCCGGATGCCACGGCACGGACGGTTCGGCGCAAGCAGCGTCCGCCCCATACCGGCCAGATCGACGCCGGCCACTATGTCAGCCATGACGGCGGGCCGCGCCTCATGCGCTCGGTCATCTATCTGCGCAACTGCCATGGCCGCGCCATCCATCCGACCGAGAAGCCGTCGGCGCTGCTGGAAATCCTGATCCGCACGAGCTGCCCGCTAGGCGGTCTGGTCGGCGACTGGTTCGCCGGTTCCGGCGCGGCCGGGGAAGCCTGCCGGCTTTCCGGCCGGCGCTATCTCGGCTGCGAGATCGACCCCGACATGGCCGAGCGTGCGCGGACGCGCATCGCCACCGTGCTGCCGTTCCATGACGGAGGCCCGTCATGACGGCGCGCGCGCAGAAGCGCGGTTTCGCGCAGCGCCCTGCCGATCCCGACGGCTGGATCAAGGCCGGTGACACGCCGCCGGAGTGCGGCGGCGATGCCGCGGTCTATTCCGCCCGCCTGACGATCGACATCACGCCCGAGCTTCGCGGGCGGATCAAGATCGCCGCGATCCGGCGCGGCGGCACCGTATCCGACATGCTGCGCGAGCTGCTCGCGCGCGAATTTCCCGACACATCAGGAGAGCGCTCATGATCGGCGCCGCAGCCCATGAAGACGATCTGACCCGCGTGGAGCTGAGGTGGGTGGAAAAGAAGATCGAATACTGGATCAGGTTCGGCCACACGACTGGCGAGCAGATTCTTGACCGCAACCGCCGCATCGTTTCTTTCCGTCCCGGCGCTGTCTTCGCATTCGTCCGCTGGGCGGCGAACGACTACGGCACCGTGATCTCGCGGATCGACATCGTGCGAACCGTCGCACCGGGCAACGCCTATCAGACGCTGCCCTTCGTGCGTCCCGGCGGCGAAATCCTGCTGAAGCTACAAAGTTGGCCGAAGGTCGAGGATGTCCTGCGCCATGTCGATGCGGTCGAAGCCCTCGGCGTCGATCCCGCCGAGGCCGATCCCGATCACTGGCGCCATGTCGCGCACTGGATGAACGCAGGCGAGACGCCGCGTCCCTATACCACTGAGCGCCATCAGGCATGGCTCCGGCGGCGGGAGATCGGGCAATGAACCGCGCCGGCTATGTCATCGTGACGGCGGCGGCCACGCTCGGGATCGCCATTGCCGGACTGGTTCCGACCGCGCCCAGGCTGGTCTGGAACGCTTCGGCCAGCGTGCCGGTCGGGTTCTACACCATCGCGCCGGCGGACCGGCTTGAGGTGCCCGATCTGGTCGCAGTCCAGCCGCCCGAGCCCATCGCTTCCTTCATGGTCGAACGCGGCTACGTCGCCCGCGACGTGCCGCTCCTCAAGCATGTCCTCGGTCTGCCCGGACAGCGGCTGTGCCGCGATGGCCCTGCGATCACGGTCGATACCATTCCGCTTGGCGAGGCCCGCGACCGCGACAGCCGGGGCCGCGACCTGCCGGTCTGGCAGGGCTGCCGGGTCATCGCCGAGGGCGAAATCTTTCTGATGAACCTCGACGTCGGCGACAGCCTCGACGGCCGCTACTTCGGCCCGTTCCCCGCATCGGCGGTGATCGGCCGGGCCACCCCGCTTTTCACCGACGAGGACGGCGATGGCCGCTTCGTCTGGCGCGCGCCGGTGCGGTGACGGCGCGTCCATAGCGGGGCGTGCGAACGGCCCGCGTCTTCTCCACCGCTTGAGGAAGGAACCTTCAATGCCACAGATCGGACAATTCACGCGCACCCCGTCCGGCTATTCCGGGCGTGTCCGCACGCTCTCGCTGGACATCGAACTAACATTCGTTCCCACCGAGAACACGGATGCCGAGAAGGCGCCCGCCTATCGCATTCATCTCGGCGATGATGACGGGCCGGAGGTCGGCGCGGGCTGGAAACACTCCGGCGAACGCGCGGGCACCTACATCTCCGTGCTGCTCGACGATCCCGCCTTCGAGCAGCCGATCCGCGCCCGCTTGTTCCAGTCGGACGAAGACGGCCGCGACTGGGGCCTGCACTGGACCCGTCAGAAGAAGCGCGACGAGCAGGACTGATCATGATCATGTCCTGCACGCGTCCCGCCTCGGGGAGATGCGGCGTCCGCCGCCGCATCGTCCTTCTCCTTCTTTCCGGCCTGTTCATCCCGGCCATCGCCACGCCACCCGTTCCGGCGCAGACCATCGTGCCGGCGCACGCGGCCGCAGCGCATCCGCACGCCGCCCACATCGCCGAAGCGGCGCAGCGCTTCGGCATCCCGGTGACATGGATCGCCGCCGTGATGCGGGCCGAAAGCGCGGGCGATGTGCGCGCCGTTTCTTCGGCGGGCGCAATGGGGCTGATGCAGGTCATGCCCGACACCTGGGCGGAGCTGCGCATCCGCCACCGTCTCGGGCGCGACCCCTATGATCCACGCGACAACATCCTCGCAGGCACCGCCTATCTGCGCGAGATGTGGGACCGCTACGGCAATGTGGCCGCGATGCTCGCCGCCTACAATGCCGGTCCCGGCCGCTACGACGAATACCGCGCGGCGGCTCGCCCGCTGCCGGCCGAGACGCGCGCCTATGTCGCTTCGCTTGCGCCCGTTTTGCTCGGAGAAGCGCCTTCGGGCTCCGCATCCGTTGCTTCCCGCCCGCTCGACTGGCGCGAGGCGGCGATCTTCGTGGTCCGCGAAGACGATGTTTCCGCCGCCGATCCGGCGTTGCCCGATCACGCGCCGGATGACGTCCCTTCACCCCTTCCGGCGACATCTGACGCCCTCACGGCCTTGCAACCGGAGGGCCTCTTCGTCGCCCGCAATGCCGGTGGGGACCGGCCATGAGCGGGGGCAACGCAATTCGCATCCCATCGTGCGCTGGCGTGTCATGGAGAGTGCCGGGGGTGGCGGCAGGCACCACGACCGAAGGATGGCGAGATAAAAGGCCGCACGGTGCGGCTCAAGAGGGCGGTTGTTTTTGCGGGGTTTTCCGGCGCGCTCCGCACCGTGCGGCGCTGGCGCGCACCGTGCGCTGCGCGCCCTTCTTCCTGATTTTCCATGATGATTTGCACCGTGCGGAGCAACGCCATGTCCGATGAGCGCGAGTTCCGCATCCGTCCGGGCCGCATCCGCTCGACCCGTGCGCAGCAGGCCCGACCCTTCGTGGCCCAGGCGCTCGCCGCCGCCCAGAAGGCCGGCGGGCGTGTCTCGCGCTCCGGCAAGATCACATCGGGCAACCGCTCACGCTTCGGGCGCGGTCAGCGCGCCAGCATCCAGGCCAACCGTCTCCTCACTGGACGCTCGCGCATCGTCGTCATCAAGACCCGCGTGGTGCGTCACACCGCGCGCTCCGCTCCGCTCGGCGCACACCTCAATTATCTGCGTCGCGATGGCGTGACCCGCGACGGGGAAAAGGCGCGGATGTTCGGCCCGGAAGGCGAGGACATGGACGTGCGTGCCTTCGCCGAGCGCTGCCAGGACGACCGGCATCATTTCCGCTTCATCGTCTCGCCCGAAGACGCGGTGGACATGGCCGATCTCAAGGATCACGCCCGCGAGCTGATGGGGCAGATGGAGAAGGATCTCGGCACCCGCCTCGACTGGGTGGCGGTCGATCATTGGAACACCGACAATCCGCATATCCATATCATCCTGCGCGGCCGCGCCGACGACGGCCGGGACCTGGTGATTTCCCGCGATTACATCAAGGAAGGCATGCGCGCCCGTGCCCAGGATCTGGTCACGCAGGAACTCGGCCTGCGCACCGATCTGGAAATCCACCGCAATCTGGAGCGGCAGGTCGAGGCGGAACGCTGGACGCAACTCGACCGGCAGCTTGTTCGCGACGCCGGCAAGTCCGGCATCATCGACCTTGCCCCGCTTCCCGACCGCCAGCCGGACGAGTTTCATGCGCTGAAGGTTGGCCGGCTGCGCACCCTGGAAATCCGTGGGCTGGCAGGCCAGATCGGACACGCGCAATGGTTCATCAAGCCCGAAGCCGAGACTGTGCTGCGCGAGATGGGCGAGCGCGGCGACATCATCAAGCGCATGCACCGCGCGCTCACCGAGCGCGGCATCGAGCACGGCTCGGCGAGCTACGTTCTTGCGGGGGAAAGCCTCGACGTTCCCGTCATCGGTCGCCTGGTCGAGCGCGGCCTCGATGACGAGCTGAAGGGCACGGCCTATGCCGTGGTCGACGGCGTCGACGGTCGCACCCATCATATCAAGCTGCCGCATCTCGATGCCGCCGGCGACAGTCCGCCCGGCTCGATCGTCGAGTTGCGATCCTGGGGGGACCCGCAAGGGCAGCGCCGCGTGGCGCTCGCCGTCCGCGCCGATCTCGATCTCAGTGCGCAGGTCGGCGCCACCGGCGCGACCTGGCTCGACCGGCAGGCCGTGGCGCGCGAACCCATCTCCCTTTCGGACAGCGGCTTCGGCGCCGAGGTCCGTCAGGCCCTGGACGAACGCGCGGAGCATCTGATCGGCGAGGGCTTTGCCGAGCGGCAGGGCGGACGTGTCGTCTTCGCGCGCCGGCTGCTCGGCACGTTGCGCCAACGCGAACTCGACAGTCTCGGCGAGAAGCTGGCGGCTGAGACCGGCTTGTCCTTCGAGCGCGCCGCCAGCGGCGAATATGTCGCCGGCTCCTATCGCCAGCGTTTTGCGCTCGCCTCCGGCCGCTTCGCCATGATCGACGACGGCCTCGGCTTCCAGCTCGTGCCCTGGTCGCCCTCTCTCGAAAAGCAGATCGGCCGTCACGTCTCCGGCGTCGCCCGCGACGATGGCGGCGTCGATTGGGACTTCGGGCGCAAGCGCTCCCTCGGCCTCTGACCGCCATCGGAAAGGACCACCACCATGTCCGCCACCAAGATTCTCTGGGGACAGATCACCATCGTCTTCCTCATCGTCCTCGCCACCACCTGGGGCGCGACCCAGTATGTTGCCTGGAGCCTCGGCTATCAGGCGCAACTCGGGCCGCCCTGGTTCGTGTTGTTCGGCACCCCGATCTATTATCCGCCTGCGATCTTCTGGTGGTGGTATTTCTATGAAGCCTATGCGCCGCCGATCTTCGCCAAGGGCGGGATCATCGCGGCGTCAGGCGGCTTTATCGCCATCGCGGTCGCCATCGGCATGTCGGTCTGGCGGGCGCGCGAGGCAAAAAACGTCGCCACCTATGGCTCGGCGCGATGGGCCGGAAAAGGAGAGATCAGGGCGGCGGGCCTGCTCGATCCCGATGGGGTCGTGCTCGGCCGCTATGAGCGCGACTATCTGCGGCACGATGGCCCGGAGCATGTGCTGTGCTTTGCCCCGACGCGTTCCGGTAAAGGCGTCGGCCTGGTCGTGCCCTCGCTCCTGACCTGGCCGGGGTCAGCCATCGTCCACGACATCAAGGGCGAGAACTGGCAGCTCACCTCCGGCTTCCGCTCGCAGCACGGCCGTGTGCTGCTCTTCGACCCGACCAATCCAAAGTCGTCGGCCTACAATCCGCTGCTCGAGGTGCGCCGTGGTGAATGGGAGGTGCGCGACGTCCAGAACATCGCCGACATCCTCGTCGATCCGGAAGGCAGTCTCGACAAGCGCAACCATTGGGAAAAGACCTCCCACAGCCTCCTCGTCGGCGCCATCCTGCATGTGCTTTACGCCGAACCGGACAAGACCCTGGCCGGCGTCGCCAAGTTCCTGTCCGATCCCAAGCGTCCCGTGGATTCCACGTTGCGCGCCATGATGAAGACCGCGCATCTCGGCGAAGCGGGGCCGCATCCCGTCGTCGCCAGTGCCGCGCGTGAGCTGCGCAACAAGTCCGAGAACGAACGCAGCGGCGTGTTGTCGACGGCGATGTCCTTCCTCGGCCTCTATCGCGATCCGGTCGTGGCCGAGGTCACACGGCGCTCCGACTGGCGCATCAGCGATATCGTGGGCGGCGATCAGCCGGTCACGCTTTACCTCGTCGTGCCGCCTTCCGACATCAACCGCACCAAGCCGCTGATGCGGTTGCTGCTCAATCAGATCGGCCGCCGCTTGACCGAGGACCTGCAAGCGAATGCCGGGCGGCATCGGCTGCTCCTGATGCTCGACGAGTTTCCGGCGTTGGGCAGGCTCGATTTCTTCGAGACCGCGCTGGCCTTTATGGCCGGCTACGGCCTGAAATCATTCCTGATCGCGCAGTCGCTGAACCAGATCGAGAAAGCCTACGGGCCGAACAACTCGATCCTCGACAACTGCCATGTGCGGGTCAGCTTCGCCACCAACGACGAGCGCACCGCGAAACGGGTGTCGGACGCGCTCGGCACCGCCACCGAGATGAAAGCGATGAAAAACTACGCCGGTCACCGCCTGTCGCCCTGGCTCGGGCACCTCATGGTCTCACGCTCGGAGACGGCTCGCCAGTTGCTGACGCCGGGCGAGATCATGCAGCTTCCGCCGCACGAGGAGATCGTCATGGTGGCGGGCATCCCCCCGATCCGGGCGACGAAGGCGCGCTATTACGAGGATGCCCGGTTTCGGGAGCGCGTTCTGTCACCGCCTGAATTGAAAGGTCCCGAAGACACGCGGGCCGACGACTGGACTGCGCTTCCGATCCCGGCCCGACCGGAAGCCGCTGCGGACCACGATGACCAGGCAACCGATAGCGAAGATCCGACCGAATCCGAACGCCGGTTGCAGCCGGAACTCAGCCGCGTGAAGCCGGTGCAGAAGAAAAAGCCCATCGAGAACGAGTTCGAGATCGCGCTGCCCGACGAAGTTGAGGAAGAAGCCACGCAAAATCGGCGCATGGTCCGGCAAGTACAGGGCATTGCCCGGCAGGTTGCCATGGACCCGAACGACGGCATGGAGTTGTAGCGCCATGGCCAATCGTCGGAAGAAGAAAAAACTCACCGTCTATCTGGACCCCGATGTCGAAAAAGCCCTGACAGAGTTTGCCGCGCGGCGGGATCAGTCGCAGTCGATGATCGGCGAGGCAGCCATCGCCTCATTCCTGTCTCCCGACGATGCCGAACGTCGAGAGGCGATCGTCGCCAAGCGGCTCGATCAGATCGACCGGCGCATCACCCGGATGGAGCGTGACGTCGGTATCGCCGTCGAAAGCCTGGCGGTGTTCATCCGCTTCTGGGTCAACACGACACCGGCATTGCCCGAGCCCGCAGCACAGGCGGCACGGGCCAAAGCCAATGAGCGCTATGAATCATTCATCACAGCACTCGGCCGACGTCTCGCGCAGGGGCCGAAGCTACGGCAGGAGGTTTCTGAGGATGTTGATGGGTCAGACCAGCCAGCAGGGTCAAACTGAACGCGCCGTAAGTTTGAACCCCTTTGTTGCCACGCGGCTGTTTCCCTCCTGATGTCCGCTTGCGACTTCTTCGCGGACGTTCCGAACCAACCGGCGCGGATTCGAAAGCGGCCATGAGCGACGCCTAAGGTTGCCAAGTCATTCAGACCTGCTTTATATTTCAATGGTCATTGAGTCATTGAGATAACGATGAACGAACAACAAGCCCTCAGTGGATTTGCTGCACTTTCCCAGGAAACGCGGCTTCGGATCGTTCGGCTGCTAGTGACGGCCGGACCCGATGGCATGGCCGCGGGCGCGATCGGCGAGGCGATGGATGCCTCATCCTCCCGCATGTCGTTTCACCTGAGCCACCTTGAGCACGCGGGGCTGATTGAATCACGCCGCGAGGGACGATCGATCATCTATAGCGCCACTTATCCGGCGCTATCTGGCCTCGTCGAATTTCTGATGCGGGATTGCTGCCAAGGTCATCCCGAAGTGTGCCAGCCAGCCGTTGCAGCTCTGACCTGCTGTGACCCAATCAAGAGTGATGCCCATGTCTGACCCGATTTATAATGTGCTGTTTCTCTGCACTGGCAACTCCGCTCGCTCGATCCTTGCCGAAGCGATCTTGAACCACATGGGAAATGGCCGTTTCCGGGCCTATTCAGCCGGTAGCCAGCCCAAAGGACGGGTTCACCCGATGGCGATCGAGACGCTTCAACACTTCGACTTTCCGATCGATGGGCTTCGATCAAAGAGTTGGGACGAATTTTCCGGTCCATCGGCACCAGTCATGGATTTCGTCTTTACGGTCTGCGACAACGCCGCCGGTGAAGCGTGCCCGATATGGCCGGGCCACCCAATGACGGCGCATTGGGGTATTGAAGACCCTGCGGCGATCGCCGACCCGGTCGAGCAACGGACGGCCTTCGTCACCGCTCTACGCTACCTCAAAAACCGGATTTCGGCGTTCACTGCCCTACCTGTTGCTTCTCTCGATAAGTCGTCCCTCAAAGTGCGGCTCAACGAAATCGGGCAGGCCGAAGGCGCGAGCAAGCCCCGAAACAGCGCGGCGTGAGGGGTAGAATGGACATTATCATCTACCACAACCCTGACTGCGGGACCTCCCGCAACACGCTCGGCTTGATACGCAATTCGGGCAGCGAGCCTCATATCATCGAATACCTCAAATGCCCGCCAACACGGGCGCGGCTCGCGGATCTCATTTACCGCATGGGTATCTCGCCCCGGGATCTTCTACGGGAAAAGGGGACACCTTATGCCGAGTTGGGGTTAGGCGATCCTAGCCTGAGCGACGATGTCATCATCGACGCGATGATGGCCCACCCGATCCTCATCAACCGGCCCATCGTCGTAACGCCAGCCGGGGTTCGACTCTGCCGCCCGTCCGAAGCCGTGCTCGACCTCTTGCCCCTCCAGTGCGGGGAGTTCGTCAAAGAAGACGGCGAGCGCGTCGTGGATCAGCACGGCCGCCGGGTCGCGTCTGCCTGATCCTCATACCCGATTGTATTGGAGAGTTCCCATGGCTTCCCCTGAGCCAGCATCCCGGCTGTCGTTTCTCGACCGCTATTTGACGGTCTGGATTTTCGCGGCAATGGCCCTCGGTGTCGTCCTCGGCACGGTGTTCACCGGTCTGCCCCAGGCGCTCAACGCCATGTCGGTCGGATCGACCAACATTCCGATCGCGATCGGCCTCATCCTCATGATGTATCCGCCGCTTGCCAAGGTGAAGTACGAAGAGCTGCACCAGGTCTTCGCAGACAAGCGCGTGCTGGTCCTCTCGCTCATCCAGAATTGGTTGATCGGCCCAACCCTGATGTTCGTCCTGGCCGTGATCTTCCTTCGCGACTACCCCGAATACATGACGGGGCTGATCCTGATCGGGCTGGCCCGCTGCATCGCCATGGTACTCGTCTGGAACCAGCTCGCGCGCGGTGACAACCAGTATGTCGCCGGCCTCGTCGCCTTCAACTCGATTTTCCAGATCCTGTTCTTCTCGACCTACGCATGGCTGTTCCTAACGGTTCTGCCGCCGCTCTTTGGCTTAGAGGGCAGCATAGTCGATGTTGGCTTCTGGACCATCACCGAAGCGGTGTTGATCTATCTCGGCATCCCCTTTCTTGCCGGGTTCCTGACGCGGCGCATCCTGATCGCTCGCAAGGGGGAAGGTTGGTATGAACGCGAGTTCCTGCCGCGCATCGGCCCGATCACGCTTGCCGCTCTGCTCTTCACCATCGTAGCAATGTTCAGCCTGAAAGGCGGCGACGTGGTGCGCCTGCCATTCGACGCCGTGATGATCGCGATCCCGCTGACCATCTATTTCGTGGTCCAGTTCGTCATCAGCTTCGCCATGGGCAAGCTGATCGAAGCCGACTACCCCCGTACGACCGCGATTGCCTTCACCGCTGCCGGTAACAATTTCGAGCTGGCGATTGCCGTTGCCATTGCCGCGTTCGGCCTGGCTTCACCGGTCGCTTTTGCAGCCGTCATCGGTCCTCTGGTCGAAGTGCCTGTGCTGGTGCTGCTCGTTCACGTCGCGCTGCGTCTCGGCCGTCGCTGGTTTCCGGCGACCGCACCGGCGACAGTCCGATAGGAGAGCTCATCATGCCACTACGAACACTCATCGATCCCGATTACCTGCCTGCTCTCGATCCGCGTTTCGCAATCGAGCGGCCTGGAATTGGCTTGGGTCCGGCGGATCACCCGCCGCGCATCCTTCTGCTCTACGGATCGCTCCGGCCTCGGTCCTTCTCCCGGCTGGCGACGGAAGAAGCCGCGCGACTGCTGCAATTCTTCGGCGCGGAAACCCGAATTTTCGATCCGAGCGAATTGCCATTTCCCGATCAGGTGACGAAGGACGATCACCCCGCCGTCCATGAGCTGCGCAAGCATGCGCTTTGGTCGGAAGGCATGGTTTGGTGTTCGCCGGAACGCCATGGTCAGGTCACGGGCCTGATGAAAGCGCAGATCGATCATTTGCCGCTCTCGATCGGCAGTGTTCGGCCGACGCAAGGTCGGACGCTCGCGGTCATGCAGGTATCGGGCGGCTCTCAGAGCTTCAACGCCGTCAACACGCTCCGGCTTCTCGGCCGCTGGATGCGCATGTTTACGATCCCGAACCAGTCGAGCGTCGCCAAGGCTTATCAGGAATTCGACGAAAACGACCGCATGAAGCCGTCGAGCTATTACGACCGGATCGTGGACGTTATGGAGGAACTGGTCCGGTTCACCATACTGACGCGACCGCATGCCGGTCAGCTCGTCGACCGCTACTCGGAGCGAAAGGCGGCAGCGCTAAAGCACGATCCAACGACCGACAAAAGCGCAATCAGCGCACCTCAAAAGCAGCCCGCATAGACGATGGCCAGAGCGAATCGGCTGACGGTCCACGCTCTTGGCGTGGTGATGATCTTCACCTGGGGCAGCACTTACTATCTGATCGCCGTTCTTGCCGCGCCGATCGTCGCCGATACGGGTTGGCCTCTTGAATGGGTGGTCGGTTCTCTTTCGCTCGGGTTACTGGTCGCAGGGCTTTCCGCTCCAACGATCGGGGATGCGATATCGAGACACGGCGGGCGGCCGATCCTGGCGCTCGGATGTCTTATCATGGCGCTAGGCCTGGCGATGATTGCGGCCGCGCCCAACCTTGCGATATTCATGGCCGGGTGGGCGGTTCTCGGCATTGGCATGGCCGCCGGGCTTTACGACGCTGCGTTCTCGACCCTCGGCGGGATCTATGGCGAGAAAGCCCGCCCCTCGATCACGACGCTGACACTGTGGGGAGGCTTTGCAAGCACGGTTTGCTGGCCGCTTTCAGCCGCCCTGGTCGAAGCAATCGGCTGGCGCGGTGCGTGCTTCGCTTATGCGGCTGTCCTCGCTGGTGTTTGTCTACCCTTGATCCTCGCCATCGTGCCGCAATCCCCAAGGCGGCCCAAACAGTCGAGTGCCGACTACGCCAATGCTGCGCTCGTGCTCCCCCCTCGCGAACGAGCCATGTTCTGGCTGTTTGCCTCAATCCAGATCATCGCGGGCCTGTTCGTCACGATCGTCTCGGTACATCTGCTCACGCTCCTGCAAGCCAGAGGCATATCCCTGACCGAGGCGGTCACACTCGGCGCGCTGATCGGGCCAGCTCAGGTCGGCGCGCGGGTTCTGGAAATGCTCGGTCGCGGTCGCCATCATCCAATGTGGACGCTAAGTGCAGCGGTTGTTTTATGCGCTGGCGGATTGATCGTGCTAGCGGCAGGGCTGCCAATTATCGGGTTGGCGTTGATCCTCTACGGCGCAGGGAACGGCATCTTTTCGATCGCGCGGGGGGCGCTTCCGCTGAGTCTCTTCGGTCCTGGGCAGTATGCGCCAATCATGGGACGGCTCGCCCGACCCGGCCTTATTGCTCAAGCTGCTGCGCCCATGATCGGCGCGATTTTGATTTCCAGGCTCGGCTATGACGCTCTGCTTCACGTCATAGCCGCATTGGCGACGCTCAACGTCTTGATCGCCGGCATGCTTTGGCAGGTCGTTCGACAACGTCCGCTTGGAAGGATTGATTGCTGAAAGCTGTCTTTCCCGCTTTCCACCCCAACATCGCCGTTCGAAAGAGACGAAGCGGCCGCCGAGGGACAGTCAGGTAGACTCACGACCCCATCCAGTCGCTCGTGTGGTCAGTCGTCACTCCTGAAGCGACCTTTCAGCTGGCATCGTCCTCGGCCCTATCGCCGCGAAGCAGTATTGCAGGCATAAGGTGACAACTACGGAAGCATCTTCGCCGGCACCCATGACGAGAGCTGAAGCACGATTCCGCTGCCATGGACGTCCTAGGTGAAAAAGTCCTGGTACTGGAGCAACCCCGCCCTCTTGCACAAAGCTTCCGTTGGAATGCGTGCTACCTGGAATCTGGAGCCACGCGCTGTCGTCTCTGTATCCGATGCACCAAACGACGGAATCGACCACCCGTTTAGATCCATCGGAAAAGGTAACGGTTCGGCCGTTTGCTGACACCAAGCGTCCTGAGATGGCCATGCCCATCCGTTGCAGGTCGCCAAGGCTGCGACCCCTGTCAGGAAACGGGTCGGCGCGTCGCATCAGATATCCGATCGCCGAGCCAGGCCTTGCTTTCATCAAGCCCAGGGCGCGCAGCCACCACCATGTGCTCCTGCCGAGAATGCGTTCTGGAAACAGTCGGCGGCCGCGCCCAACCGCAAGCAGCACTTCATGGGTCGAAACCAATTCGGCTGCGATGTCGCGTCCGCTTGCTCCATCTCCGACAACAAGGACCGTTCCAGGTCGGACATCGCCGGAATTGTGATAGCTCTCCGGCGTCAGTTGCGCAACCGCACTGTCAAAGCCGGCACCGATTGTTGGGATAATGGGTATCTGAAACGCTCCCGTCGCGACGATCACCGCCTTGGCGACTATGTGCCTGCCATCATCGATTTGCGCGACGAACCGCTCATCAGTCCGACGTTCGAGCTGAACCACGCCATTTCCGGAGAGGACGGGCAGGTCGAAATGGCTGGCATAGGCTTCGAGATAGTCCGCAAACTCATCTCGCGCGGGATAGCCTTGCGGATCGCCGTCGAGCGTAAGACCGGGCAGCGTACTAAATGCGCGCGGGGTAAACAGGGTCAGGGAATCGTAGCGACAGCGCCAACTGTCGCCGATGCGGGCATGGCGATCTACGATCAGGTATGAAAGCTTTGTTCTGGCAAGATGGTAGCCGGCAGCGAGCCCCGCTTGACCAGCGCCGATCACCAGAACGTCTATTTCCTGCAAAGCTTGGGTCACGGATACCTGTAATCACGCTCCTGGTGGCCGGGACCATCAGAGCACCTTCCGGGTTATTTGTTGCCTGCCAGACGCGGAGCCTATGACTTTAGGCGGCCATAGCCACTATGGGCGTGTCAGGAACCGCATTTCTCTCCTGAATGTATCGAATAATAAGAGCAAAACCCCGAGCACGATCGCCGTGTCAGCAAGGTTGAAGGCAGGCCAATGAATTCCTCCGATATGAAAGTCGAGGAAGTCGGTAACGCCGCTATGACGTAGCCGGTCGAGCATATTGCCCAAGGCACCTCCAATTATGAGGCCCAGAGCGACCCCCGTTATCGATTGTCTTTCCCGGCTCGCCCATACCAAAAGCATAAGAACGATTGCTAAGGTGATTCCGACAAGGAGCCATGCCGGCGCTTCGTTGAAAAGTCCGAAACTGACACCCGTGTTGCGCCCTAGGACCAAGTTGAAGAAGCCCGTTACGGATATTTCCGTATGGTCTTTCATCACTTGGATTACCCACCATTTGGATAGCTGGTCAGCTCCGAAGGC
Organism: Chelativorans sp. AA-79; assembly: GCF_029457495.1. Taxonomy (NCBI): domain Bacteria; kingdom Pseudomonadati; phylum Pseudomonadota; class Alphaproteobacteria; order Hyphomicrobiales; family Phyllobacteriaceae; genus Chelativorans; species Chelativorans sp. AA-79. The sequence goes on from NZ_CP120361.1 coordinate 5,092,357, forward strand.
GACGGCGGCCGCGAGCGATGTATATTTTAGAACTCCGCGCATCGTCAGCCTATCTGACCCAACGCGGGGAAAGTTATCAGGAGCCAGATAGCGAAGCGCGAGAGTTGACCGGTCATCATGGCCAATCCCATTATGATCATGATCACACCTGCTAACACTCGCAAGTATCGGCCAGCCCAACGTAAGGTTGGCATGCCGGCAATGAAACGCTGCATGAAAAGAGCCGCCAAGATAAAGGGCACTCCCAGCCCCAAAGAATACACAGTCAACAGGATTGCGCCGGCTCCGACAGTCGCATTTGCGGCTGAAAGAGTTAGAATAGAGCCGAGTACCGGCCCAATGCACGGGGTCCAGCCAAAGGCGAACGCCAATCCAAGCAGGTAGCTCGTCCAAGGGCCAGCAACGTGCGGCCGAGGATGAAAACGCATTTCACGATCGAACCACGGGATTGGCACCAAACCCGTTGTTACCACACCGAAAATGATAACGATCGCGCCACCGATTAGGTTGGCTTCGTATAGGTAGGAGCGGAATAACGCCCCCAATGCAGTTGCAGTAGCCCCCAGCAACACGAAGATCGTTGTGAATCCGAGGACAAAATAAAGACTGTTGACGAGAGCCTGCCAGTTTGCCCCCAGACGATTTTGAACAGCAGGCTCCAAGCGCGCGCCACCTGTGACGAACGAAATATAGCCGGGAACAAGGGGCAAAACGCACGGCGAAAGAAAGGAGATCGCCCCCGCAGCAAACACCGTTAGTAGGCCGACAAGCGTGAAATCCAAATCCATCTACTCCGGGGCGTCTAGCTGCGCCGCTGTCGCGGCGTTCGCCGAGATGAGCATCGCAAAAGCCACAAAGGCACCTCTGACAGTGGGCGTTATCATCACATGATCGTTCATGCGCTACCCCCCGCCAGACGCCGGAGCTTCTGCAATCTGATCTCGCGTGGCTCGTGCATGTCGAGCGTACCGACGAATTTGCCTTCGGAATCCATCATGTAAACGCCTGCGGTGTGATCCATCGTATATTCGCCCCCTTCCAGAGGGACTTTGCGCGCATAGGCCGCGAAGGCCTTCACCACGGCGTCCGTTTCTTGTCGATTTCCCCGCAGTGCGAAAATGCGATCATCAAAGGCTGTCATGTATTGAGCCAGCAGTTCCTGGGTGTCCCGCTCGGGATCGACGGTGAAGAACAGTACGTTGAATTGGTCCGCCACAGGCCCGAGCTCGTTCATGAGATCGCTCAGTTCATAGAGCGTCGTCGGGCACACGTCGGGACAATGGGTGAAACCGAAGAAGGCGAGATAGGGCTTGCCCGCCAGCGCGGCATTGTCAATCGTCTCGCCTCGATGCGATGTAAGACGGAACGGGCCGCCGATGGCTGCGGTGCCTGTCGAGGACGCGATCGCCACGGTTTGCTGTTGCCATGGCTTTGACACAGACAGGCCGATGACAAGCCCGCCGACAACGGCGACGGCAATCCAGGTAACGAGACGGAAGAGTTTGATGCCGCTCATTGCGCCGGCTCCTCGTGCCCGTCATGCTCGTTCGTTGTCGCCGGACCTGCACCCATGCCCTGCACGACAAACTCGACCTCGACGGTTCCGGCCCGCTCGAACGTAAGTTTAGCGGCAAACCGCTCCCCTTCCTTCAAAGGGTGCGATGGCTTCATAAACATGATGTGCATTCCGCCAGGCTGGAGCTCGACCGTCTCGCCTGCCCCGATCACGACGCCATTTTGCACAGGCCTCATGCTGGCAACGCCATTGCTTACGGCCGACTCGTGGATCTCCACCCGTTCTGACAGGGGTGATGAGATCGACACCAGGCGGTCGGCTATGTCGCCATCGTTCGTCAGCGTCAGATAGCCACCGGCTACCGGCGTGACCGGCGGAGTCGCGCGCGACCACGGATGATTGATGGTGATCGAACCGGCTTGGAAGTCGTGGCCCACGGCAGGAGAGATCGTTACTGCCAGGGCAAGGAAGGCGGCGGACAGGGCTCGTGCACTAATCATATTGTTTTCCTTTTTCTCCAGCTTCCCCGGCTTTCTCAAGAATTTCGAGGCCGCTTCTGACGACGACAACAACCACGCCCAAGCCAATGATCAGATCCGGGTAGGGCGAGCTGAAAAGGATCACGGCAAGACCCGAAACAGCGATCGCCGAGTTCACGAGCATGTCGTTTGTCGTGAAAATCCATGAGGCCTGCAAATGCACGCCGCCTTCGCGATGCGATTTCAGGAACCACATGCAGACCATATTCGTCAGAGCGCTCGCGATCGCCACGGCAATCATGATCGGCCCTATTGGATCTGAGCCAGTAAAGAAGCGTCTGCCGACTTCAAGCAGAAGGAGGCCGGCGAATACCATCAGAAGGACACCCGACAACCGGGCAACTCGAACTTTCGCCGCCAATCCCCGCCCCACAACGAAAAGGCTGATGGCGTAGACACCTGCGTCGCCAAGATTATCGAGCGCGGAACCCATCAGTCCTGTTGACTGGGCCCACCAACCCAGGCCTCCTACAATGGCCGCTTGGGCAGTATTGATCGCAAGCACCCATGCGAGCGCCCATTGTTCGCTCTTCTCAGATGATTTTGCTTTCCGGGGCTGACTACTCATAATTTACACATCGGCTTTCTCGGCAGGAAGCAGAAGCCGCAACCTGCACGCGCTCATTGTTTAAGCTCATTTGTCGCGGGTGCCGCGCCACGTGAGAAGGCGCAGCGCATTGGCCGTGACGAGGACCGTAGCGCCCGTATCGGCAAGGATGGCCATCCAGAGCGTGGTAACGCCCAACAGAGTCGTCACGAGGAAAACCGCCTTCAGTCCAAGGGCTAATGCGATGTTCTGCCAGATATTGCCGAGCGTCGCCTGCGACAACCCGATGAGATCGGCGATACCCGTCACCCGGTTTTTGAGCAGCGCCGCATCGGCGGTTTCCAGCGCTACGTCGGTGCCCGCGCCCATGGCAACGCCAACAGAAGCGGCAGCAAGCGCCGGCGCGTCATTGATACCGTCTCCAACCATGGCAATCGGCCCTTCAGCCTTTAATCGCCCGATTTCGGCAAGCTTGGCATCGGGCAGTAGTTCGGCTCTCGCCTCAAGACCGAGATGAGCCGCGATGGCGTCGGCCGTGCGCTTGTTGTCGCCGGTCAGCATCAGAGGGCGCACACCGCGATCCGTCAGCCGCTTCACACCTTCGATAGAGTCATCGCGTGGCTCGTCGCGCAACCCGATCAATCCCTCGACGGTCTTGCCCTTTGTAAGCACGACAACCGTCTTGCCCTGGCTTTCCAGCGTGGTGATCGTCTTGGCGGTGCTCTCTTCAAGGGCAGCCTGTTCGGCGGCGTGACGGGGAGACCCGACCGAAGCGAATCCGTCCTTCAACCGCGCTGTGACGGCTTTGCCGGGTGTGGCCATGCCGCCTCCGAAGGTGGCGGGCAATTCGAGCCCGCGCGCCTCTGCCGCCTCCACGATTGCGACCCCGAGCGGATGGCTGGTGCTGCGCTCGACAGCCGCCGCGATGGCAAGGACGGAGTTCTCGTCACCTGTGATCGGCACAATGTCTGTCACCTGGGGACGGCCGCGCGTCAGCGTTCCCGTCTTGTCGAAGGCAACGGTTATGACCTTGCCAAGTGTTTCCAGCGCCGCGCCGCCCTTGATCAGCAGGCCCTGCCGCGCGCCGGCGGCAAGACCGGAGGCGATGGCCGCGGGCGTGGAGATCACGAGCGCGCAGGGGCACGCAATCAGCAGCGTGGCGAGGCCGCGATACACCCATGTCATCCAGTCACCATCGAAGGCGAGCGGCGGCACGATAACGATCAGAGCCGCCACGACCATCGCACCTGGCGTATACCACCGGCTGAAACGGTCGATCATGCGCGCCGTGGGGGCCTTTGATTCCTGGGCTTCCTCCACCATGTGGATTATGCGGGCTATGGTGTTATCGGCCGCGACATGGCTGATCGACACCCGCAGCTCGCCATTGGCATTGATGCTGCCGGCATAGACAGTTGCGCCGGATTCTTTCAGCACGGGCACGGATTCGCCTGTCACGGGAGCCTCATCGACCTCCGATACACCGTCGATCACCGTGCCGTCAGACGGCACACGGTCTCCAGGCCGAACAACGACGACATCACCGATGGCCAGCTCTTCGGCAGCGACCTTCTCAACGGCACCATCACGCTCGCGGAAAGCGACTCGGGGCACGAGATCGATCAGCGCCTCAATGCCTGCCCGCGCGCGGCCAGCCGCTACGGTTTCAAGCAGTTCGCCCACTGCGAACAGGAAGATTACGACAGCCGCTTCTTCGGCCTCGCCGATGCCGACCGCGCCCAGTGCTGCCACCGTCATCAGTGTCTCGATGGTGAAGGGCGAGCCAGACATCGCGCCGGCGATCGCCCGCCTCGCGAACGGGATGACGCTGATCAACGCCGCGCCTGAATAGAGCCATTGCTCCCATTCCGGCAGGAGACGTGCGAGAGCGAAGGCAAGGACGAACAGCGCGCCGGTAAGGAGCACAAGCCGACTCTTGCTGCCTTTCCACCATGCCTCTGTGATGCGCTTCCGAGGCGGACTCGCCTTTGGCTCGGCCTGCTCAATCACTGGGGTATAGCCGAGCGCCCGGATCTTTTGCTCAATAGCGGCGAGGGGCGTGCGGTCCTCGTCAAGACGCAATGCAAGCGTCTCGTTGGCGTAGCTGACATTGATGTCGCTAACGCCCGGCAGGCGTTGCATGGCCGTTTCGATTTTCAACGCGCAAGATGCACAGTCCATGCCATCTACACGCAGTCTATAAGGGCTCGCTGCCGTCATGGTGTCACCTCGACCGTTAGATGTGACACCGCAGATAGACCCTGTAGCAACTACAGGGTCAAGGGCCGACCCTGTTATTCCGCTTGCGTACGATCCGTGTGCGAATTCGCCGCACAGCTTCAAGCAAAGAGACTTGACCCTGTAGTGGGTATAGGGTGCAGAAATGCTCCACACGCAAGGTTGATTGGTGAGCTGCTGCCGGTTTCGTGGACACGAAGATAAGATTGTGACCAAGGAACTGGAGTGCAGATATGACGAGACGAAAGTTCAGCCGTGAGTTCAAAGTCGAGGCGGTCAGGCTGGTAACGGACCGTGGCGTTGCGGTAGCGCAGGCGGCCCGTGATCTCGATGTTGCGGATAGCGTGCTGCGCCGCTGGATGTGGGAACTGACCGCTACCCCTGCCGCAGCATTCCCCGGGAACGGGCAGATGCGGGCCGATCTGTCCGAGATTGCAGCTTTGAAGAAAGAGGTCGCGCGGCTGCGTGCGGAGCGTGACATTCTGAAGAAAGCTGCGGCTTTTTTCGCGCGCGAGGCGATATGAGATTCGCCTTCATCGCCAAACACCGCCACATCTGGCCGGTCAGCTGGCTCTGCGAGGTTCTGGAGGTCTCGCGGTCCGGCTTCCATGCCTGGCTCAGCCGTCCTCCCAGCACCCGCGAGATCCATGACGCGAAGCTCGTCACAGCGATCGAGACGAGCTTCAAGGCCAGTGACCGGACCTATGGCGCGCGCCGCGTCTGGCGTGATGTCCTGGAAGAAGGGCTGGCCTGCGGGCTTCACCGGATCGAACGGTTGATGCGGCTCAATGCCTTACGGGCGCGGCCCAGGCGCCGCGGCAATTCGGCACAGCCGGTTGCAGCGGCGCAAGGCGATGCGTTGGTCAGGGCACATTCGCCGATCATCGGCCCAGCAAATGCTCCCGTGACGATCGTGGAATTTCTTGACCCGTCCTGCGAAGCATGCAGGGCTTTCTAGCCAGCCGTTAAGCAGATCATGGCGAATTTCCCTGACGAAACGCGCCTTGTCATCCGATACACGCCCTTCCATGAGGGATCGGAGGAAGCCGTCAGGATACTGGAAGCGGCCCGTCTTCAGGACCGCTACGAACCCGTTCTGGAAGCGCTGCTGGCGCAACAGCCGGAATGGGCCGTGCATGGTGCGCCAGATCTCGAAAAAGCCTGGGAGATTGCAGGGGCGGCAGGACTGGACGTCGACCAGGCACGGCGTGAGATGTCCTCGGCCGAGATCGACGCCGTTCTTGAGCAGGACCTGGCCGACGTCCAAAGCAACAACGTCCGCCAGACGCCAACTTTTTTCGTTAATGGCAGACCGCTGGAATCCTTCGGCCCGCAACAACTCTTCGATCTGGTGCGTGAAGAGGTGGAGACCGCCAGAGCAACGCAATAGCGAGCGATCAAGATCGACAAACACCCACATCGAATCTACGTTGACCCTGTATTCGCTACAGGGTCACACCATGAACTCATCCATTCTGACGATAGGCCACCTTGCAAGGCAAACCGGCACCAAAGTAGAGACGATCCGGTTCTACGAGAAAAATGGCCTCCTACCGCAACCTTCCCGCACGGGGGGAAACTACCGCTCTTACGAGCAGGATCACCTTAATCGGCTGAGCTTCATCCGGCGTGCACGAGAGCTCGGCTTCTCGCTCGATCAGATCAGGGAATTCCTCAACCTCGCTGACGATCGTTCGCAATCCTGCGCCGCCGTCGATGCGATCGCTAAGGCACATCGGAAGGAGGTCGAGCGAAAAATCGAAGACCTGGTTGCGCTCAAGTCCGAACTGGACAGGATGATTGACCAGTGTGGATGCGGCCTGGTCGCAGATTGCAAGATAATAGAGAGCCTGTCTCCGCTGCCAGCGAGAACCTAATGACCTGTGCTCCCTGCAGCAGTCGGGCTTCTCGCTGCCAAGATCTTCGCGGCTATCGGTGACGTAATCATCTGGATCACGGCGGAGAAGGCGGCAGGCACGGCAATTTCCGATAGCAGGCCGGGTGCCGCCACGAACATCTTGGGCGCATGCAAGTGCATCCCGCCTTCGCGGAGCAGAGAATGTCGGCTCTTCGCTAATCCATCTTGCAAGCCGACAGTCAGCTTCCCATCTGTGGACACCCCGTAAGACGCAAGCGGTTTCTTGAAGGTTTGCGTAGTCGGATGCTGCCATCTGTCCGGCCTCTGATGCAGCACCAGAGGCTGCGGGCCCGTATGGGAGTTCGCGGACCGGATCCATATCACCCACAGCGTGCTCAAGGCACAGTGGGAATCCCTGGTTTTCCGGCCCGGTCTCGCCGACTGTTGCGCCATACCTTCTTTCGACCGACTCCGTCTCCGACGACCTCTGGCCTGCCTTGGCTTACGCCGTAGCAGCGACCGGAGCTTTGTAATCCTCTTGCTTGATGAGCAGCGCCCAGACGATCCGCGCCGTCTTGTTGGCCAGTGCGACCGTGACCAGCATACGCGGCTTGCGAGCCATCATCTACTCAAGCCATGAACTGGCCGGCGCGCCTCGTTTGCTCGCCTGAAGCACGACAGCACTGCAGCCGATGATGAGAAGGCGCCGCAACGTTCGTTCGCCCATCTTGGTGATCGATCCCCAGCTTTTGCTTGCCTCCCGTCGAGAGCTGCCGTGGCGCCAGGCCCAACCAGGCGGCGAAGTCTCTTCCTCTGGTGAACGTCTCGGCCGGCGGAGCCAGGGCGGCAATCGCGGTGGCCGTGATCGGACCCACGCCAGGTATGGTCATGAGCCGTCTGGCGATCGTGTCCTCGCGGGCGCGCCGGGCGATCTCCTTGTCCAGTTCATCGATCTTTGAGTTCAACTCCTCCAGCAGGCCGAGCATCGTGCGGAACATGGGCCTGGCTGCCTCTGGAAGCGATGAGCCTATTGCGCCCTCGAGCAGGTCGCTGAGCATTGCCACATGCGAGGGACCTTTTGGTGCGACCCAGCCATACTCTGTCAGATGCCCGCGGATGGCGTTGATCAACTGGGTTCGCTGCCGCACCAGAAGATCGCGGGTTCGGAACACCAAGGCTGATGCCTGCTGCTCCTCGCTCTTGATCGCCACGAACCGCATGCTGGGGCGCTGGGCAGCCTCGCAGATGGCCTCGGCATCGACCGCATCGTTCTTGTTCCGCTTCACAAAGGGCTTCACGTAGGCAGGCGGGATCAGCTTCACTTCGTGACCTATCTGGGTGAGTTCGCGGGCCCAGTGATGCGCACCGCCGCAGGCCTCCAACGCTACCAGGCACCGTGGCTGCCGAGTGAAAAACTCCAGCAACTTTGTGCGACCGATCTTCCGGCTGAACAGCGCTCGACCGCTCGCGTCTGCGCCATGCGCATGGAACACGTTCTTCGCAATATCCAGACCGATTGTGCTAACTTCCGACATGGGCGCCTCCTCAAGTGTTCAACACCTCCACTTTGGCACATCGATGCCGTCGGGGGGGCGTTCACCCCATCACCCCAAAGCAGACGTCGGTCGCCATCCTAGCGAACGGTAGTAAGTCCCATAAAGTCGCCACGCTCATCGAATCAGTCAGATGGGATCGGGGCAGTCGTCCGTGCTCGGACTTGGCGGGGAGGACCGCCACCGCCGTTCTCGTCACATGGGGAAAGGTAGGTCAAGGTGGTTTTGGTCGTTGCTTCATGGCGGTCATTCGTAGCCTCTGATCATCGGGATTTCGGGCGAGCCTTTATCGTCATGCGCGCATTTGCTCCACGCGCAAACCTCACATCCCGGTCGCCGTCATCAACGGCTGCACCAACATTCCGCTTTCAGCGGCAGGGCTCGGGAGACGGAACCATTCTGCATTGCGGCATACAGGCCAGGAGAACGGACGGTCCGTCAGCCCGATTTCTTCGTCGCTGATCAGGCCACGAAGAAAGGGAAAATCACGCGGCTTTCATTACGACGCCGTCGGGGAGCACGCCTTGGGTGACGTATTTCCACAGCGCCACGAGGAGTTTTCGCGCCAGCGCGGCGATCATGACCTTCTTCAGCCTACCACCTTGCGGGCCGGTTCGTGCGTGGAACCATCGTGCAAGACGGCTTTCGGGCTGATGTCGTAACCACAGCCAGGCGAGTTCGATCATTGCCGTGCGCAGGCGCGGGTTGCCCGCCTGCGAGATGCCTTGTTCCCGATTGATCGATCCACTTCGCCACGGGGTCGGGGCCAGTCCCGCATACGACGCAATCTGCCGTCGGTTCTCATATCTGCGGAAAAGGCCTTCGGCCACCATGACAGAGGCGAACTCGGGTCCGATCCCTCTGATCTTCATGAGCAAAGAACCTGCGTTTACGGTGCTAACCGTAGCATTTTCGCTGGCGCTTGGAGCGACACACTGCTCGGCCAACTCGAGCCGGGCTTCCTCGATCGCCTTCATCTGGGCGAGGAGCAGTTCCAAACGATCCAGCATGCGTTCAAGCTGATGCTTCAGGTTGTGCCCAAGGGCACGGCCGTCTCCCGTCCGCAGTTCGGTGAGACGCTCACGTCTGTTCGGCCGCATGGGTTCATAGTCACGAATTCCCTGCGATAGCAGAAGGCCCTTCATCCGGTTCACGGGCCGTACGCGCTCGGCGATCAGTTCGCGGCGCTCGCGGGTCAGGCGGCGGCGATCCTCATCTCCGGGATTGATCGGCCTGACCATCGAGCAGACGCGCGGATCGCCGCGGAGCCAAGCCATCAGCGTTCTGAGCAACATCTCACCGTCGATCTTGTCGGTCTTCGCGTTCCGTGCCCGTCGAGGTTGGGCGATCGACGCCGGATCGACGATGTGGCTTTGCACTCCGGCAGCTTCCAATGCCCGGTGGAGCCAAAACCCTTCGTATCCAGCTTCCTGAATGGAGATGACCGGGACATCGTGCCCCAGTTCCCGGCTGGCCTTCATGCGGAATTCCGAGAGCTTCACCAACAAGTCTTCAAGATCTCCGCCGGCAACCAAATAGCGTGACATTCGGGCGTGGTTAGTGGGGCGAATCACCGTTACCAACCATTTGGATCGGGACAATTCCAGTGAAACGAGAACAGCCTCGGGAACGCTCCTGGGGAAAACAAAATTGGCAATCTTCTCCATAGTGGTAGTCCTATTTCTGCATAAACTTCGCAAACGTTCTCAAAAGCACGCTGCTGTTTCCAGAGCACGACATTTTCCCCATGGAATCTGTATTTTTATCCCACACTACTACGACGGTCGAAACTTGTTGAAACGACCTGATTTGGGTCTCTTTTAGTCATCCCCATCCGGGGATCATCTCTCACCGCCCCGGTGGAACGGGACGAGATGGCAGGCATCAACCACACACAGGCAACGGTGGATCGCGGCGCGCGCATGCTCCGGACGGCGCTCGGGCCTGCCATCTCAACCCTGTTGCAAGATTCTTCCGTGGTCGAGGTCATGCTGAACCCGGACGGTCGGATCTGGGTCGACCGGCTATCTGAAGGACTGGCCGACACGGGCGAGATGCTTTCCGCCGCTGACGGCGAGCGCATCGTGCGCCTGGTCGCCCATCATGTCGGCGTCGAAGTCCACACCCGCAGTCCCCGCGTCTCGGCCGAACTGCCCGAGACCGGCGAGCGCTTCGAGGGGCTGCTTCCTCCGGTCGTGGCCGCACCGGCCTTCGCCATCCGCAAACCCGCCGTCGCCGTCTTCACGCTCGACGACTATGTGCGCGCCGGCATCATGACCGCCGATCAGGCCGTGACGCTGCGCGAAGCCGTCGCGGCCCGCGCCAATATCCTCGTCGCTGGCGGCACCTCGACCGGCAAGACCACGCTGACCAATGCGCTCCTCGCCGAGGTGGCGAAGACCGCCGATCGCGTCGTCATCATCGAAGACACCCGCGAACTCCAATGTGCGGCACCCAACCTCGTCGCCATGCGCACGAAGGATGGCGTCGCCACGCTCTCCGATCTCGTCCGCTCCTCCCTGCGCCTGCGCCCCGACCGTATCCCCATCGGCGAGGTACGCGGCGCCGAAGCGCTCGACCTTTTGAAAGCCTGGGGTACCGGCCATCCCGGCGGCATCGGCACGATCCACGCCGGAACCGGCATCGGCGCGCTGCGCCGCCTCGAACAGCTCATCCAGGAGGCCGTCGTCACCGTGCCGCGCGCGATGATCGCGGAAACCATCGACCTCGTTGCTGTCCTGGCCGGTCGCGGTTCCGCACGCCGCCTTGCCGAACTCGCCCGCGTCGAAGGGCTTGGGCCGGACGGCGACTACCGGATTTCTCCCGCCTTTTCAGAAACCGACGCCACTCTCAACACTGGAGAACCTGCATGATCCGTCGTGCCTTCCGCATCCGCCACCATATCGCAACCGCATCGGCCTTCGGCTGGTTGAGCTTGGCGACGTCCCCGGCATGGGCCTCCGGCTCCTCCATGCCATGGGAGGCTCCGCTCGAATCCATTCTGCAATCCGTCGAAGGCCCGGTGGCCAAGATCGTCGCGGTGATCATCATCATCGTCACCGGGCTGACGCTGGCCTTCGGCGATACCGGCGGCGGCTTCCGCCGGCTGATCCAGATCGTTTTCGGCATCTCAATCGCCTTCGCGGCGTCGAGCTTCTTCCTGTCGTTCTTCTCCTTCGGCGGCGGGGCGCTGGTCTGATGGCCGTGAGCTTCGAGGCCCTCGATACCGTGCCCGGCTTCAGCGTGCCCGTTCACCGCGCCCTGACCGAGCCGATCCTGCTCGGCGGCGCACCGCGCTCCGTCGCGATCCTCAACGGGACGCTCGCCGGTGCCGTCGGCCTCGGCCTCCAGCTCTGGCTGGCTGGCATCCTGATCTGGGCGGTCGGCCACATCGCCGCCGTCTGGGCCGCCAAGCGCGATCCGCTCTTCGTCGAGGTCGCGCGCCGCCATCTGCGCATTCCCGGTCATCTTTCGGTGTGAGGCAAGAACCATGATGAATCTTTCGGAATACCGCCGCACCGCATCGCGCCTCGCCGATTATCTGCCCTGGGTGGCGCTGGTCGGAGAGGGCGTCGTCCTCAACAAGGACGGCTCGTTCCAACGCACGGCGAAGTTTCGCGGGCCGGATCTGGATTCCGCCGTCGCGGCCGAACTGGTCGCCGTGGCCGGACGGCTGAACAACGCCTTCCGCCGTCTCGGCTCCGGCTGGGCCATCTTCGTCGAGGCGCAGCGGTCGGAAGCCGCGACCTATCCCGACAGCCAGTTCCCCGATCCGGCCTCGGCGCTGGTCGATGCCGAACGCAAGGCCGCTTTCGAGGAGGAAGGCAGCCATTTCGTCTCCGGCTACTTTCTCACCTTCCTGTGGCTTCCGCCCGCAGAAGATGCCGCGCGCTCGGAGTCCTGGCTTTACGAGGGCCGCGAGACCTCGGGCGTGAACCCATGGGAACTGGTGCGCGGCTTCATCGACCGCACCGACCGCGTGCTGGCGCTGCTCGACGGCTTCATGCCGGAATGCCGTTGGCTCGATGACGCAGGCACGCTGACCTACCTGCATTCAACGATTTCGACCAACCAGCACCGCGTCTGCATGCCGGAAACCCCGATCTATCTCGATGCGCTGCTGGCCGATCAGCCGCTGACCGGCGGGCTGGAGCCGCGCCTCGGTAATCAACACCTTCGCGTCTTGACGATCACCGGCTTTCCCGGCACGACCACGCCGGGCCTGCTCGATGAGATGAACCGGCTGGCCTTTCCCTATCGCTGGTCCACCCGCGCCATCCTCATGGACAAGACCGACGCGACCCGGCTGCTGACGAAGATCAGGCGGCAATGGTTCGCCAAGCGCAAGAGCATCGCCGCGATCATCAAGGAGGTGATGACCAACGAGCAATCCGCGCTGGTGGACACCGATGCCGCGAACAAGGCGGCCGACGCCGATATGGCCTTGCAGGAACTCGGCGCCGACATGGCAGGAATGGCCTATGTCACCGCGACCGTCACCGTCTGGGACGAAGACGCCCGCCACGCCGACGAAAAGCTGCGGCTGGTCGAAAAGATCATCCAGTCCCGCGATTTCAGCGTCATGGTCGAGACGGTCAATGCCGTCGACGCCTGGCTCGGCAGCTTGCCCGGACATGCCTATGCGAATGTCCGGCAACCGCCGGTCTCGACGCTCAACCTTGCCCACATGGTCCCCTCGTCCGCCGTGTGGGCGGGGCCGGAACGGGACGATCACTTCGGCGCACCCCCGCTGCTTTACGGCAGGACCGAAGGATCGACCCCGTTCCGGCTGTCCCTTCATATCGGCGATGTGGGCCATACCCTCGTGGTCGGTCCTACCGGCGCCGGCAAGTCGGTGCTGCTGGCGCTGATGGCCTTGCAGTTCCGGCGCTACGCGCGCTCACAGGTCTTCGCCTTCGACTTCGGCGGCAGTATCCGTGCGGCAGCGCTCGCCATGGGTGGCGACTGGCACGATCTCGGCGGCGAGTTGACCGACGCTTCCGAAACGTCCGTTTCGCTGCAACCCCTGGCGCGCATCCACGAGACGGCCGAACGGGCCTGGGCCGCCGACTGGATCGTGGCGATCCTGACGCGCGAGAACATCCAGATCACCCCGGAGGTAAAGGAGCACATCTGGACGGCCCTGACCTCGCTCGCTTCGGCTCCGGTCGGGGAGCGCACCATCACCGGCCTTGCCGTGCTGCTGCAGTCCAATGACCTGAAACAGGCGCTGCGTTCCTATTGCGTCGGTGGTCCCTACGGACGCCTTCTCGATGCGGAGACAGAGCATTTGGGATCGGCCGACGTGCAGGCGTTCGAGATCGAGGGCCTGGTCGGGACCGGCGCGGCGCCCGCCGTCCTCTCCTATCTGTTTCATCGCATCGGCGACCGGCTGGACGGGCGGCCGACGCTGCTCATCATCGACGAGGGCTGGCTGGCGCTCGATGACGAAGGCTTTGCAGACCAGCTTCGGGAATGGCTCAAGACCCTGCGCAAGAAGAACGCCAGCGTCATCTTTGCCACCCAGTCGCTCAGTGACATCGACAATTCCGCCATCGCGCCGGCGATCATCGAAAGCTGCCCGACGCGGCTGTTGCTGCCGAACGAGCGCGCCATCGAGCCGCAGATCACGGACATCTATCGCCGCTTCGGCCTCAACGACAGGCAGATCGAGATCCTCGCACGGGCGACGCCCAAGCGGGACTACTACTGCCAGTCGCGGCGCGGCAACCGCCTGTTCGACCTCGGCTTGTCGGAAGTCGGGCTGGCGCTTTGCGCCGCCTCGGCCAAATCCGATCAGGCCCTGATCAGCGAAATCCTCATTGAGCATGGCCGCGAGGGATTCCTCGCCGCCTGGCTGAAGGCGCGTGGCGTCGAATGGGCTGCCGACCTCATCCCGGACCTCGGCAATCTCGCGACCGACACCGAGGACCTGCCGGCCTTCATCTTCGATGAGGACGCATTCGAGTTCACCCTGGAAGAAGAGGAGATTACCCCATGACGCGCACAAAGACCCGGATGTCCCGCATGGCCGGCGCTTCGGCGCTCGCCCTTGCGCTCGCCGCACCGCTGGCGCTCGCGCCGGTCTTCACCAACCCGGCCCACGCCTTCCTCGGCGGGTTCGGTCGGATCGTCTATGACCCGACCAACCACGCCGAGAACCTGCTGACCGCCGCCCGCACGCTGGAGCAGATCAACAACCAGATCACCTCGCTTCAGAACGAGGCGCAGATGCTGATCAACCAGGCCCGTAATCTGGCCAGCCTGCCGCATTCATCGCTTCAGCAGCTCCAGCAGAACGTCCAGCGGACCCAGCAGCTTCTCGGGCAGGCCCAGAACATCGCCTTCGACGTCCAGAACATCGATCAGATGTTCCAGCAGGATTACGGCAAGCTCTCCTTGACCGCGACCGACACCCAGATGATCGCCGATGCCCGCGACCGCTGGGAAAACACGGTCGGCGGCTTGCAGGACGCCATGCGCGTGCAGGCCGGCGTCGTCGGCAACATCGACAGCAATCGCACGCAAATGTCGGAGCTGGTCGGCCAGAGTCAGGGCGCGACCGGCGCTCTGCAAGCCACGCAGGCCGGCAATCAGCTTCTCGCCCTCCAGTCGCAGCAGCTTTCCGATCTGATCGCGGTCATCGCGGCGAACGGTCGTGCCGATGCGCTGACCGAGGCTGAGCGCGCCACCGCCGCTGAGCAGGGCCGCATCCAGCGCGAACGGTTCCTGACGCCCGGCTCCGGCTACCAGCCCGGCAACGCGCAGATGTTCAACTGAGGCCGGGAGGGAAGATCATGGAAGGAAAGGTGCTGGCCCGGATCGCGGCCATCGTGTTCGTTGCCATCGCCATCACCGCAACGGTGATCGAGATGACGCGCGAGGATGATCCCGTGCCGGTCGGCACCGCCCCCTCGCTTCAACCGCCGGCCGATCCGCTGCGTCTGGAACAGCGGCGTTGCCAGGCATTGGGCGAGGCGGCGGCCAATGATGCCGACTGCCTCCGCACCTGGGCTGAGACCCGCGACCGGTTCCTCGGCCGCACACCCGCGCCAGCGACACCCGAACAGACCGGGAGGCCATGAGCCATGGGCGGAACGGGGGTTATCGACAACTTTCTCGGGGTATTCACCTCTTATATCGACAGCGGTTTCGGCCTGCTCGGCGGCGAGGTCGCCTTCATCGCCACGACCCTGATCGTTATCGACGTGACGCTCGCCGCCCTGTTCTGGGCCTGGGGCGCGGACGACGACATCATCGCGCGATTGGTGAAGAAAACCCTGTTCGTCGGCGTCTTCGCCTACATCATCTCGAACTGGAACAATCTCGCACGGATCGTCTTCGAAAGCTTCGCTGGCCTTGGCCTGATGGCCTCGGGCACCGGCTTCTCCGCCGCCGATCTTCTGCGCCCAGGACGTGTCGCCCAGACCGGCCTGGAGGCAGGACGGCCGCTTCTGGAATCCATCTCCGACCTCATGGGCTGGATCGCGGTCTTCGAGAACCTCGTGCAGATCCTCTGCCTGTTCTTCGCCTGGGTGCTGGTCATCCTCGCCTTCTTCATTCTGGCGGTCCAGCTTTTCGTTACCCTGATCGAGTTCAAGCTCACCACGCTCGCCGGTTTCGTTCTCATCCCATTCGGCCTCTTCGGCAAGACCGCCTTTATGGCCGAGCGGGTTCTGGGCAACGTGATCTCCAGCGGTATCAAGGTGCTGGTCCTCGCCGTCATCATCGGCATTGGCTCCACGCTCTTCGGCCAGTTTACCGCCGGCTTCGGCGGCGCGACGCCGACCATCGACGACGCCATGGCGGTCGTGCTGGCAGCCCTTTCTCTTCTCGGCCTCGGCATCTTCGGCCCAGGCATCGCCACCGGCCTCGTCTCGGGCGGCCCGCAGCTCAGCGCAGGTGCCGCCGTCGGCACGGGTCTCGCCGTCGGGGGCGCAGCGATGGCAGCCGGTGGCGCGACCATGCTCGCCGCGCGCGGTGGAGCAGCCGCACTCTCGGGCGGGGCCGCCCTTGCTCGCGGCGGCGCCTCGGCCGCCGGTGCGGCCTCGTCGGCCTATACCCTTGGCTCGATGGGCGAGTCCGGCGCAGGAGGGGTCGCTTCCGGCCTCGGCGGCGTGGCCCGCGCAGGTGCTGCCGCGACCGTCTCGCCCCTGAAACGCGCCGCCTCCCGCGCCACCGACAGCCTGAAATCCAGCTATTCCGACGGTGCAAGAGCTGGGTTCGCTGCGTCCGGCGGCAGCTCCTCGATGGGTACGATCGGCGCAAGCGCATTTCCGGCCCCATCAGTTCCGCCGTCCACCGAGAGTCCGCCCGCCTGGGCGCAGCAGATGCGGCGTGGCCGGGCCATGAGCCGCGGCGTTACTGCCGCCGCTCATGCCGTCCGTTCCGGCGACAGCCACGGCGGCGGCTCCTCCGTCAGCCTTTCCGAAAGTGACCGTATATGAATATCTTCAAGAGACCGACGACCCATTACGGCAAGGTGCCGGAACCCGAAACGCCCTATCAGCGCGCCGCGCAGGTCTGGGACGAACGCATCGGCTCGGCCCGCATGCAGGCGAGGAACTGGCGCTATATGGCCTTCGGCTGCCTGATCCTCTCGGCCGGCTTTGCCGCCGCCCTCGTCTGGCAATCGGCACGCGGGACCGTGGTGCCCTGGGTGGTGCAAGTCGATAATCTCGGCCAAGCGCAGGCCCTTGCGCCGGCCGTTGCCGACTATCGCCCCACCGATCCGCAGGTCGCATTCCACCTTGGCCGCTTCATCGAGCAGGTCCGCGCGATCCCGGCCGACGCCATCATCGTCCGGCAGAACTGGCTTCGCGCCTATGAGTTCACGACGGATCGCGGCGCAACGGCGCTCAACGACTATGCCCGCGCCAACGATCCCTTCACGAAGGTCGGCCGCCAACAGGTCGCCGTCGAGGTGTCCAGCGTCATCCGGGCCTCGCCCGACAGCTTCCGTGTCGCGTGGACCGAACGGCACTACGAGAACGGCCAGCTTTCCACCACCGAGCGATGGACCGCGATCCTGACCGTCGTGATCCAGCCCCCGCGCGACGCCGAGCGTCTGCGCGCCAACCCGTTGGGAATCTATGTCAACGCGATCAACTGGTCGCGGGAGATGAGCCAATGACCCGCACGAATTTCCGTAAAGCCGGGCTTCCGGTTTTCCGTAAACCTGGCTTTACGGCTTTGCTGCTTTCCGCGACCGTGCTCGCAGGCTGCGCCACCAACCGGACGCCGCAATTCAGCTACGATGCCGATGTGCCGCCGCTGCCGACCGTGCAGGCATCTGTCACCAACGACACGCCCCGTCCGTTGCATGTGCCCCCGGCATGGACCGTCGCACGCGGCGGCACCGCAGCCGGCACACCGACCGGCCGCGTCGAGAACGCCAATGCCGCCGCCCGCGTCGAGCCGCGCCGCGAGGGCTACTACAACGCCATCCAGATATATCCGTGGTCGGAAGGCGCGCTCTATCAGGTCTATGCCGCCCCCGGCCAGATCACCAATATTGCGCTGGAGCCGGGCGAAAGCCTGACCGGCGCGGGACCGATTGCGGCCGGTGACACGACACGATGGATCATCGGCGACACCGAATCCGGCTCGGGTGCAAACCGGCGTGTCCATATCCTTGTCAAGCCGACGCGCGACGACATCTCTACCAACCTCGTCGTCACCACCGACCGGCGTGTTTACATGATCGAGCTTCGTGCACGAGAAGCCCTCTACATGCCTTCCGTGGCATGGGCCTATCCCGCGCCGCCTGCAGGGAGCCGCGTCACCACGCCCGCCGCGCCCATCATTCCGGCCGAGGCGGCCCGAAACTATCGCTACGGATTGCAGGTGCGGGGCGACAGTCCGCCATGGCGGCCGGTTTCCGTCTTCGATGATGGTCGGCGCGTCTATGTCGTTTTCCCGCGCGGCATCGTGCAGGGCGAAATGCCGCCCTTGTTCGTCATCGGGTCGGACGGAGAAACGCAGATCGTCAACAGCCGCGTCCACCAGAATGTCCTGATCGTGGACCGCCTGTTCGGCGCGGCGGAGCTGCGCCTTGGCAGCGGCGACCGCCAGCAGGTCGTCAGGATCGTCCGTACCAACCCGACGCAGGCCGCCGCTGCGCAGCCGGTCAGCGCGACCGCGAAAGGATCGTCCTCATGAGCGATACCGAAACCGCAGCCCCCATGCGCTTGCGCGCCGAAACGCCCCGTGTCACGCGCCTGTCGCGCAAGATGCTGGCAGGCGTCGGCGCTGTCGCCTTGCTCGGCATCG
This sequence comes from Chelativorans sp. AA-79, assembly GCF_029457495.1. NCBI lineage: Bacteria > Pseudomonadati > Pseudomonadota > Alphaproteobacteria > Hyphomicrobiales > Phyllobacteriaceae > Chelativorans > Chelativorans sp. AA-79. The sequence goes on from NZ_CP120361.1 coordinate 5,110,880, forward strand.
GCGGCGCGCTGATATACGCGCTCCAGACCCGCGACGCAGGACCGGGCGGCGAAGAACTCTATTCGACCAGCAACCGGCAAACCGCCGATGGGCTGGCGGGCCTACCGAGCGACTATAGCGGCCCCATTCTGGGGCCGGCATTGCCCGGCGACCTCGGTCGTCCGATCCTCGATGCGCAGACAAGGGGCCAGCCGGTTGCAGCGCCCGCCATCGCAACGCCCGCCGTCGATCCCGAGGAAGAACGCCGCCGCGCCGAGGAAGAGGCCGCGCGGCTTAGCAACGTGTTCTTCCAAACCGGACCTCGTTCCGGCGGTACAGCGGAAACTGCCATGCCCGGAATGGCCGGGATAGGCTTGCAGCCGGACGGCACAGGACAGAACAGGCACACGGCTTTCCTCAATGGCCCGGTCGACCGGCAGACCGTCGCGCCGGATCGCGTCACGCCGCCGGCATCGCCCTACATCCTTCAGGCCGGGGCCGTGATCCCGGCCGCGCTCATCACCGGCATCCGCTCCGACCTTCCGGGCCAGATCACCGCGCAGGTGACGGAGAACGTCTATGACAGCCCGACCGGCTCGCTGTTGCTGATCCCACAGGGCACCCGCATCATCGGCCAATACGACGACGGCGTGACCTTCGGCCAGCGCCGCGTCCTGCTTGTCTGGAATCGCCTGATCCTGCCGGGCGGCCGTTCCATCGTTCTGGAGCGCCTGCCGGGAGCGGATGCTTCCGGCTATGCCGGGCTTGAGGATGGCGTCGATTATCACTGGTGGGATCTGATGAAGGCGGCTGGGCTTTCCACGCTGCTCGCGGTAGGCACAGAGCTGGCCACCAGCGACGAAGACCGGCTGATCCGCGCGATCCGCGACGGTGCGCAGGATACCGTCAATCAGGCCGGGCAGCAGATCGTTCAGCGCCAGTTGCAGGTCGCGCCGACGCTGACCATCCGGCCCGGCTTCCCGGTCAGAATCATTGTAACCCGCGACCTTGTATTCGAATCCGCAGGAGGTTGAACATGACCAAGCTGAAACTCGGTCCCATCGTCGAGGACAAGCCCGTCAAGGTCACGGTGGAGCTGCCGGGGCCGCTCCATCGCGATCTAGCTGCCTATGCCGAGGTGCTGGCCCGCGAGACGGGCCAGCTCGCCGCTGATCCGGTCAGGCTGATCGTGCCGATGCTGGAGCGCTTCATCGCCACCGACAGGGGGTTCACGAAAGCACGGCGCTCCGTCCAGCCTCCGAAGTCGAAGGTCTGATGGCCATTGCTTTCGCCAGACTGAGAAAGCGACGGAAGGCGGGATTGTCGTTACTCGCCGACCAGACAGCCGAAAACGGCAGTATCTCGCCGAGGATCGGCCGGTAAACCACACCTGGAAACTGCGCGACGGTCATGGCTTCGCTCACCAGCGTCAGACCTTGGCCGAGGGCTACCATCGGTACGAGATTATCTCGGCTGACATATTGCACCTGGATCTCGGGATGCCTGCCGAGATCTGCGAGCCGGCGCACCAGATGATCATAGATTTCCTGTCCTGGGGCGGTCTCGCTGACGATAAAAGTCTCGTCGGCCAGATCGCGCCAGACGACTTCCTCCTTATTGGCCAAGGTATGATCGTCAGGCAAGACCACGAACACACGCTCCGACCACAAGAGGACGCTCTCGCAGTCCGGCCAATCCCGCGTTCCCGTGATGAAGGCGACGTCGAGACCGAGTTGCCGGATCGCCGCGACATGCTCGACGGGATTGCCGTCAACCATCTCGATCCTGACCCCGCTGTGGCGTCTTCCGTACCTCGCCAGCAGTTCCGCCAAAAAGCCTGAAGCGATTGACGAATAGATACCGATCCGGACACTTCCTTCTTCCGAACGACCTGCGGAGGCAGCCTCTTGAGCGCCCTCTCCCACGGTCCTGATGACCCTGCGAGCGTGTTTTAGGAATCGCTGGGCGGCATAGGTTGGTGATACGCCCCATGTGTGCCGGTGAAACAGGGAGGCGCCAATCTCGTCTTCCAGCCTGGCAATGCACCGACTGACCGCAGATTGCGACCGCCCAAGCGCAACTCCGGCTTTACGAAAACTGCCGTGCTCGACCACAGCCACGAAATAGCGGAGATGGCGAAGCTCAATTGAATCGCAACGCGTCCCCCCTTTCCGCATTACACGGCCACCCTGCTTCTGGTTGCCAACACGAGGAGGAGCTTGAAGAGGCTAGCGACGGCTAACAGGTAACTCACAAATTGCCTAACGACGGCGAAAACGAGTGCCTGGGCTAACACGGCCCTGAGAAAGGTGCGATCATCATCGATTTGCGCCTCGGGGAGATGCGCACAATCGGCACCAACTTTGAGGAGGGAGGCATTTTCGGCATGAACGCGCCCTTCCAAGATCAGCGGGCTGAATGGCATCTTGGCCGACGAACTGTTTTTCGTGGAAACTTTCATTATTGCCACCTTGCATTCACGGAACCGATATCAAGCGAGATCGTGCGGCCTCCAACCATTGGAAGGTCAAGACGCCCCTCAAGCCAGGCGGCGCGGAACGGGCCAGACGAACCGCGCCGAAGTTTGGGCGAGGAACCGCTCAATGCACAGGCATACTGCCTGTTGAGACCTTTCCCCTCCTGGCATTTACCAGCACCGCCGCGATGACGGCGGCGACGACGAGAGCGACTCCAGCTCCCACAAGCGCAAGACCATACCCATGGATCAGTGCATCGCTGGCCGATTGCACCATTTCGGCGTCGCCGGCTTCCCGTGCGCGATAGAGCGCGGCGAGAGCATCCGGAAATCGGCCGGCCGTGACCGAAACAGCGATGGTCGAAAGGACGGCTAGCCCCAAGGCGACGCCGATCTGTTGCGAGGCATTGAAGAGCGCCGATGCGATGCCGGTCTCCTGTGCCTGCACACCCTTCACGGCGGTCAGCGCCAGCGCGATCACCGCCCCCACGAAACCGAAAGCGGTGAGAAAGGCAGCCGGCATGAAATGCCAGATATAGTCGAGTTCCTGTCCGATCGTGGAGAGCCAGTACAAGGCAGCACCACCGATCAGTGCGGCCGGTGCCGCCACCTCACGCGGCGCAAACCGCGTGACGAGCTTGGAACTGACAACGGCCCCAAGGATAATACCCGCACCGAAGGGCAGAAACGCCAGAGCGGTTAGAATCGGACTGTAGCCAAGGATATGCTGCAAATAGAGCGTCAACAGATACAGCATGCCCATCGGACCGAAGCCGAGCAGCAGCATGGCAAAGTAAGAACCGGCTCGGTTGCGATCCTTGAACAGGCGCGGCGGCAGAAGCGGATCCTTGCTGCGCGACTGCAGGATCAGGAACAGCGGCAATAGCACCGCGGCGGTGACGAATGCGGCGAGCGTGATGCTGTCGGTCCAACCATGCTCGCCGCCACGGGTGATCCCGTAGACGAGCGCGGCCATGCCGACGATGCTGGTGAGCGCGCCCGCTAGATCAGGGCGACCCTTGTGCAGTTCCGCCTCGACAAGCGTTCTCGATCCGGCCAGTACAGCGAGGCCGATGGGAATGTTGATGAAAAACGCCCAGCGCCAGCCGAGCAGCCCTGTGAGCAACCCGCCGAGGATCAGCCCGGCGATGATGCCAAGACCCGACATTGCCCCGTAAACGGCCATCGCCCCATTGCGGGCCTTGCCCTCGGGAAATGTCGTGGCGATCAGCGCCAGGGCATTCGGCGCGGTCAGTGCCGCGCCTATCCCCTGCAGGCCGCGCGAAGCGATCACACTCACGCCGTCCTGAGCCAGCCCGACGAACAGGGAGGCGACGGTGAAGATCGCCATGCCGAGTTGCAACATGCGTCGGCGGCCATAAAGATCGCCGAGCCTGCCGCCGAACAGCAGCAACCCGCCAAAGGCGAGAATGTAAGCGTTGATTACCCAGGGCAGGTTAGCAACCGACATTCCGAGATCGTTCTGGAGTGTTGGCAGGGCGACGTTCGCAACGGTATCGTCAAGCACCACCATGAGCTGGGCCGTCGCAATGACGGCCAGCGGCAAAGTCGTGCTTGCAGGTGAAGAAGTCACTGGGGGCTTCGGGATTTGAGAGGCCGTAGACATCCGGATTTTCCTGATATTTTGGAATGAGTCGTTCAGATGTCGCAGACCCCTAATCGTTCCAACCGTGGGAAGGTCAAGAACAAAATGATTCTCAAATCCGCTGAAGCGCGATCAATGTGCCAATAACCTGCACATCGCCCTCATTTGCATGTGAGAAGTGCCGATCAGGCAATGGCGACAGCCTCATTGACAAGGGTAGGTCACCTCGGCTGACACGATCCCGGATCATTGGCGAGGCGAGCGGTCATGCGGAGCCTCAGACCTAGATTTCCCGTGGCCCGATGAAGCGCCCGAAGGTGCGGGTGGTCGGGCCGAACAGGAACGCTTCATATGGTTCGGGATCGACTCCGGGAAAATCCATGCCGGGTGACCCGGCAGGCATGTCGGGGACAGCAAGCCCCCTCGCGTCAGGTCGTTCGGCCAGCAGGCGGCGGATTGCCGGGGCAGGCACGTGGCCCTCGACCACATAGCCGCCCACCTCGGCGGTGTGGCACGACGCCAGTTCGGCCGGCACACCGAGTCGCCGCTTGAGGCCGTCCATATCGACGGATTCCACAACCCGCACCGGGAACCCCGCTGCCTCGATATGCGCGACCCAGCCATCGCAGCAGCCGCAGGACGGATCCTTGGTGACGCTCACCAGAGGCAGCGCTTCGGCATGTCCCCACCCTGGAATGAGCATCAGCAGTGGGATTGCGCCGGCAGCCGTCAGAATGGCGCGCCGGCTGATGCGGTGATCGTTTCTCATCGTCTAACCTCGTTTCATGGATTCATTGCCTCGCCGTCACGGTTGGCGTGCGGCGCACGAAGGGGGTGAGCAGCAAATCGCAGTCCCCGGCGTTCCCGTCGTCACAGCTTCACCCTCCGCAGACGCGCGGCATTGGCGATGACGCTGACCGACGACAATGCCATTGCGGCCGCTGCGATGATTGGCGACAGCAGGATGCCGAAGAACGGGTACAATACGCCCGCCGCGACCGGCACTCCCAGAGCGTTGTATATGAAGGCGAAGAAAAGGTTCTGGCGGATGTTCCCCATGACCGCCTCCGAAAGCCGGCGGGCGCGGACGATGCCGGTCAGATCGCCCTTCAGCAACGTGACCCCCGCGCTTTCCATCGCCACATCGGTACCGGTGCCCATGGCAATGCCGACATCGGCGGCCGCCAGGGCCGGCGCGTCGTTCACCCCGTCGCCCGCCATCGCGACAACCTCGCCCGCCGCCTTGTGGCGCTGCACGACCGCGCTTTTCTGATCGGGCAGGACCTCGGCCTCGACCTCGTCGATGCCGAGCTGGCGGGCGACCGCTTTGGCCGTGGTCCAGTTGTCACCTGTAAGCATGACTACGCGGATTCCGTGCGTCTTCAGCGCGGCAAGCGCCTCGGGCGTCGAGGGTTTGACCGGATCGGCGATGGCGAAGACGGCAGCAACCTGACCCTCAACTCCCATGAAGATCGCGGTTGCCCCGTCCTCGCGGAGCCGGTCGGCCTCATCGGCAAGCGGCGCGACATCAACGCCTTGCTCGGCCAGGAACTTTGCATTGCCGAGGGGGATGCGCTTGCCCTCGACCGTGCCATAGGCGCCTTTGCCGGTTGGCGAGTCGAAATCCGCGACTGGTGTGGTCACGATCCCGCGCTCCTCGGCCGCGCGCACGATGGCGAGCGCCAGCGGATGCTCGCTGGCTCGCTCCACACTGGCGGCAAGCCGCAAAGCCTCCTCCTCGGTAAAGCTAGGCGCCGGCACGATCGCTGTGACCGCGGGCCGGCCCTCGGTCAGGGTACCGGTCTTGTCGACGATGATGGTATTGACCTTCTCCATGTGCTCCAGCGCCTCGGCATTCTTGATCAGCACGCCTGCCTGTGCGCCACGCCCGACGCCGACCATGATCGACATCGGCGTTGCAAGCCCCAGCGCACAGGGACAGGCGATGATCAGGACCGAAACCGCCGCGATCAGACCGAAGGAGAAGCGTGGCTCCGGTCCCCAGACCGACCAGGCGACGAAGGCAAGGACCGCGACGACGATCACCGCCGGCACGAACCATCCCGAAACCTGGTCGGCCAGCCGCTGGATCGGAGCACGGCTGCGCTGCGCCTCGGCGACGAGCTGGACAATCTGCGACAACAAGGTGTCGCGCCCGACCTTGCGTGCCTCAATCACCAGCGCGCCAGACTGGTTCATGGTGCCGCCGATGGCTTTGGAGCCGGCCTCCTTGGTGACCGGCATCGACTCGCCGGTCACCATCGATTCATCGACAGCACTGCGCCCTTCCAGAACTTTGCCATCGACAGGCACCTTCTCGCCGGGACGCACCCGCAGACGGTCGCCGACATGAACGGTGTCGAGTTGAACCTCCTCCTCGGTGCCATCGTCCCGAATGATCCGGGCAGTCTTGGGGGCGAGGTCGAGCAGCGCCCGGATCGCGCCGCTGGTGCTCTCTCGCGCCCGCAGCTCCAGCACCTGTCCCAGCAGCACCAGCACTGTTATGACCGCCGCCGCCTCGAAATAGACCGCGACCGAGCCGTCGTGCTGGCGGAAGGCGTCCGGGAAGATGCCGGGTGCAAGGGTAGCAACGACACTGTAGATCCACGCCGTCCCGGTGCCCATGGCGATCAGTGTGAACATGTTGAGGCTGCGGTTGACGAGCGACTGCCAGCCACGCTGGAAGAACGGCCAGCCCGCCCAGAGAACAACCGGCGTTGCGAGGGTCAGTTGCAGCCAGTTCGAGACCTGCTGGCCGATGGCGTGGGTCAGCCCGAACAGATGCCCCCCCATCTCGAGAATGAACACCGGGATCGTCAGAACAAGGCCGATCCAAAACCGGCGCGTCATGTCGATCAGTTCGACATTGGGTTCTGCCTCAAGACTGACCAGCACCGGCTCCAGCGCCATGCCGCAGATCGGGCATGATCCGGGGCCGATCTGCCGGATCTCCGGATGCATTGGGCAGGTGTAGGTTGTTCCCTCGGGAACCGGCTCGGCCTCGGCGGCCGATGTAGCCGGATCGAGGTAGCGGTCGGGGTCGGCCAGAAACTTCGAGCGACATCCCGCCGAGCAGAAGTAGTAGGGCCGCCCGCCGTGCTCGGCCTTGTGCTCGGTCGTGTGGGGATCGACCATCATGCCGCAGACCGGATCCTTGACCTTGTGGGCATCGTCCGGGGCATCCGCCTCGTGGCCGTGGCCGTGGCCGTGGCCGTGGCCGTGGGCTGAATGATCGTGAGTATGACTCTGATGATCGTGTTCGGGTTTGTTGGTCATTTGCACGCCTCCCCAGCGCTTGATCCTGATTTTGCGTTTCGCCTTTTTTGCGCCTTCCAACCGCTGGAAGGTCAAGTGGTGATCGGAATCCCGAGATCCTGCCTGTCAATGATTGTCGTGGGCCTTTCCGCCTCGGGACCATTCTGACCCCGTCTGAGATTGCATGATGTCAATCTCGGCCGCAGAGTCCTCGCCGTGGAGGCAGTATTCCTCGATTTGTATCGTCGAGAAGTAGATGTTGAAACGCTCGCGCAGGAGATTGCTTGCCTGTCGCAGCACCCTTTCGCCCTCCTGCCAGTCCTCAACGCAGACGTGGCTCGAAAATACATTGCGCCCGGATGTCAGACTCCAGGCATGGACGTGATGCACGTCGGTAACCCCCTCTAGCTGTCGGATGGCCTTGATGGCAGCCTCCAGATCGAGGTCTTCGGGCGTGCCCTGCAGCAGGATGTGCAATGCCTCACGCAGGATACCCCAGGAGGCCCAGAGCAGCACCAGCCCGAAGGCCATGCCAAGCAGCGGGTCGATGGCCATAAAGCCCGTGAACCGGATTACCAGCGCCGAGACGATGATGAGGAAGCTGCCGACGAAGGTCTGCAGGATGTGCCAGTATGCACCCCGCATGTTCAGGTTACCCTTCTGGCGCTCATACATGAGCCAGAGCGCGACAAGCTCGGTGGCGATGCCGCCCGCTGCCGCGATCAACATCGGCGTCGTGGCCAGTTCGATGGGCTCCATAAGGCGCATCGCGCCCATCCACAGTACGTAAAGGGCCATGGCGACGAGGAAGAGGCCGTTGAAGAGGGCTCCCAGGATCTCCGCCCGAATGTAGCCGAAGGTGCGCGCGGGGCTGGACTTTCGCTCCCCCAGACGCATGGCGACCAGCGCAATGAGCACGCCGCCTACGGCCGAGAAGGTGTGGAAGGCATCCGACATGACGGCGACCGAGCCCGTCCAGATGCCGATCCCGAGTTCCACGATGAAATAAAGGCCAGTGAGCCACCCCGAAATGACGAGCGCTTTGCGATCACCACTCGCGGGCATGTGGCCGGCATGGCCGCCGTGAGACATTGACATAGGTTCACCTCCTCGTTGCCACAGGAGGACGCCGGTGCCGGCGTCCTCCTGCCAGCCCGCGCCTATGCGCTGACCGCGAATTCGGTCATCATGCCTGTTTCAAGATGCGGCATGTGATGGCAATGCAGCATCCAGCGCGCGGCTTCTCCGGCATCGAGTGCGATGTCGACCATCGACATTGGCGGCACATACACCGTGTCCCGCCGCGCGCCCGTGACCGCACGTCCGTTCAGCCCGACAACCTGGAACACATGCCCGTGCAGATGCATCGGGTGGCCCATCATCGACATATTGTGGAAGGACAGCACGATCCGTTCGCCGCGCCTCGCGGCAACTGGACGATGCTGGCCCCAGACGGCACCGTTGATCGTCCACACATAGGGCTGCATCGAGCCGCCCAGCATTAGCATATGGCTGCGGTCCACCGGCCGATCCGGCAAGGTTTCGGAGGCGATCAAGCGCGTCTCTTGTGCTAGGTCGGTGTCAAAGGCCGGTGTGTCGGTCTCTGCCAAAACATCGATGGGCCGTATCTCGGCGCCCGGAGTGGCAAGGATCAGACCAGTGCGCTCCCGCGCGCCTTCTCGCAGCGCGAGGATCGGCCAGGCACCACCCTGCGACGGCAGATCGATCTCAAGGTCAAGCCGTTGGCCCATGGCCAGGCCGAACCGCGTGCCAGAGAGCGGTTGAACGGCATGGCCATCAACCGCGACGAGCCGGGCCTGCGCTTCGCCGGTGTCGAGCCAGAACACCGTCGCCGCAGCGGCGTTGATGACGCGTAGGCGGATACGCCCGCCGCGCTCGACCTGCACCACTTCCGGGTCCGAGAGCGTGCGATCGTTGGCAAGATAGGCGTCCCAATCGTAGTCGTTGAGGTCCATCGCCATACCGTCCATGGATCCCATTCCCATCATGCCACCCATGGCACCGTGATCCATGCCATTCATCGGCATGTTTCCCATCGCGCCGTGGTCCATACCCGACATTCCACCCATGTCTGCGCCTGCGCCTGCGCCGCTTCCGTGACCACCCGCGCCATGGCCGGACTTGATCTCGGCCATCACCTCCTCAGGCGCCCTGAACGAGAAGTCATGCAGAAACAGCACCACCTCCTGCCGATCGGCGGCGACATCCTCGGCGCTGCGCACGATCAGTGGCGCGGCCAGAAGGCGCATCTCGTGCAACGGTACATGCGCGTGCATCCAGTAGGTGCCGGACAGCGGTGCGAAGTCATAGGCGCGTGTTTCACCGGGGGCGAGCATCGGCGCGGGCATGTCGGGCACGCCATCCTGCGCATTGGGCGGAATCTGTCCGTGCCAATGAATCAGTGTGGCGGTATCGAGTTCGTTTGTTAGATCAACCCTGAACGGCATGCCGGGATCGAGGGTCAGGCCCTGTCCGGATGGCCCGGCAAGACCCCAGACAGTGGCGGCGCGTCCGTCGATGTCGAGCGTCCGGCTGGTGGCGCGAAGCGACAGCGGCGTGGCGTCCTGCGCTGCCGCCATCCGGGGCACATGAGCGTAGGCCAGCATGGCCGCGCTTGCGGCGAGAAAGCCGCGTCGTGAAAGGGTATTCATGGTCGTCTCCTCGGGACAGCAGTCCCGTTCCTCAAAGCTGTCGGAAGACCGCGGGCCGAAGCCCGGGCGCGATCAGAGGAGACGGATCTTCGGAGGACGCTCGTTCAGTCCAGGTGCCCGACCGGCAGTGCTTGCATCAGGCGGCAGGACATGGCGGGCTGGCGTGTATTGGTTTCCAGAATCGCCGCTCGGCGATATGAGAAAGAGCGAAAAACCTGCACAAACCACCTCACAGGTTCCCGCATCCATGCCTGCCGATCCGCAGTGTTCGCTGCTACATGCAGGCTCGATGCCGGCTGCGGAGTTCATCATCTCGTTCAAATGCGCAGCGTGATCCGACGTTATGCTCATGCGTGCCGCGTGCGCGGAGAACGCCATCATCATGACGGCGACCCCGACTATGGCAAGTATGGAGACAACGCGCGCAAACATGCTGGAAAGATAGGCACTGCTCACCGGAATGTCTATTGCAGATGGCGTCGCACCTCTGGCAAATCTTCTTGACCATCTCGTAGGTTGCAATTCCTGGCTGCTGAACATGTGTGCCATGCGAAAGAATCTCCGAAATACTTTCTGGTTAGGGTCGCTCCTTGGAGGTGCGATCGTGGCAACATTGGCTGGATGGCATTACGTTCGTTCCGGATCGAGTGTTGCGGCATCAACGGAGGTCCTAGAGCTGGGCCGACAAGTCTATGCGATTCAGTGCGCGTCGTGCCATGGCGCGAACCTGGAGGGACAGCCGGACTGGCGCACGCCGCTCGCCTCTGGCCGGCTGCCCGCACCGCCGCACGACGAGAGCGGCCACACCTGGCACCATGCCGATGAGATGCTGTTCCGCATCGTCAAGGAGGGTACAGCCGCCATCGTCGGGGGGAGCTATGAGAGCGACATGCCTGGTTTTGCCGATACTCTGAGCGACGCCGAGATCCGGGCTGTCCTTGCCTTTATCAAGAGTACATGGCCGGAACGAGAACGCGGATTTCAGGAGGAGGTTTCCCGACGCCGCTGAGTTCGGAGTCCACCGCCTCCGCATCGTTGATCCGCCGCTTAGGCGCGCAGTTATTGTGCTGCGAAGTCGGCATTGGTGGCTCATCCGTCCTTGGACCACTCAACAGATGATATCTTAATGAGGCCGGTGAAACTTTCTCGGAGGCGCGGGAAGCTCGCCGATAGCCCGATAAGCTTGAGCAAACGGCTTGTGAGAAGCCGTGGCGCCAGGCTCCCGCGCATCAATCAGTTCAAGGGCCTGCAACAGCTTCTCGGCAACTTCCATGTCGCCGTCCGAACACGCTCGTTTGAACAGGTGCAGAATTTCGCCGGCAAGAGTCATGGCTATTGCTCCCTGGCGCCGTGGTCGCTCCGTTTCGTCTGCGCCGACACGACGGGCCTTGTATGTTCGAACCTGTTTCCTGTCGCCCCGGAACGACGGCGGGTGCGCGCAGGGCTGGCCTCAGGGCCATCAGTCGCCGACAGTTCGTCGATGATTGGGCAGTCCGGCCGGGCATTGCCCCGGCAGTTTTCTGCCAGGTGCTTGAGCGTCATGCTCATCTCCCTGAGTTCGCGCGACTTCCGTTCGAGTTCCTCGACATGCTCCAGCGCAACGCGCTTGACGTCCGCACTCGCCCGGCTCCTGTCTCGCCACAGGGCAAGCAGTTCGGACATTTTCTCAACCGAGAAGCCGAGATCGCGCGCGCGCCTGATAAAGCGCAGCGTATGCACATCCTTGTCGGAGTAATCGCGGAAACCGCTATCCGTTCGCGACGCTTCCGGGATCAATCCGATCGATTCGTAGTAGCGGATCATCTTGGCCGAAACGCCCGATGCCGCCGCTGCTTTTCCGATGTTCATTGCTGTTCCTTTCATCTACTTATATAGGCGCGTCCTCGGGCGTAAAAAATACGTCCGCATGTATGTCCTCGCCGCGCAAGCCCAGCTCGCGAAGCATGGTGCCGGCAGCATCGATCATGGCAGGCGGTCCGGCCATATATGCCTTCCAGCCATCGAGGTCCTGCACGTCACTCACGATCGCATCCGTTACCAGGCCGGTTCTGAAGTGATCGGATCGGCTCACCTCCGAAAGCACGGGTATGAAGGTGAGGTTGTCGTAGATGCCCGCCAGAAGACTGAAATGGTCGACGAGATAGAGATCGCGTTCTGTCCGCGCCCCGAAATAGAGTCGGATCGGCTGCCGCAGGCCACTTATCAGCGCCGTTTCGACAATCGACTTGATCGGCGCCAGTCCCGATCCGCCGGCGACCGCCAGAATCGGACCCGTATGCCCTTCGCGCAGAAACGAGTTGCCGAGCGGCCCGCGAACCGAAACCCCGTCACCGACCTTGAGCGACCTGGCGACGTGTTCGCTCGTCGCTCCGCCGGGCACATGCCTTATGTGGAATTCGAGATGGGTTCGGCCCGGCTGGTTCGCCATCGAATAGTCGCGCGCCGGAACACCATCGAACGTCACCTGCGCATACTGGCCCGCCTTGAACGCGACGGCCTCTCCCGTTTCGACCTCCAGTCTGATTTGCCGGATGTCATGGGTCGCGTCGCCGATCGCGACGACCCGCGCCCGATAGGTGCGGACGGGAAGATCAAGCTGTTCCTCCTCATCGTCGAGCCATGCGACCGTGCAGTCCGTAAGCGGCTGCGCGCGGCATGCGAGGATCAACCCCTGAGCTCGTTCATCGTCCGTCAGGGAAAAGCGCGTGTGCGGCAGAAGGTCAACCTCGCCGCTTAGCAGTCGGGACTTGCAGGAGCCACAACGGCCCGAGCGGCATCCATGAGGGTATGCGATCCCTTCTTCCAGCGCCGTCTCCAGAATAGTTCGGCCGTCCGGCACGTCGATGGTACGCGCCGCCTGCCGGATTTCGATTCGTCCTGCCATGGCAATCTCCCCTCAGGCGGTGTTCGACGACAGAGCCTCCGCGAGGCGGGGTTTCTGGTCGGCGAAGGTTCCATAGAAGACCTGTTCATTGATGATGGTGATCGGGGCAACGCGTACGCCGGTCCGCGCTTTCGCCTCTTCGGCGATCTGCGGATCTGACAGGTCCCGCTCTTCGAACGGAACACCCTGATCTGCAAGCCACCGCTTGACGGCATGGCAATCGGGGCAGGTTGGCGTGGTATACAGCACCACCGACGGAGTTCCCGTATTGGTCATTGCTTCATTCCTTCTGCAGATGTGGCGAGCCTGCCGCAGCAGGCTCGCCTGTTCTCATTCCGCGGGGGCGAGTTCCGGCTGACGGTGCCGGATGGCGCCGCTTTCAGCCTGTGCGGGGGCGCGGAAGGTCTTGAGCCTCAGCGCATTGCCGAGCACGAATACGCTCGAGAGAGCCATGGCGCCGGCGGCGAAGACGGGCGACAGCAGGATACCGTAGGCCGGATAGAGCAGACCGGCGGCAACGGGGATCAGAGCCGTGTTGTAGGCAAAGGCCCAGAACAGGTTCTGCCTTATGTTGCCGATCGTCGCCTTGGACAGTGCGATCGCGTTCGGCACGCCTTGCAGGCTGCCCGACATCAGCACCACGTCGGCGGCCTCGATGGCAATGTCCGTGCCGGTGCCGATGGCAAGGCCCACATCCGCTTCGGCCAGTGCCGGGGCGTCGTTGATGCCGTCGCCGACAAAGGCGACCTTGCCATGCTCGGTCTTGAGGCGGCGCACCGCGTCGACCTTGCCGTCAGGCAGCACTTCGGCCACCACCTCGTCGATCCCCAGGCGCTTGGCGATAGCTTCGGCCGTACGCTTGTTGTCGCCGGTGATCATCGCGACCTTGAGGCCGAGATCGTGCAGCGCCTCGATCGCCGCAGGCGTCGTCTCCTTGATCGGATCGGCCACGGCGATGATCGCCGCGAGCTTGCCGTCGATCGCCGCATAAAGCGGCGACTTACCCTCGTCGCCGAGGCGTTCGGCAACCTCGGCGAAGCCTGCCACGTCATGGCCGAGTTCGGCCATGTAGCGGTCAGCACCGATCTCGACTTGGCTGCCGCCGGCCAGGGCCTTGACGCCCAAACCCGTCACCGATTCGAAGTCCGACACGGCCGGCAGCGAGATGTCCTCCCCAGCGGCCGCATCCACGATCGCACGGGCGATCGGATGCTCCGACTTCGCCTCGACGGCCGCCACCAGACCGAGGACATCCGCCCGGTCGAAACCGATGGCCAGTTCCAGATCGGTGAGCGCGGGCTTTCCTTCGGTCAGCGTGCCCGTCTTGTCGACGGCGACGACCCTGGCGTCCTTGAGCAGTTGCAGCGCCTCGCCCTTGCGGAACAGCACGCCCAGTTCCGCACCCCGGCCGGTGCCCACCATGATCGAGGTCGGCGTCGCCAGACCCATGGCGCACGGGCAGGCGATGATCAGAACCGCGACGGCATTGACCAGAGCGAAGGTCAGCGCCGGCGAGGGGCCGAACCAGAGCCACGCCGCAAAGGTCAGGGCCGCGACGACGAAGACCGCCGGCACGAACCACATGGTGACCTTGTCGACCAGCGCCTGGATCGGCAGCTTCGATCCCTGGGCCTCCTCGACCATGCGGATGATCTGCGACAGCACGGTGTTGCCGCCGACAGCCGTCGCACGGATCGCGAAGGCGCCCTTCTGGTTCACCGTTCCGGCCACCACCTCGCTGCCGTTTGCCTTAGAGACCGGGATCGGCTCTCCCGTGATCATCGATTCGTCGACATAGCTTTCGCCTTCGATGACCTCGCCATCCACCGGGATGCGATCGCCGGGCCGAACCTCGACGATGTCTCCGGCCAGCACGGAATCGATCGGCAGTTCGACCGTTTTGCCGTCCCTGCGCACGCGCGCCATTTTTGCTTGAAGGCCGACAAGACGCTTGATCGCCTCGGAGGTGCGCCCCTTAGCGCGCGCCTCCAGCAGGCGGCCGAGCAGGATCAGCGTTACGATGACGGCGGCGGCCTCGAAATAGACGTTCACGGTTCCGGCAGGCAGGAAACCGGGCGCGAAGGTCGCCACCAGCGAGTAGCCATAGGCCGCCATCGTGCCGACCGCGACCAGCGAATTCATGTCGGGGGCGAGCCGCCACAGAGCCGGAAACCCCTTGTCGTAAAAGCGGATGCCCGGAACGAACAGGACGATGGTCGTCAACACGAACTGGAGATACCAGTTGGTCTGCATGCCGATGGTTGAAGCGATGAGGTCATGCATGCCCGGAATGACGTGCGAGCCCATTTCCAGGATGAAGACCGGCAGCGTCAGCAGCGCCGCGACGGTGAAATCGCGGGTCAGTTCACGACGTTCCGCTTCCTTCTTCTCGGCACGGTCATCCGTCTCGGCCTGGCTGGCCCCGGTTGCTGCCGCGATCACCCTGGCGTCGTATCCCGCGTTCCCGATGGCCGCCACCAGGGCTGCCGCATCGGCGCTGCCCTGGATCGTGGCCTTTTCGGTGGCGAGGTTGACGACGGCATCGGTGACGCCGGGCACGGCCTTGAGCGCCTTTTCGACGCGACCGACGCAGGACGCGCAGGTCATGCCCTCGACCGCCAGTTCAAGTGTGGCAGCCGCCGGCGGGGAGAAACTTGCCGAAACCTCATAGCCCACATCCTCCACGGCCTTGACGAGCGTGGAGGTATCGACCGGAGCCTTCGTGGTGATGCTCGCCTTTTCCGTCGCCAGGTTGACGACGGCATCGGCGACGCCAGGCACGGCCTTGAGGGCTCTTTCGACGCGACCAACGCAGGATGCGCAGGTCATTCCTTCAATGGGGAGCGATATCGTCCCATGCAAATCTGTTGCTTGAACGGGGGCATTCATAGCCGCCTCCTTTCTTGTCCCGAAATTCCAGTTCGGACAGAAGATGGGGCTTCCAACCATAGGAAGGTCAAGAGGTCGAAAAGCGAAAAATCGCTATTGACCTTCCTATGGTTGGAAGCCCCACATTCGGCGGTGTGAGACCGAAACAAGGAGAATTCTCATGGAACTCAGAATCGAGAACATGACCTGCGGCGGCTGCGCGAAATCCGTGACCAAGGCGATCCAGTCAGTCGACCCCAGCGCCAGGGTGGAAACGAATCCGGAGGCACGCGCGGTCAAGGTCGAGACGACGGCTACCGCGGAGGCTCTTCAGGAGGTTCTCGAAGAAGCCGGCTATCCTGCAACCGTAAACTGATAAGGAGCTGCGTCATGAACAGGCTCACCCCGATCTTCATTGCCAGCGCGTTCGTCGTTGCCGGCGGACTCGCCTACGCGCAGTCGCAGATGGACGAGCAAGGACAGGGAGCGACCATGAATCACGGTGAACACGTAGGGCACGGCACCAGCACGCCTTCGGACAACCCTGTCATTCGGGCCTACAGGCAAGTCAACGACAAGATGCACGCCGATATGGCGATCGAATTTACGGGCGATGCGGACGAGGATTTCATGCGCGGCATGATCCCACATCACCAGGGCGCCATCGACATGGCTCGTGTCGTTCTCGAACACGGATCGGACCCCGAGGTGCGAGCGCTTGCTGAGGAGGTCATCTCCGCTCAAGAGGCAGAAATCGCGCAGATGCAGGAATGGTTGGCCAAGCGTGGTCAATGACATGGAAAAGGGCGGATCAATTCCGCCCTTTTCCTTTGCCGGTCATCAGCACTATGGCCGTTGTCACCGCGAAGGCGACAAGCGCCCCGTCGGTGCGCCTTCGATCAAGGCAAACGGCTCGCGTGGACGCTGAACGACGTCCGGAATCCTGTTTCGACAATGGTGATGAGCCCGCTGCGTCGACCAGGGTCAGTAGCGTATCGGCCAGGTCCCTGACCGCAAGCAACCCAATTCGAAGCTCTCCAACTGCCGCGACTACGTTTTCCGCTCTAATCTTCATGTCGATCTCCTTCGCTTGGCCTCGAAGATGAGGGTTCCAACCGTTGGAAGGTCAACCTCGACACAAATGATCTCAAGATGATGAAACCTCGGGAAATCGCAACAGTGGAAAGAGATCCTGACGAACGAAAGGAACCAAGCCCACGCTGAAGTGTTGGATATACCCGTATAGGGTATCGGCAGCTCATGGATCAGAAGAATACCAAGGCTCTCCGCTCAAGGCTCAGTCGGATCGAAGGTCAAGTCCGAGGCGTCGGCCAGATGGTCGCTGACGGCCGCTATTGCATCGACATCCTGCATCAGATCCACGCCATCAAGGCCGCGCTGGCAATCGTTGAGACCGAAATCCTGAAATCCCACGCCGCCTGCTGCGTCGAAGACGCGATCGCGTCCGGCAACGCCACCGAGCAGCGCAAGAAGTTCAACGAGCTGGTCGAGATCTTCGCCAAGGCCAAGCTTTGAACCTGGAGGAAACCGCAATGGCTGCCGCCACCGCAAAACATGCCGAACTGCATCGAATGGTCATGACAGAGCATACCTGTCCCTGGGGACTGAAATCGCTCGATCTCCTGCAACGGGAGGGATACCAGGTCGAGGACCACAAGCTGACGTCGCGCGCCGAGGTTGATGCCTTTAAGGATAAGCACGGCGTCGACACTACGCCGCAGACCTTCATCGGCGGCAAGCGCATCGGCGGCTACGACGATCTTCTCGCCTTCTTCGGCAAGGAGGTGAAAGACAAGGACGCCACCACCTATACGCCGGTGATCGCGCTTTTCGCGATGGCGGCGCTGATGGCGCTGGCTGCGAGTTGGGCCGCGTTCGGGAACCTTCTCACCGTCGCGACGGTGGAGTGGTTCATCGCGATTGCGATGTGTCTGCTTGCCCTGCAGAAGCTCAAGGACGTGGAGGGCTTCGCTACCATGTTCCTGAACTACGACCTTTTGGCGCAGCGTTGGGTGCGCTACTCCTACATTTATCCATTCGGCGAAGCGCTGGCGGGCGTCCTGATGATGGCCGGCGCGCTGATGTGGCTGTCGGTCCCTGTCGCCCTCTTTATCGGCACCGTCGGAGCCATCTCGGTTTTCAAGGCGGTCTATATCGACAAGCGCGAACTCAAATGCGCCTGCGTCGGCGGCGACAGCAATGTGCCGCTCGGCTTCGTCTCCCTGACCGAGAACCTGATGATGGTCGGCATGGCGATCTGGATGATGCTCAAGCCGATGGGCATCGGGTTGGGTCACTGAACCTGCATTGCGGAGACACGACATGGACCATTCTTCCGACACCGGCCATCACGAACACGGCGCAGGCCGTCCCTATTTGATGTTCTGGATCAACATGGCGCTCGGCCTGATAGTCATGTACGTCGTGATGTTCACGATGATCGACGGCCTGCACGACTTCCGGAACAATCTCAACATGTTCTACATGGCCGTGACCATGTGGGCGCCAATGGGAATCTTCATGCTGGGGACAATGCCGGGCATGTTCCCGAGAAAGAGCTTGAACATTGCGCTTTACGCTATGTTCGTCGTCCTGACAATCGCCTCATTCGCAGCCACACGCAGCCAAACCCTGATCGGTGACAGGCAGTTCATCGATTCGATGATCCCCCACCACTCGGGCGCGATCCTCATGTGCAGGGAAGCGGATCTGCGCGATGCGGAACTACTAACTCTCTGCGAAGAAATCGTCGCGGCCCAGCGCAGCGAGATCGAGCAGATGGAGACAATTAAGGCTCGCCTCGATCAAAGACCCTAATCTGGGACCTCGCTGTAAACGCATCAAGCACGGGCAAGCGGCGCGCAATGGATCGACCCATAATGGGCGTAGATGCCGCTTAGCGAACCAAAGCTCGAATGACGCAAGACGTGCCATTGACAGACCGATTCATAGAGACGAATTAAAGCAAAAAAGTTCCTAAGCCGTGCTGCAATTACGGCGTTCCACCTCAGGACCGAACATGAGAACTGCGACGAAAGTGCGCCTCTTCCATCGAGGCTCAGAATTCGAAGCGGAGCGACAATTTATATTGTTCATTTCGGGAGGAAGAAGGCGACGAAAGTAGATATATTACCCTGCGGTGGTCGACAATGCCCAAGTATTCCAGCCTTCAGATAGTAATCCATTGGGTCGTTGTCGCCATGATCATTATCCAATGGTCTACTGCCGACGCGATCCCGAGGACCCATAACCCACTTCTCCCGGCCAGGGAATGGGACCTTTTCCTGCATATGGTCCATAACTACTGCGGCATGGGCATCGGTGCGCTGGTGTTCTTGCGCATAGCCCTCCGGCTCCGGCAACGGCGTCGGATCAACCACTTTAGCGACCTTGCCGCAGCGACCATTCACTGGGGCCTTTACGGGAGCCTCGCAGCCCAAGCGGTAACCGGCGTGATCGTGGCCTATTTCTGGGCACCGGCCGAATGGAGTCACAAAGCTCTCTGGTACGTGACACTTGTCCTTGTCGGTCTTCACCTAGCCGCAGCCCTGGGGCATGGCATCAGGCGCGATGGCGTACTCAGCAGAATGTCGCCCGGCTTACGGATCGGTCGAAAATGAGACGTCGTTCGGCCGATCCGAAAAGCATTGGATGCCGACTCCGACCAAGATAAGCCTTGCGTGACAATCAATTATAAGCGCCGCATGATACGGCTCGTGGTCCTCGGCATTGGCAAGGTTGGGTTCCAGCAGGAGACTACATGGCAGACTTAGCGGCAAGTCGGATGGATGTGCCCTGACCGGCTCCGTAGGCCAGTTCGGCGCGAAAACAGATATTTGATGAGCATGACTACCCCGGTTTCGAGGACGACGCCTGAGATGCTGAATTGCTGCCTCTTTGCGAAGAAATCATCGCGGCCCCGCGCAGCGAGATCGATAGATGGAGACAAATTAAGGCTCGCCTTGATCAAAGGTCCTAATATCTCTCGCCTTGCTCAATAGCGCGTCAAGAATGGAGCCAACGAAGACCAGCAGATTTCTGGATAATGTGACATCGTTCGACAGGTCTACTGGCCTTTCAATGCCTTCTCCGACTGGCAGGTTCAATGAGGATTGCATGACAGCCATCATGACGATGGTCGCAGCTTCGTCTCAGTCGCAGGGAATACCTGCCGTGCCAGACCTGCGGCGGCTATTCGAGGTTTTGAATGCCGCTCATGAGGGCCTCTCTTGAGATCTCGCCCATATGTACCGATTGCAGCGTCCCGTCGCTCTTGAGGAATAACGTAGCCGGCAGGCCCGGCACCTCGTAATGACGACCGAACTCACCGAGCCCGTCGAGCACGACGTGCTCAAGCTCA
Source organism: Chelativorans sp. AA-79 (assembly GCF_029457495.1). Classification (NCBI taxonomy): domain Bacteria; kingdom Pseudomonadati; phylum Pseudomonadota; class Alphaproteobacteria; order Hyphomicrobiales; family Phyllobacteriaceae; genus Chelativorans; species Chelativorans sp. AA-79. The sequence goes on from NZ_CP120361.1 coordinate 5,131,001, forward strand.
AGATTCTCGGCTGTCAGGTAGCGCTGAATGATCTCCTGGCCTTCACCTTGGTTGACGAAGACAAGTTTGGCATTGTCCGTGTTTGCGGCCACGTCCGCCATCATCGGCATTTCGCGGCGGCAGGGCGGGCACCATGTTGCCCACAGGTTGATGACCACAGGTTGGCCTTCGAGGTCGGCCGGGTTGAATTGTTCACCGGCCACCGTGCGGTAGATGCCGCCGGTTGGCAGCGGGGTCGCCGGCGCGCCGGCGGTGAGCTGCAGCACGAAAAAGGCCACATAGGCCGCAGCCGCGCTCGGCAGGGCCGTCCACAGCGTGAGCCTCAGTTGACGCCGGAAACGAAAGACCGTGTAGGCAAGTGCCAGCGCAATGCCGGCTTCGATCATGAAGCCTCCCTGCCAGATGTAGAATGCGCGCAACGGCTCGGCGAGGAAACTGCTCGCATGCTGGACGACATGCCCGGCGCGCGCGCCGACCACGAAGGCGACGGTCGCACCCCAGGCCCAGGACGAAAACCGCTGATCGACCTTGCGGGTGAGGACCTCGCTCAGCAGGAGGAAGGCGGCGATGGCGAGGATCGCGGCGAAGCGGTCGGGCGCGAAGACGAAAGGCCCGATGGCGACTGCGTTCATCTTACTGCCTCGCCTGCGAGACCGATGTCAGCAGCGTATCGGTTGTCACATCTCCGATGAGGCGCGAGCCGTTTGCCTCTGCGGCATTTCGGTCGAAGAAGATCATGGTCGGCGGACCAACCACGGCAAGATCGCGCATCAGGCCCTGACTGGCCGCATCCAGTGCGGTCAAGTCCACCTTGACACGCTGGAAATCGCCCAGTGCGGCGATGACGTTCGTGCTCGAAAAGACATCGCGTTCGATCGTCTTACAGATGACGCACCAGTCGGCCGTGAAATAGACCAATGTCGGACGTCCGTTGGCAGAGGCAATTGCCTGCTCCACCTGCGGCGTCGAGTTTGCCTCGACGAATGTCATCTCGGCCTGGGCGATCTGCTGGCCTGAACCGTGCGTGACGAAATGGGCGAGCGGGCGCAGCGGGTCGGTTCCGCCCGATGCCGCCCCGATTGCCAGGATGACGCCGCCGAGGAAAACCCCAAGGCCGGCGGCCTTACGGAAGCGCAGCCAAGCGCCAGCATCGGCCACGAGCCGATCAGCGACGCCGATGAAGACCGCAACAATCAAGAGGAGACCCGCCCAAAGCGCCAGCGTCACTTGCGGCGGCAGGATTCGGGAGGCCATCCAAATCGCCGCGCCGAGAAAGACGAAGCCGAACGCGTATTTGACCTGCACCATCCACGCCCCCGCCCGCGGCAGGGCGCGGCTGCCCATCGTCCCAAAGGCGATCAGCGGAATGCCTTGGCCGAGCCCGAGGGCGAACAGCGCACCCGCGCCGAGCCAGGCATCGCCCGTATGTGCGATATAGAGAAGTGCTGCCGCGAGCGGTGCGGTGACACAGGGGCCGACGATCAGTGCCGAAAGGAAACCCATTCCGGCGGCTCCCCCCACCGAGCCGCGCGTGCCGGCTTGTACGCCCGACATCCGGCTGACCCAGACGGTTGGCAGTTGTAACTCGAAGAAACCGAACATCGACGTCGCGAGCACCACGAACAGCGCCGCGACGGCGCCAATGGCGTATGGCGATTGCAGCACCATCTGGAGGTTTTGGCCGGACCATGCCGCGACGACGCCAAGCATGCCAAACGCTGCGGCCATCGCCAGCACATAGGCCGAAGACAGGATGAAGCCGCGCCGCGCCGTCAATGCCTCGCCCTCGCGCGCCAGGGTCGCGCTGAGGATCGGATACATGGGCAGCACGCAGGGCGTGAAGGCGAGCAGCAGCCCGAAGGCGAGGAAACTCACAATCACCCAGGTCGCACCGCCGCTGGCGAGAAGCGAGCCGACCATTCCGCCGCCCTGCGTGTCCTCGGCCAGGTTGAAGCTGCCGCTTCCCGTCCCTCCGGCAGGGGCGGCTGGAGCTGGAGCGACGCCAAAGCCGACGACGGGTTCGGAAACCTGAAGGTTTTCCGTGTTCACCGTCAGGGTCAGCGGCGGATAACAGATCGAATCCTTTTTGCAGCCCTGATAGGTGACTGCGACCTGCCGGGGCGCTTCGGCGCCGAGACGTGCCACCGCTTCGAGATAATACACCTCCGAAGGACCGAAGTTGGCATCCTCTGTCTCCACGACGCCCGATCCAGTCGAAAGCGGGACCGCCTCGCCAGTCGCGACGTCCTTCGCTTCCAGATGATCGCGATAGAGATAATAGCCTTCCTCGATCTCCCAACGGAGCTGAATCTGCTGATCCGCATTCCGCTCAACCGAGAAACGGAAGGCTTCCTCGGCTTGCAGGAGATCCTTCTGTTGCGCCGCGGCGGGCAGCGACAGGAAGACGAAGAACAGGCCGGCAAGGAGGCGAAGGATGGGCGTTGGGGACATGAAATTGCTCGGATTGTCGCGATCGGGGGATGTATCAGGACGCTTCGCGGGCGTCGGCGACAACCTGGCGGAAGCCGTCTTCGTCGAGGGCGGAGGCGACGAGAAACCGACCGATCAGAAACACGGGCGTGCCGCGCAGGCCGAGCCCCTCAGCCTGCGCGTTGTTGCGCCGGAGCAAGGCGGTGATCTCGGCGTCGCGGCGATTGGCTTCGGTCTCAAGATCTGCCGTGTCGAAGCCGGCGCCTTCCAGTGCCTGCCGCATCCGCTCTTCCGGCACCCGCGAGCCTTCGATACCCATCAGCGCCAGATAGGCGTCCTCGTAGCGGTTCTGATACCTGGCCGCTAACGCCAGCTTTGCGCCATAGACCGACGACGGCGCGAGAATCGGCCAGTCCTTGTAGACGTGACGCACATTGCCGTCCGATTCCAGCACCATATTCAGCGGCTCGACGGTGCGCTTGCAGAACGGGCAGTTGTAGTCAAAGAACGAGACGATTATCAGGTCGCCGTTCGGATTGCCGCCGACCGGCGCTTCAGGGTCGTTCAGGATCATCTCGGCTGACATGTCGTCGGCACGCACGGGCATGGCAAGGCCGGCGGCAGCGAGCGCCGCCAACCCCGAAAGCAAGGTCCGCCGGTTCACTGCACTGCGGAGTGGCGGCCCACCGATGGCAAAAGGAAGAGGTGTGGATGTGCAGCGGCGCCGATCGTGCATGGTCAAAGCTCCAGGTCGTAGATATTGGAGCGAGCGCACTCTCCCGAGCTTAAGGCAGCCTTAAGGACCGCATCGAGCCGAAGATCGATGGCAGGTTATCCTGGACTCCGGATTATCGGATGAACGGTCGCAACCGCCGCATGAGATCGCGCCTGCTGAACGATCCGACCGAACGGGTGCCATCATACTCGCGGCCGGTGACCGCTTCCACGACGAAGAATGTCGGCGGGCCGCTCGCTCGAAGGTGGGACAGGAGCTGGCGGTTTCCCTCGTCCATGACGGTCACGTCCACCTTCACGAGAGGGACCGCCTGGAGACGTTGCAATACGGCTGGATGGGCGAGGATTTCCCGCTCAATGCGGTGACACACCGCGCACCAGTCCGCACGGATGTCGATGAGCGCAAATCTGTGCGTTCGCGCGACCTGCTCCAGCCTTTCCCGGTAGGAGGCGACGTCAGTGGCCATCGCAGCCGGATTGGCAATGGCCATTCCGATGGGAGCCGTCAGCAATCCTACCGGCCCCACCAGCCCCCCCAGCAGAAGCCCGCGGCGGGTCCATTGGCCATTCATCCGTTGAGCATCACCATCGATGCCGCATCCGACATCGGCCGTAGACGCTACCGCGTTCGTTGGAAGTCGCGTCCGCATTCTTGTCTCCTTCTCAGGACCGGCGGCAAAGCGGGCGTACCTTAAGGCCGGCTTAAGGATGAAAAAGTTGTCCTCGCGTGCAACGCAAGCCCGCGATTCCAACTATGTGCCCCCACCCGATCGACAGTCTGTTCGGCCGGATCATTTGAGCCGCAGGTCGGTGCCTGAGGTCCCGCCGCATCGCTATCTTCGACCGCGCCTGCCTTAAGCTGCCCTTAAGACGGGCGTCGTGCTGTGCGGCTTTACGATTGCAAGCAGAGAGCGTACGAAACGTGACTAAGCTACCGACACCCGCAATTGCGCGGCGCGCGTTCCTCATTGGCGTCAGCGCAATGACCCTCGCCGGATGCGTTTCCACGAGGCAAACACCGCAGGTCGCGCCGCCGGTCGCGCAGCCGCCCCCGCCGCCGACGCCCCCAATGTACTACGCACTGCCGAACGAGCGCTTTCCGATTCCGGAAGTCGACGTTTCCAAGGTCGATCCGAAATGGTGGCGGACGGAAGTCAACTATCCGACCGATGAACGAGTCGGCACTGTCATCGTCGACACGCCAAACCGCTATCTCTACCACGTTCAGCCTAACGGCCGCGCAATCCGATACGGGGTGGGTGTCGGCAGGGACGGTTTTTCGTGGGCTGGCCGAGGGCGTCATATCGCATACAAGCGGGAATGGCCGCGCTGGACTCCTCCCGATGAAATGGTCGCGCGGCAACCCGAGTTGGAGCCCTACTCAATCGCCAATGGCGGCATGGATCCAGGGCTGAAAAATCCACTTGGAGCACGTGCCCTCTACATTCATGAAGGAAACCGGGACACGATTTACCGCATCCACGGAAACCCGGAGTTCTGGACAATCGGCCAGGCGGTTTCATCCGGATGCATCCGGATGATCAATCAAGATGTCATCCACCTCGCCGACAACGTTCGCGACGGGAGCCCGCTGGTCGTGATAGCTGATCCGGCTATGGACCATCTTCTGGTGGGGTAGCTGCGTCGCGTGCGGCAAGAAGCTTACTGCGTGCGTTGACGCTCCTTGCTTGCGCCAACTTCTTGAGAGATGAATTGGCTGCCGCCGAACCAGATGCAACGGATTACGCGGCATTCGCTATCACTGCTTGCAGCCCCCCGCTGTCGCGGTTCTGAAGTCGTAGGCGCCAACCACTCCGCCCGAGCGCCAGTTCGACGATCGCGAGGCCGAGACCGCTGCCGACCGGTACTTTGTTGCGGCCGCGAAAGAAGCGTTCGGTGACGCGGGCCAACTCCTCCTCGGGGATACCGGGACCATCATCCTCGATGATAATCCGGCCCTCTTCGGAGGGACCGGCCACACGACACCGGACGACGCCTCCGGGCGGCGAATGGTTCACTGCGTTCTCCATCAGGTTCCGGGCAGCAAGAGCGAACAGCTCCGGCTCGATGTCCAACTCGATGCCATCAAGATCAGGAGAAACCTCGACCTCAACATCCCTGGCCGGATCGGACAGTTCGTCCGCGAGCGCTCTCAGGATGCTCCCGGGCCGTACCCTCCCACTGCGCTCGCCCTGGTCGAGCGCTTCAACCGCCGACATATCCAGCAATTGCCGAACGAGCCGGCCGGTGCGGTCGACGCCGACAACGATCTGACGCAATGCCTGCTCACGGATCGTGCCATCGCCGCTCGCAAGCGCGACTTGCGCCTGCGTCTTGAGGCCGGCCAGCGGCGTGCGCAACTCGTGGGCGGCAAAGGCGGTAAAATTGCGCTCGCGTTCCCGAAGTCCGGCCACGCGTGCGAACAGCCCGTTGAGCGATTGCAGGACCGGTGCGATTTCACTGGCCGTTTGCACGTCCTCGATCGGGCTGAGATCGGAGGCGTGACGTGCTTCCAGATCGCCTGCGATCTTTCTGAGTGGCTCGAGGCCGCGCCTGACACTGAGCCAGATCAGGATAGCCAGAACCGGCAAGATCAGCAGGGCCGGCAGCAGAAGGCCGCGGATGACGTCGTTCACCAGCCCGTTGCGGATGCTCAGATTGTCACCGACCAGAACGCGGACACCGCGCTCGGCATTGGTGATCGCGTAGACCCGCCAGCGCTCACCGTTTATCACCGTCTCGGAGATCCCGTCGGTGTGCTCGGACATTGCTTGATCCGGCGCCGCATCCGAGCGTCCGATCAACGTCCCCTGCAACGACCAGATCTGGCACGATAGCTGGCGATCATAGGCGCTGTGGGTACGCACCGGCAGATCGGACGCGATCGTCTGCGTCGGATCGACGGCGATCTCCTGACTGACGATCAATGAGGAGACCATCCGGCCTGCTTCCATCAGCCGCGCGTCGAGAACCCGTTCCACTTCGGCGCGCGTGGAAAGGAAAATCCAGACGACCGCCGACAGCCAGACGAGGCCGGTGGTCAGAGCGAGGATCAGGAACAGCCGTTTGGAGATCGACGGCATCACGGTTCGTTTCCGAGGCGATAGCCGATCCCACGGACGGTCTGGATCATGCCCGGTCCCAGCTTGCCGCGAAGATGATGGATGTGGACCTCGACGGCATTGCTCTCGACCTCTTCCTGCCAGCCGTAAAGCTTATCCTCGATCTGGCTCCGCGACAGAATCTGACCGGGATGGATCATGAGGGCGTGCAAAATCGAGTATTCGCGCCGGGACAAACGGATGGGCTCGCCCAGACGTTCGACATTCTGGTTCGCCGGATCGAGGCGTAGGCCGCACCATTCAAGCACTGATTGCGGGCGGCCAGCTGCGCGGCGGACGAGCGCGCGCAGCCGCGCGGCGACCTCGTCCAGATCGAACGGTTTGCCGAGATAGTCGTCGGCACCGGCATCCAGTCCGTGAACCCGGTCGGCGACCTGATCACGCGCAGTCAGAAGGAGCACAGGTGTGGCGTCCTGCCGCTCCCGCAGGGATTTCAGGACATCGAGGCCGGAACCGTCGGGAAGCATCAGGTCGAGCACCAGCGCATCGAACTCATGGTTCGTGAGAGCGGCGCCGGCTTCTTCGCAAGTTTCGACCGCATCGGCGGTGAAGCCGCCAATCGAAAGGCCCACCGTTAATCCGTCTCTGAGGACCGCATCATCTTCGACTATCAGCACGCGCATGGTTATCACCCAAGGTTCCAGGCCGCATTTCTATACGAGGCTTAAGGCAGCCTTAAGGATCGAAGCTGAGCGTGCCTCGATATCGTTCATTGATCGGGCGCCTGATGTACCTCATCTGCTACCTGAGGCCGGGATCGGACGTCTTCGAGACCTACTCAACGACCCGCGCGGCGTCGAGGCGATGGACAACAGTTATCTACCCGACGGTTTATTGGCGGAAGGGGGATTTCGAGAACTCGCCTGACGGCTGGCCGCGGCACTGGGGCAAAACTAACCATCCGTTTCGTCGGGATGGTCGGCCAATCTCCTATAGCGCCGCTTGGAGGCGGGGCATTCCGACGATTTGGGAGCGGATAGCGACCGAAATTGAGCCTGCAACACGAGCAGTAGGGGAATAGCCACCCGACATCTCGGCTCGGTAGCCACTGTTCTGTCGGACAATCGGCGGTATTTGGCGCACCCATCAGGATTCGAACCTGAGGCCTCCACCTTCGGAGGGTGGCGCTCTATCCAGCTGAGCTATGGGTGCCTACTGCTTACGCAGTGCTTACGCGGTTTTCGTGTGGGTGTTAACCCCAAAAATTCAAACTCGCAACTTATTGTTTTATTTCGACTTTTTTACTCACTCGCTTGCATCGCCGGACTTGACATCCGCCTTCGGAGGGCAGCGCTCTATCCAGCTGAGCTACGGGTGCCTGCGCCAAACATTGGACGCGCGCCTTCATAGCCGAAGGCGGCGCGGGCATCAACGGCGAATTGGCGATGGATGTTCGCCGAAGGTAGGGCCACGAGATCGGAGCATTGCGCCGCGCGTGCCGGGATTGTGGCGACGACTGCGGTTGAATGCTGGCTCCTCAGCTCATCCAGCAATCAGAGCCTCACCGCTTGCGTTACGGATGGGACCGCGATGGGCTGAATGTCCAGACCGCCTTCACCGGCAATGCAGGTCTGAGCTACGGGTGCAACGTCGAGCCTCCGGATGCCACAGAGGCATCAGTCCTCAATCGACACTCCACGACAGCCGGATCACAAGTTTGTGATCATTAATGTCTAGAAATTTGGATTTGCATGCCCATTTTATGGAGGCGAGGAACATTCCCCTCGCATTTGAGAATGGAGACAACATTATGCGTAAGACCGTCCTTATCACTGCGATCCTCACCGTTGCCGGTGCCGGCTCCGCCCTTGCCGGCAACGATTCGCCCTTCCAGACGCCGCAGATCAGCGCACCCGCTTCTCAGGTCGGTTCGACCGTCAATGCCGGCTACTCCGCCGCAGATGACTTCGGCCCGAGTTCGAACAACGCTCTCCCGAAGAGCGAGGTGGGTGCTCAGGCGCAGAACGGCAATGTTGATCGCGACATTGTGACTTCCGGCGTACCCGTGACGCGCTTCCCCGACGCTGCGACTCAGCAGTTCAAGGTCAGCGACGACTAAACCTGCCGGAGCGAGCCGGCTAGAGTGCCGGTTACATCTGCCCGGGATCGACCCATGCGCATATCGTCGCATGGGCGGATCCCGGGGAGCCCAACCCTGCAATCGGCCGTTTGCGGCGGCAAATTCCTCCGTTCAGGATGCAGTTCGCCCACCGTGCAGATGGCTTCCTGCAACCTTGAAGCTGGGCGCCAGCCGACTTGCCCGTTTGTGCCCTCTCCGAGGGCTTCGGGCGTGCGACGATCGGCTAACCCCCTAAAAAGATCGGAACCCAGATTCTCCTCGACCGTTAGAGCGGACAAGGGGCGCATGCCCTACACTCCAAGACCGAAGGAGAACCGAAATGCGTAGGATCCTGATTGCGACTTCGGCTCTGGTGCTGCTTGGCGCGGGCTCGGGCCTGGCGCAGGAGTATCAGACCGACCGTTCCGGCGACACGCTGCCGCCAGACCTGGCCACGAACCAGGGCGTCGACACCACCGTGACGACGGGCAGCATCGAGCCGCTGCGCCCGCTCAGCCGGGGATACCAGGCGACAGAGGCATTCAGACCAAGCGATGAGAACGATCTTCCTCCCTCGCTAACAGGAAACACCCCCTTCGACGAGGAGATCGACCCGGGCACGATGACTTCGGCTTCGCCGATCCTTCGCCCGTTGGCGGGTCAGGAGACGGAGACCTTTTCGGCGCGCGATGAAAATCTACCCGAACCCGAACTAGCGCCCGGCAGATAATCGCGAAACCACGCCCTCGAAAGGGCGCGGCGCTGAAGCCCTTTCTCCTCCCAGGGCAGCAGCAGACCGTCCCGGCTCCGGCCGGGACGGTCTTTTTGTCGTGCACGGCTTTGCGGAGCCCTCACTCTGCGCTAAAGCCGCTCGACCACCTTTGTCGAGATCCTCCGAATGCATGATGGGCCGCGCGACACCGTTCTACTCGGCATCGATACCGGAGGAACCTACACCGATGCCGTGCTCTACAGTGAAAGAGCGGGTCTCGTGGCCAAGGCGAAGGCGCTGACCACGCGACACGATCTGGCCGAAGGAATCGCGGCGGCGGCCGACGCCGTTCTTGCCCGGACGCAACCGGCACGGGTTGGGCTCGTCTCCATGTCCACTACGCTCGCCACCAACGCCGTGGTGGAAGGACAGGGCGGCCGTGTCGGCCTCGTCATGATCGGGTTTGCCGAAGCCGATCTGGAGCGCGACGGCCTTCGTACCGCGCTCGGCCAGGATCCCCTGCTCCTCCTCCAGGGCGGTCACGATGTGCATGGCAATGAAACACCGCTTGACCTCACCCCCCTTGGGCCCTGGATCGACGCCGTCGCCCCGACTGTGACCGCCATAGCCGTCTGCGGCTACTTTGCGGTGCGCAATCCGGCGCACGAGATGGCCGTTTGCGACCTCATCCGCGCCCGGACCGGTCTTCCGGTCACCGCGAGCCATGAGCTTTCTGCGAAACTCGGCGGCCCCCGCCGGGCACTCACGACCCTACTCAACTCACGCCTGATCTCCCTCATCGAACGGTTGATTGCGGCGACGGCCAGCTTCCTCGAAAAGCGGGGAATCGAGGCGCCGCTGATGGTCGTGCGCGGTGACGGCGCTCTGATCTCCGCTTCGCTGGCCCGGATGCGCCCAATCGAGACCATCCTTTCCGGCCCGGCGGCAAGCCTGGTCGGAGCACGTCACCTGACCGGCCTCGACGATGCCATCATATCCGACATCGGTGGTACGACGACGGACATCGCCCTGCTCACCAATGGCCGACCGCGATTAGATCCCGAAGGTGCGATGGTGGGGGGCTGGCGCACCATGGTGGAAGCCGTGGCCATGCGTACCTACGGTCTCGGGGGCGATTCGGAAGTGGCGCTGGAGGACGGCACGCTGGAGCCGCGGCTCCGCCTCGGTCCGCGGAGGCTCATACCGCTTTCCCTGGCGGAGACGCTCTTTCCGGGATTCGTGAAACCAGAGCTTGAGAGGCAGTTGCGCCGTGCTCAGGGCGGACGGCTGGACGGTCGTTTCGCCTATTTGACCGGATTACCGGAGCGCTTCGCCGCCGGGCTCAGCGAGAACGAGGAGAAGCTTTTTCGGCGCTTTTCCGCAACGCCGCAGCCACTGGATCGCGTCATCGGCTCCAATATCGAATTTGCGATACTGCAGCGCTTGGTCTCCCGCGGATTGGCCCAGATAAGCGGCTTCACCCCGTCGGACGCCGCCCACGTCACGGGGCTTCAGGCGACCTGGGACCCAGAGGCCGCCAGACTGGGAGCGGAGCTCTTCGCACGCCGCCGCGATGGCCGTGGACGCCCGCTTGCAGGCAGTGCCGGCGCGATCAGCGAAAGTGTTCTGCGATGCCTGACGCGGCGCTCGGCTGAAGCCATATTGGAGACTGCATTCGCGGAAGACGACACCGGTTTTTCGCCGGCCAATCCTCTGGTTCAGCGCGCGCTCGACGGGACGCGTAGCGTGGTGGATCTGTCGCTTTCTCTCGACCGACCGGTGATCGGCCTCGGCGCCTCTGCCCGACTGCATTATGCCGGTCTGGAACGGTTTCTCTCGAGCGAGTGCGTGCTGCCCGACAACCTGGATGTGGCAAATGCCATCGGCGCGATTGCCGGTCAGGTGCAGGTGACGGTGCATGTCGACGTGACGCAACCGCGTGAAGGCCTGTTCCGTGTAAGCGCAGGCGCAGAGACCCGCGATTTTCGCGAAGAGGGGGAAGCGCTTGCCTTCGCGGAGGAACAGGGACGCATGCTGGCGACAGCGCGAGCGGCGGAAGCGGGCGCGGAAACCGCCGAAGTGACGACGACGCGGACCCTGCGAACGGCTGACATCGACGGCCAGCGGCTTTTCCTGGAAGCGACGGTGACTGCAGTCGCCGCCGGCAGACCGCGTATCGCCGCATGAGCGATTGACCCCGCACGCCGGCCATGGTCAAACGCCGCAGTGACAAACACCGAGGTGTCTCATGACCGATCGCGTCGAGATCAATGGGCTCAAGATTGCCCGCGGGCTGCACGATTTTGCAGTGAGTGAAGCGCTGCCGGGAACGGGTGTCGATGCGGAAACGTTCTGGCGCGCGCTCTCCGAGATGGTGCACGCGCTTTCGCCGCGCAACCGGGCGCTTCTCGCCAAACGCGACGCGCTGCAGGAACAGATCGACGCCTGGCATCGCGAGCACGGTGCACCGAGCGATCTTTCCGCCTACGAGACCTTCCTGCGACAGGTCGGCTACCTCCTTCCGGAGGGGCCGGATTTCAAGGTCAGTACATCCGATGTCGATCCTGAAATTGCGGAGATAGCCGGCCCTCAGCTCGTCGTGCCGGTGATGAACGCGCGCTACGCGCTCAACGCGGCCAATGCCCGCTGGGGCTCCCTCTACGACGCGCTCTACGGCACCGACGTCATTCCCGACGCAGACGGGGCGGAGCGCGGCAAGGGCTACAACCCCAAGCGCGGCGAGAAGGTGATCGCCTGGGCGAAGGCGTTTCTCGACGAAGCCGTACCGCTCGATGGAGCGAAATGGGCGGAGGTGACCGGGATCGAGGCCGGGAAGGAACTACGGCTCTCGACCGGCAGCGATGCTGTTGCTTTGAAGCGGCCAGCCCAGTATGCCGGCCACGCCGAAGGCGAAGGCGACTGGCGGCACGTCCTGCTCGTCAACAACGGCCTCGGTATCGAGATTCTTATCAACAGCGACTACGGCCCCGGAAAGACCGACCCGGCGGGCATTGCCGGCGTCAACGTCGAAGCGGCGCTGACGACGATCATGGACTGCGAGGACTCGGTGGCCGCCGTCGATGCCGAGGACAAGGTGCTCGTCTACCGCAACTGGCTCGGCCTGATGAAGGGCGACCTGGAAGAAACTTTCGAGAAGGGCGGCGAGACGGTCACGCGCAAGCTCTACGGTGACTTCACCTACACCGCGCCGGACGGCTCGCCCTTCCCGGTCAAGTGCCGCTCGCTGATGCTTGTGCGCAATGTCGGGCACCTGATGACCAATCCGGCGATCCTCGACCGTGACGGCAACGAGGTGCCCGAGGGCATCATGGACGCCATGTTCACGGCCATGATCGCGCTGCACGACATCGGCCCCCAGGGGCGGCGCATGAACAGCCGCACCGGCTCCATGTATGTGGTGAAGCCCAAGATGCACGGGCCGGAGGAAGTGGCCTTCGCCGTCGAGCTCTTCGGCCGGGTGGAGGATGGGCTGGGCATGAAGCCCAACACCATCAAGATGGGCATCATGGACGAGGAGCGGCGCACGACCGTCAATCTCAAGGAATGCATCCGCGCGGCTTCCGAGCGCGTGGTGTTCATCAATACGGGCTTCCTCGACCGTACCGGCGACGAGATCCACACCTCCATGGAAGCGGGCCCGATGATCCGCAAGGGAGACATGAAGCAATCCACCTGGATCGCGGCCTACGAAAACTGGAACGTGGACGTCGGGCTCGAATGCGGGCTTTCCGGCCGGGCGCAGATCGGTAAGGGCATGTGGGCCATGCCTGAGCTGATGGCCGCCATGCTGGAGCAGAAGATCGGCCATCCGAAGGCCGGCGCCAATACCGCCTGGGTGCCCTCGCCCACGGCCGCCACGCTGCATGCGACGCACTACCACAAGGTTGACGTCAAGGCCGTACAAGAGAGCCTGAAATCCCGCCCGCGCGCGAAGCTCGCCGACATCCTGTCCGTTCCCGTCGCCACGCGGCCCAACTGGTCGCCCGAGGAAATCAAGCAGGAGCTCGACAACAACGCGCAGGGCATCCTCGGTTACGTGGTACGCTGGATCGACCAGGGCGTCGGCTGCTCCAAGGTGCCTGATATCGACAATATCGGCCTGATGGAGGACCGCGCCACGCTGCGCATATCCTCCCAGCACATCGCCAACTGGCTGCATCACGGCGTCGTCACGCGCGAGCAGGTGATGGAAACCATGAGGCGCATGGCCGAGGTGGTGGACCGGCAGAACGCTGCCGATCCGGATTACGAGCCCATGGCGCCGAATTTCGAGAGGTCCGTAGCCTTCCAAGCGGCCTGCGATCTCGTCTTCAAGGGCCGCGAACAGCCGAACGGCTATACCGAGCCGGTCCTGCATGCGCGGCGGCTCGAGAAAAAGGCACTGGACAGGGGCCGATGCTGCGGCTGAGACCCCCACGAGCTGACGAAGGTCCGGCGCTGACGGCGCTGTGCCTGCGCTCGAAGGCCTCGCACGGCTATGACCAGACCTTTATGGAAGCATGCCGAAAGGAATTGACCGTGGACCCGTCGAGGCCCGATATCGCCGTGGCAGAGATCGACGGGCTCCGCGTAGGAATGGCCGAGATATCGGTGGCCGGCGACGAAGCCGAACTGGAAAAGATCTTCGTGGAACCCGCCTGTTACGAAAAGGGGGCCGGGCGGATGCTATTCGACTGGGCAAGGACGGAAGCGGCGAAACGCGGCGCGCGTGTGCTGACATTCGATGCCGACCCCGGCGCCGTGGCCTTTTACGAGAAGATGGGCGCCCTGATCATTGGCCGGTCACCATCGGGCTCGATCCCCGGTCGCATGCTGCCGCGCCTACGGCTGCGCCTCAACGAGGCAGCGGACGCCTGAAGCCGGACGTGAAGCTCATGAACATCCTCGCCATCGATACCGCCGCTTCGCTTTGTGCCGCCTGTGTCTATGACGCCGGCGCGGGGGCGGAGAAGGGCCGCGCGGTGCTCGATCTCGGCAAGGGCCACGCCGAGCACATCATGGCCGTGATCGGGGAAGTATTGGAGAAAGCCAGCCTTTCCTATGCGGCCATCGATGCCATTGCGGTTTCCATCGGACCCGGCTCCTTCACCGGGGTGCGTGTGGGCGTCTCCGCCGCGCGTGGGCTCGCGCTGGCATTGAAAATTAGCGCCGTCGGGGTGACGACGTTGGAAGCGATTGCGGCCGAAACACGCGAGGCCTTCCCCGGCCGCCCTGTGCTTTGCGCGATCGGGCGCGCAGATTCCCTCGCGATGATGCAATTCGATGCCGCGGGCCAGTGTGTGGGCGGCCCCCGGCTCGCCTCTCCTGACGACCTCGTGCAGATTGCGAAGGAGCACGCGTCCGTGCTCGCAGGCGATGCGGCGGAACGTGTTTCCCAGATGGCCGCCGGAGGCTTTGATATCGGGCCGCGCGCCACGACTGCGGATATTCGTTTCTACGCCCGCATTGCCGCCGAACGGCCGGCGACAGGGGAGAAGCCCAAGCCGCTTTACCTGCGTCCACCCGATGCCAGGCCGCAAACGGTCTTTGCCCTGCCGCTGAACGGACGATAATGGCGCTATCCCTTTCCCGCCTCCTGCGCAGAAGTTTCGCGGTGCGTCCGTTGGAGATCGCCGACAGCCTTGCGCTCGCGGCGCTGCACGAAGAGGATTTCGTGCGGCCATGGACCGACGGCGAATTCGAATCGCTTCTGTCCCAGGAAACCGTGTTTGGTTTCGCTGCGATCGAGGAGGGAGCGGGAGCGAGGCCCTGCGGCTTTGTGCTTGCAAGGCGCGCCGCCGGCGAAGCGGAGATCCTCACGCTCACCGTCTCCCGTGCTTTGCGCCGGCGCGGCATCGGCCGGATGCTGATGGACGCGATCCTGCGCACCCTGCACGCCGAGCGTGCCGAGGCGCTGTTCCTGGAGGTGGACGAGAGCAACATGCCGGCCATCGCGCTCTATCGGCGCCTCGGCTTCCGTCAGGTAGGGCGCAGGCCGGACTACTACAGGGACGCCTTCGCCCACCGCTCCAGTGCGTTGGTGATGCGACGAGACCTTCGGTAGCTGGAACAGACGGGGGAGTTCAGGAAAGTGCTCGCCAAAGTCCGGCTGATCGGCAAGGTCCTGCTCATTGCAGTCTACACGCTGCCTCTTATCCTGTTCCAGGAAGTGGCATTGCGCACGGGTTGGTGGAGCGACCGCAGCGCGCCGCGGCTCTGGCACAGGCTCACGCTGAAAGTGCTGGGCATCTCCGTACGGCTAACCGGGTTGCCGGCGACGGAGCGCCCGCTGCTCATCGTCTCCAACCACGTGTCCTGGACGGATATCCTCGTGCTCGGTTCGATTACGGGCGTTCATTTCGTCGCGAAATCAGAGATGCGGGGCTGGCCTGTGCTGGGCACATTCGCCCGGCTGCAGCGCTCCGTGTTCGTAGAACGGGAACGCAAGCGCGCCACTCCGGAGCAGGCACGCGAACTCGCTGAGAGGCTTTCGAGTGGCGATCCCATGGTGCTCTTCGCGGAAGGGACGACGGGCGACGGCAACCGTGTGCTGCCCTTCAAGAGCACCCTTTTCGGCGCGGCCAAGCTTGCGCTCGAAAGCATGCAAGAGGGGCGCGTTCTTGTGCAGCCGGTGGCGATCGCCTATCTGCGCCGGAATGGACTGCCGCTCGATCGGCGGGAGCGTGGGTCGCTCGCTTGGATCGGCAACATGGATTTCGTGCCGCATCTTCTGGCACTGCTTGGCCAGAAGGCCATTGATGTGGAGGTTCGGTTCGGCGAGCCCATCCCATTCTCGGCCGATGGGGATCGAAAGGCGGTTGCGCTCAACACCGAAAGGCGGGTGCGGCAAATGCTCGTCGTCGCGCTTCGGCAACGCTGAGGCGCAAGATTCGTCTGTTGTTCGACGCCGAAAGACGCTAGTTACGCCATCATGGAACAGAATTTGTCAACGGATCGTTCGGCCATCCCGTCCTCCCGTCCGGAAGGGGCTTCGCACACGGGCAAAAAGGTGTTCGTGAAAACCTATGGCTGCCAGATGAACGTCTATGACTCCCAGCGCATGGCCGATGCGTTGGCGGCAGACGGCTATCGTCCGACAGACATCATGGAAGATGCGGATCTGGTGCTCCTCAACACCTGCCATATCCGCGAAAAGGCAGCGGAGAAGGTCTATTCCGAGCTCGGCCGCATACGCGTCCTCAAGGATGAACGCGCGAAGCAGGGCCGAGAGACGGTGATCGGGGTGGCCGGTTGCGTCGCCCAGGCCGAAGGGCGTGAGATCCTGCGCCGCGCGCCGGTGGTCGATCTCGTTATAGGACCGCAAACCTATCACCGTCTCCCCTCGGTGGTGAAGCGGGCGAAGACCGGCGAAAAGATCGTCGAGACCGAATACGCCATCGAGGACAAGTTCGAGCACCTGCCAGCACCCGGACGGAAATCCGTGCGCAGCCGAGGCGTGACCGCCTTCCTCACCGTGCAGGAGGGTTGCGACAAGTTCTGTACCTTCTGCGTCGTGCCGTATACGCGCGGCGCGGAGGTTTCGCGACCCGTGACACAGATTGTTGCGGAAGCAGAGCGGCTCGCGGAAGCCGGCGTGCGCGAGGTCACTCTTCTCGGGCAAAACGTCAATGCCTGGCATGGCGAAGGGCCGGGCGGCAACGAATGGGGTCTCGCCCGCCTGCTCCTCCGGCTGGCCGAGATCCCCGGCCTCGACCGGTTACGCTACACGACTAGCCATCCGCGCGACATGGACGATGATCTCATCGCCGCCCATCGGGATCTCGACAAGCTGATGCCTTACCTGCACCTTCCGGTGCAGACGGGCTCCGACCGGATCTTGAAGGCGATGAATCGCAAACACAGCGCGGCCGATTACCTGCGCCTGATCGAGCGCATCCGCGCCGCGAAGCCGGACATTGCCATGTCCGGCGATTTCATCGTTGGCTTTCCGGGCGAGACGGACGAAGATTTCGAGGATACGATGCGCATTGTGCGCGACGTAAACTATGCTCAGGCCTTCTCCTTCAAATATTCGTCCCGGCCGGGAACGCCGGGTGCGGAGATGCAGGACCAAGTGCCGGAAAAGGTGAAGGATGAGAGGCTGCAGCGGCTGCAGGCGCTTTTGGCGGAACAGCAGCATGCCTTCGCCAAGAGCCTCGTGGGCGGGGAGATCGATCTGTTGATCGAGAAGCCGGGACGTCAGGCGGGCCAATTCGTTGGCCGCTCCCCCTGGCTGCAGCCCGTGATTGTTGATGAAAGGGCCGGCCGAATCGGCGACATTGTCCGTGTGCGGATCACGCGTGCGGGCAGCCACAGCCTGTTTTGCGAGCCAATGCGGAACTTGAACGCGGACCCGATGGGGGCTGCAAAGGGGGAAAGCGTTTGAACGCCGGTACGGAGCTGAAGAACACGCCCTCCGGGGCGTCCGATATGGCGCATATCGTGCTCACTTTCGACAACAACAAGCTCGCCGGCGCGCTTTATGGCCCGTTCGACGAAAATCTCGCCCGCATCGAGCAGAAGCTCGGGGTCGATGTCCGCTCAAAGGGTAACCGGCTTTCCATCAAGGGCGAGTCGACGGCGGCCGAGCAGGCACGCCGCGCACTCGACTATCTCTACGGGCTCGTGCAGAGCGGGACGGAACTTTCGGCTTCCGAGGTAGACGGCGCCGTGCGTCTTGCCCAGGCGGCGGACGACCAGCTGAGCCTGCCCACGCTGGAGAGCAAGGGAAAGCTTGCTGCGGCGCAAATCTCGACACGCAAGCGCACGGTCCATGCGCGCTCCGCCAACCAGGACGCCTATATGCGTGCGCTGGAGCGTTCCGAGCTCGTTTTCGGCATCGGCCCAGCGGGCACGGGAAAGACCTTCCTGGCGGTCGCCTACGCGGCGATGCTGCTTGAGCGCGGCATGGTGGACCGCATCGTGCTCTCGCGCCCCGCCGTCGAGGCGGGCGAACGGCTCGGCTTTCTGCCCGGCGATATGCGCGAAAAGGTCGATCCCTATCTGCGCCCGCTTTACGACGCGCTCTATGACATGATGCCGGCAGACAAGGTGGAGCGCGCTCTCGCCGCGGACGTGATCGAGATCGCGCCGCTCGCCTTCATGCGCGGACGCACGCTCTCAAACGCCGTGGTGATCCTGGACGAGGCGCAGAACACCACGCCCATGCAGATGAAGATGTTCCTGACGCGCCTAGGCGAGAACGGGCGCATGATCGTCACCGGCGATCCCAGCCAGATCGACCTGCCGCCCAACACGAAGTCCGGACTCGTGGAGGCGCTCGACATTCTCCGGGACGTGCCGGGGATCGTGACCGTCCGTTTCAACGAGAAGGACGTGGTACGCCATGCGCTGGTGGCGGCGATCGTCGATGCCTATGATCGGAAGACTGGCGGCCCGAAAAGATCGGCCACGGGCGAGTGATGGCCGCGGGTGCGGGGGGTTCTCGGGCCATCGCCGTCGATTGTGCCGTCGAGACGCCAGGTTGGCCGCCGGAAGAGGTGCTGCAGCAGATTGCGGAACGTGCGATTGCGGCGGCTGCGGCCCGGATAGGCCGGACGGGCGACGAAACACTGACGATCCTTTTCACAGACGATGCCGAGATGCGGGCGCTCAATGCCCGTTTCCGCGGCAAGGACAAGCCGACCAATGTTCTTTCCTTCCCGGCAATCGGGGGCACGGCCCCTCCGGGAACGCCGCGTCATCTGGGCGACATCGCACTGGGCTATGAAAAGGTGACGGGCGAGGCGCGGGCCGAAGGTAAGCTGCTCGAGCATCATCTCGCGCATCTCGTCGTCCATGGCTATCTGCACCTTCTGGGCTATGACCACGAAATGCCGGAAGAGGCGGAGGAGATGGAGCAGCTTGAAAGGGAAATCCTGGAAAGCCTTGCCATTGGCGATCCCTACGCCTAACTTTGCTGTAGCAACGACTGAAAGACGA